>CAWVWF010000271.1:0-1935 GCA_963933885.1 uncultured Flavobacteriales bacterium | reverse complement strand
CTGGACCATTGTTCAAGAATGTAGACAACCGATTATTGAGCTTAGGATTGGTTAAAAATAAAATGGCTGATGCTGTAATGTTTTTACCAAATGGAAAAACAATTCACCCAACAGAAGTTTTATACAAGAGAGATATTCTTGCTTTAAGAGGTCGTTTCCGTCCAGTTACAAAGGTTCATTTAGACATGTTAAAGCATGGAATGAAACAATTCGAGAAGGACGAACGCATTAGAGACAAAAAGAAGATAACCGTAATTACAGAACTAACGCTTAGAGACTTAAGCGGAGGAGAAGGTATCGACGAACAAGATTTTCTTGATCGAGTTGATATCCTAACAGCACTTGGTCAAACAGTTTTAGTTTCTAATTTCCACGAGTACTATAAATTGGTTCAATACTTAACACGATATAACACTGGTGCTCAATTAGCATTGGTTTTAGGTGCTAACTCGTTGATCAATGTATTCAATGAAAGATTCTACACAAAATTAAATGGAGGTTTAATCGAAGCCTTTGGATACTTATTCCACAAGGATCTACGCCTCTACCTCTACCCATACAAGTTTGGAGATGAGATAATCACTTCTGAGAATATGATTATTCCAGAGAAGTATAAAGATCTTTACAACTTCCTTTTGAAGACTGACAAGATCATTGATTACGAAAAATTTGATGAGCATATTCTTCACATTTTCTCTCATAAAGTTTTGGAGAAAATCACTGAAGGAAATACTGAATGGGAGAAAATGGTTCCTCCAATAATCGCTAGATTGATTAAGGAAAACAACTTATTCAACTACAGAAAGGAGTTAAAGAAAACCAACACCAAATTCATATAGCGAACTGATTAATAGATTACTATGAAAATTGTTTTTTTAGGAACTCCAGATTTTGCAGTTGCTTCCCTTGATATTTTAGTACAGAACGGATTTGATGTTGTCGGAGTAGTTACCGTTCCCGACAAACCAGCTGGAAGAGGTATGAAATTACAGGAATCTGCTGTAAAGAAATACGCTGTAAAAGCCGGTCTGAAAATCTTACAACCTGTTAAACTAAAAGATGAAAGCTTCATTGCTGAGTTAAAGAGTTTAGAAGCAGACATTCAAGTAATCGTTGCTTTCAGAATGCTACCTGAAGTAGTTTGGAACATGCCTGCAAAGGGAACTTTCAACCTACATGGTTCATTATTACCTGATTACCGTGGTGCTGCACCAATCAACTGGGCAGTAATGAATGGGGAAAAGGAAACTGGTGTAAGTACTTTCTTCTTAGATGACAAGATTGATACTGGTGAGATAATCGACAATGCTAAAACACCAATTTCGGATAACGAAACTGCTGGAGAATTGCATGACAGGCTAATGAACATTGGTGCTGACTTAGTTTTAAAGACAATAAAAAACATTGAAGCAGGCACTGTTTCAACTCAAAATCAAGATGCAATCCTAAACGGAAGAGCACCAAAACTCGCTTACAAGATTTTTAAGGACACTTGTAAGATCGATTGGTACAAAGATGCATTTGAGGTACACAATCACATTAGAGGACTTAGTCCCTACCCTGCAGCTCAAGCTACATTACGTTTCCCTGATGGTAAAACGTTAGGATTAAAAATATTCGGATCTGAGATTTCCAAAACTATAGATGAAGAAACAGGTGAACCAGTAAAACAATTGGCTCCTGGTGAAATTCAAACGGACGGAAAGAAAAACTTGGTTATCGGTTGTGGTGAAGGCGCTGTAAAGATTACAATGCTGCAATTAGCTGGTAAGAAAAGAATGGATACGGTTAGTTTCCTATCTGGAACTAAGCTAGAAGGTGGTTATATTTTATAAGCTTACGAGCAAGACTTTCATCAACAATACTAAACCAATCAACGAAGTTGTTATTCCTGCGAAGGCAGGAATCTAGACGCCTCGTCAACTATACTTCATC
>CAWVWF010000270.1:0-2204 GCA_963933885.1 uncultured Flavobacteriales bacterium | reverse complement strand
AGTTGTCATTAACCAACCTTTCTCATTTATTTCTATCGAATCTGGATAAACTGTGATTTCAAGCTTATCTAATATTCCAACGAATGTATAGAATACCATAAACATGAAAAGGAAAAAAGGAAGCAATGCATTTTCTGCATTTAATAGAATAATAAATATGAAAACCAATACGCCTAAACATCTAAATGCAACGTTAAAGTAAGACTTTGTATAAGCGGTAAGCACCAATTTCTCATCGTTTTCCAATAGCGTAACTCTACTCGGCTTTTTTCCTTTAAATGCTTCTAAAGTAGACTCATCAAGTAAGTCATTAGATTGGCTCATGCTGTTTTTTTGAAAGTAATTATTATTTGAAATCTTACTTTATCAAAAGTAATTTAAAAAGTAACACTTACAATTTATTACCTAGCATTAATTCGGAATGCAACAACTAAAGAAAAAAATCTGATCTTCTGATTATTTTTTAACGAAATCTGATTGAAACACTAAATATTTTCTTTTATTTTACAATATCATAAAGTAATACTTAATATTTATTTTAATTACTTTTGGAAAACAACTATTTAACTAGTGAAAATTATGAAACAAACATTTAACTACATTAACTCGGCCTTCAAAAAACCGCAGTTATTAAGCTTAGCATTTACCTTAATATTAGGAATAACTTTAACATCTTGTGGAGATGAAGAAAGTACATCGCCATCAGTAGATATAGTTACTGAAGTAATTGATTCCACAGCCTACTTCGCGTTTAGAAACGCAGTAAACACACCTCCTGTAAAATGGACAGGACCTACTTTCGAATTGAGCCATGATTATCCAGACACACTTCCAAAAGGTGGAGCGGATATGCCTTGGTTAAAAGTTGATGTAGATTTCACTGATAAAAACCCAGATTGGAAAACAGGGAAATGGAAAGAATATATTGATGCAATTATTGATTATTCTTTTCAAGGGCAAGATCCAAACCTAACAAACGAATCTGGTTGGAAAACCGATGTGAACGGAAGTAACCGTTGGTTTCATGTACCATGGATGGCTTATAGCCCGAATGCTGGTCGTGAATTTATTCATGGATGTACAAGTGAACGTATAGCATCTATTGCTGATTTTGATGGTGAAAAAATGTTAGCATCAGGTATTGGTCATTTACAACATGCTAATAGTGATGCTTCAATTACACATTTTGAAACATGGGCAGTTGGAATGTATAACGACTATGCAGGTTATTCATTCAGTCAGTTATTCCCTAAAAGTGGAGAACCTACTCTAGTTACAAATAACGGAAAGTCTTTACCAGCAGGATTACCATTTCTTGAAGGCGCATGTGTTATCAAAACACTTTTTACAACAGCTACAAGTACTCAAGTTCCATTTTTAGTAAATTCTCCTGAATGGCAAGTTAACCGACATGTACTTAAAGGTGACACAACATATGAGTGTAACCGAACTCCACAGCCAGTATACTTGGTTCAAATTGATGTTGCTGTAGTTGATCACAGATCACCAACGAATTGGGTATTTGGTACATTTGCTTATAATGGTACTCTTAAAGGCGCTACTGCAAAAGACCGTTTAGATCCTGTAGGAATTCAGTTTGCAATGGATGATGAAACTTTCCCTGCAGTTGAGCAAGATAGTTCAATCCCAGCATATCAATCTGTATTGAATGATAGCATAACTATATACGAGCACTTTGGGTGTAATGGACGTTTATGCGGTCCGGTTGATAATCCACAAGCATCTTGTATGTCTTGTCATGGTGGTGGATATACTGCACCAATGGATCAATTGGATTCAATGGGAACAAACATTCCTTCTATTTTTGGTTTCACAAACATGTGTGATTCTTTTAATATTCAGAATGAGGCGTTCTTTGCTAATCGTAAATACCCTGAACCATATTATAAAGGTATGTATGAGGAAGCTATTCCTTTGGACTTCTCTTTACAAGTTCAAGTTGCTTTTACCCAGTATAAGCTATTTAAAATCCTTGGAATTCCCCAACCCTGCTTGCCGGTAACACCTAAATAAATCAACATTAAAAAGG
The DNA here is from genome assembly GCA_963933885.1 of uncultured Flavobacteriales bacterium. GTDB lineage: Bacteria > Bacteroidota > Bacteroidia > Flavobacteriales_C > CAWVWF01. The sequence continues at coordinate 154 of CAWVWF010000270.1, read as the reverse complement.
TCCTAAATAGTTAGTTATTTAGGGCCTTTTTTTTCGATGCTGAATTCCTTGTATATACTTTCTTTTTAAGCTAGTTTTAGTAAATCATTGAAACAATAGAACCCAGCGATATGAATACAATTAAGGAATATAGTGTTGAACAGTTTTTTAATAG
>CAWVWF010000269.1:0-2324 GCA_963933885.1 uncultured Flavobacteriales bacterium | reverse complement strand
AGTATAGACTATCAAAATACTAGTACTGATGTTTACATGTACGCTACCAACTTATTTGGTGGGCAAGGGTTTAGTAAAGGTGATTATAGAGTAGAAGTTTATTGTGAAAACACAATGATCGGTTTCTCTGCTGTAACACTTAAGTAAGCTAATAATAAAATTATAAAAGCCATTCTGTCTAACAGAATGGCTTTTTTTGTGTGATGCAATTGTGGAAAAAAACGAAGAATATATAAGTCTGTTTATTGATAAGTTACCTCGTCGCATCGAAGAGGGACGTATGGATAGCGTAATTTCTACATTAGTAGAGATGCACCCAGCTGATATAGCCGATGTTTTAAGTAAAGTGACACCAAAGAATGCTGTTGCCTTAGTTCGTCTTTTCGAAGAAGAACTTCGTTCGGATGTATTTGCAGAACTAGAAGAACAAGAAAGAGCAAAAATTCTTGCTGATTTATCCGCAAAAGAAATTGCCGAAACGGTAATTCATAATATGGATACTGATGATGCTGCCGATTTAATTGGAGAGCTTCCAGAAGATAAGCAAGAAGAGGTAATTTCAGCGATTGAAGATACTGATCACGCAAGTGATATTATCGACCTTTTAAATTACGATGAGGATACTGCCGGTGGTTTAATGGCGAAAGAGTTAATCAAAGTAAACATTAATTGGAACGTAAAAGAATGTGTTGTTGAGCTTAGGAAACAAGCTGAAGAGATTGATGAGGTTCACACAGTTTATGTTGTTGATGATAAGAAAAAATTAGTTGGTATTATTTCATTGAAAAAATTAATACTTTCTTCTTCTGAGACAAAAATTAATACGCTTGTAGTTGATGATATTATTTCTGTGAAAGCCGATGCTACCAATATGGAAGTATCTAGGATCATGGATAAATATGATTTAGTTGTACTTCCTGTTGTAAATAGTATCAATCAATTGATTGGTAGAATTACGATTGATGATGTAGTTGATTTAATTGTTGAAGAAGCGGAGAAGGATTACCAGATGCTTTCTGGTATCTCAGAAGATGTTGAATCTTCAGATAGTGTTTGGCAACTTACACGTGCAAGATTCCCATGGCTTTTAATTGGGATGTTTGGAGGTATTGCAGGAGCAAATGTTATTGGTGTTTTCGAAAGCGAAGCTGTTAAAACGCCTACGTTAATGGCATTTATTCCGTTAATTGTAGCAATGGGAGGTAACGTAGGTATTCAATCCTCAGCACTTGTTGTTCAAGGTTTAGCCAATAAAACTTTAAGAGGTAGTTTATTAGCCAAGTTAACTAAGGAATTAGGAGTTGGTTTGGTAAATGGATTACTTTGTGCAGGTTTGCTGTTCGTGGTTAACTTGATACTTGGTGAAGACTTTTGGTTAAGTTTATCTATTAGTTTATCTCTATTAGCTGTAATCGTATTTGCAGCCATATTTGGAACTTGGATTCCATTAGCATTTCATAAGATTAAGGTGGATCCAGCATTAGCTACAGGGCCATTTATAACAACAGCAAATGATATTTTCGGACTGTTGTTGTACTTCTATATTTGTCAAAGTTTATTGTAATGTCACATTTAGGATCCGTTATTTTTGTAGATTCTGTCCATTCTATTTTGTGGGATAGACTTCAAGAGATGGGTTGGAATTGCGTTGATAAAACAAGTTTATCAGTAGAAGAGTCAAAACAAGAAATCACAAATTATCAAGGAATTGTAATTCGCTCCAAGTTCAAGTTAACCAAAGAGATTTTATCAACTTGTAAGGGTCTAAAGTTTATAGCTAGAGCAGGATCAGGATTAGAAAATATAGATCTTCAAGCAGCTAAGGATCTGGGAGTGGAAGTTATTAGTTCTCCAGAGGGAAATAGAGATGCCGTTGCTGAACATGCAATGGGAATGTTGTTGATGTTAATGAATCACCTTAAGAGAGCAGATCAAGAAGTAAGATCTGGTGTTTGGAAACGAGCAGAGAATAGAGGCTTTGAATTGAAAGGTAAAACAATTGGTTTGATCGGTTATGGTGTAATGGGGAAAGCTTTTGCCGAACGATTGAAAGGTTTTGGAATTAATATTATTGCTTATGATAAGCATAAAACAGGATTTTCAGATGATAATACAACTGAAGTTTCTCTAGTTAAATTGCAAGAGGAAGCGGATATTGTAAGTCTGCATATGGACTTTCATGAAGAGAATAAGTATTTCGTTGATGTGAATTTTATTGAGTGCTTTAAGAAGCCATTCTATTTAATTAATACAGCTAGAGGATTTAATGTGAATTCTACTGATTTAGTAAGCGCATTGAAATCGGGTAAAGTGCTTGGAGCTTG
>CAWVWF010000268.1:0-2399 GCA_963933885.1 uncultured Flavobacteriales bacterium | reverse complement strand
CAATAGATTCAGCCATCTTTTTCATTTTCAATTTAGCATCAGCTCTCCATTCTTCGTCAAAAGTCCTAAACGTTCCTGTTATTTTAACTTCATCAGGAATTATGTTGGTTGCACCATATCCTTCTATCTTACCAAAAGTTAAAACTGTTGGAGTTGTAGGTTTGGCGTTTCTAGATACTATTTGTTGTAATGCAACTACAATATGTGATGCCAATAGAATTGTATCTACACATGAATGTGGTAAAGCACCATGTCCTCCTTTACCTTTTACAGTAACATATATCTCATCTGCCGATGCCATATACATTCCTTTTCTGAACCCTACATGTCCAACTTCTAATTGCGGATAAACATGCTGACCGATTATTAACTCTGCATCAGGGTTTTTTAACGCATTTTCTTTTAACATTAAAGAAGCTCCTCCAGGAAGAACTTCTTCTCCTGGTTGGAAAACTACTTTAATAGTTCCTTCGAATTGATCTTTTAGCTCATTAAGTATTTTACATACTCCTAAAACAGAACTCATGTGAACATCATGTCCGCATGCATGCATTACACCTTCTTTTGTTGATTTGTATTCAACGTCGTTAGTTTCATTAATAGGCAATGCATCGATGTCAGTTCGTAAAGCAATTATTTTTTTATCTGGATTCTTACCTTTTATATGAGCAACAATTCCTGTTTCAACAAAACCAGCTTGAAATTCTATATTATTATCAGTTAGGAATTGTTGAATGTACTTACTCGTTTCATATTCTTTAAATGAAAGTTCAGGATTTGCATGTAAGTATTTACGAATGTTTACGATGTTATCGAAGTGTTTATCCGCTAAAGCTTTTATCTGATCTTTCATAATATGAATGTTGTATGGTATAAAGATAAATATAATGTTGATTGGTATGAAATTCTATTTTGAGTATCTTGGGTTTTAAAGTCGAAAACATGTCTGAAATAGGTTTTGTAAGAAGTGAAATAAATAATGGGATAGGTGAAATTGAATTTTATCATCCTAAAAGTAATTCCTTGCCTTCGGATTTGTTATCTCAGTTGGCTAAGTCATTAGAACAGTTTGGGACAAATCCAGAAGTGAAAGTTATTTTATTATCAAGTGGTGGAGAAAAAGCTTTTTGTGCTGGAGCTTCATTTGATGAGTTGCTAAAATTAAAAACTGAAACAGAAGGGGAGAAATTCTTTAACGGATTCGGAAATGTAATTTTGGCTATTAAAAATGCTAAGAAATTTGTTGTTGTAAAAGTACATGGTAAAACTGTAGGTGGAGGAGTAGGGATTGTTTGTGCAGCAGATTATGTTTTAGCAACAGATTCAGCAAGTGTTAAATTGAGTGAACTTTTTATAGGAATAGGACCTTTTGTTATTGGAGCAGCCGTTAAGAGGAAAATTGGTTTAGCTAATTTTTCAAGTCTTGCTATCAATTCTTCTCAATGGAAAGAGTCTGATTGGGCAAAAACAAGTGGAATGTATAATGAGATTGTATTAGATAGATCAGAGCTTGATAAAAGAACGAGTTTATTGTTAAATGAACTTATCACTTATTCACCTGAGGCAATGTTAAGAACTAAAGAAATGTTTTGGGAAGGAGCGGAGGATTTAGAATCTTTCATGAAAGACAAAGCTAAGCAAAGTGGAACTTTAGTTCTATCTGACTTTACTAAGCAAAAGTTAAATAGTTTTAAGAGTAAATAGAATGAATGTTTTAGTAACTGGAGGTTCAAAAGGAATCGGTAAAAGTGTAGTTGAAGAGCTAATAAAAAGTGACTCTATTAATAAGGTATACATTACGAGTAGAAATCGTAATAATTTAAAGGTAACTTCTTCGAAGGTTATTACGATTGAATTAGATTATTTAAGACCTGATTGGAATATAGATCTTGTTAAAGTAATAGGGGAAGATACTATTCATGTACTTATTAATAATTCAGGTTATTTATATAATGGTTCTATAAAAGATACTTCTTTCGAAGAAATCGATAAAATGGTATCTATAAATTATACAGGACCTTTTAAACTTGTGCAATTATTACTTGATAATCTAAAATCAGGAAAAGCTCATATTGTTAATATAGGAAGTATGGGTGGTTTTCAAGGAAGTTCAAAATTCCCAGGTTTAAGTTTATATTCATCTTCTAAGGCAGCATTAGCTAATTTATCAGAGTGCTGGGCTGAGGAATTAAAAGAATTTGGAATAAAATCTAATTGTTTAGCACTGGGAGCGATAGATACGGAGATGCTTCAAGAAGCTTTCCCAAGATATAAGGCAACTATATCTTCATCGGAGATTGCGGTAAGTATAGTAGATTTCGCCTTGCATTATAGCAGAGTAATCAATGGAAAGGTTATTCCATTGTCAGAAAACACACCATGATGAAATTATTCTATCT
>CAWVWF010000267.1:0-2550 GCA_963933885.1 uncultured Flavobacteriales bacterium | reverse complement strand
ATCAATAATTTCCCTCGAAATAAAACCCCAAACTTTATCTGTAACATTTAAAATATCTAAATCAAAAAAACTCTCAATATAATTATTTGATGGTGGGGAGTTTGTTTCCAAAAAAGTTAATATCGGCTTTGCATTGCTCACTAAGTATTCAGTCATGATCATCCTATCTGAATCTGAATATGTATCAATTTCTTGAAGACACCTAAATCCTGCGTCATACTGCATAAACAATCCGTCTCTCATTTGCTGAATACCTTGCATCTGTGCTTCATAGCTTTCTCCATTAGGATCGAGTGTTGGGATGAGTTCATTTGCGATTGTAATAAGTTGGGTTGAATTAATAATACTCAAACCCATTAAATAAGAAATCTCAGTAGAGTATTCAGATCCGTTCTGCATAGCAGCAACGTATTTTCTCATAATGGTTGTCTCAGTCATCTGTAAATCAGTACAGAAGCCAACTCTTTCATATACGTTATAATTCGTGTCGCTTATATTAGGCTGGTGAATTGATGAAACAACTTTTTCGAACAACTTCTTGGATTTTAAACTAGAGATTCTCGGGTAGGCTTTTTGAGGAATTGAATCTAAGTAGTTATTGTAGCTCTTATAATCTTGAATAGTCCATTCTTTCTCAATTGAAGGAGCACCTAGTTTTACTGCTTGAACTGGAGTAAGGCTTGGATCTGGTTTTTCAGTTGCTGGTGTATTGCAAGCAGAAATGAAAGTGAATATTGAAAGTATTAGGATTATTTGCTTCATGTTGGCTTTGAATATGAAATTCATTTCCACAAAAGTAATCAATTACTGTTGTGTCTATCGTACTTTTTGATTTTCAATCTAAAAGGTAAACTATCCGATTTATTCAGTTGTATTATGTCTAACGGATTCATGAATTCATTTCACTCGGTTGTAATCGGTTGTATTGTTTCTATCGGATTCATGTGTGCAATTCACTCTGTTGTAGTCGGTTTTAAACGAAACTTAGTAATTGAATACCGATTGTAAATCGGAGCTTTTACCTTCTAGATTACTATTTCACTCAAATCAAGAAGTACGTGTTAATGTGGTTTGTTTGTTTAAGTTTTACTTTGTGTTTTTGTTATTAAGAAGTTTGTAGTTAGATGGTTATGTGTTTTTTATTTGTTTGTCCATTCGTAAAAGTTAGACCCCTCGTTTAATTTAAATCCTGTTTTAGGGTACAAGCTATTTCCGATTATATTTGATTTTTCAGTCTCTAAAAACATTCCTGAAGCGTTGGATTGATTAACAAGATCCTTAGCTTTTTCAATCAGTTTTACTGAAACACCTTTGCTTCTAGATTGCGGTTGAACGAATAAATCATTTAGCAGCCACAGCTTTTTCATTCTAGTAGAAGAGAAGAGTGGATAGAGTTGAACAAAACCTAAAAGTACTCCTTCTTGGTTTTCGCAAACAAATATTTTAGAATCGCTATTAGCAATCCTTTCTGAAATGAATTGAACAGCACCATCTAAGTCTGAGTTCTTCTTATAGAAAACTCTATAGTCGTTAAATAAACTAGCTAAACCTTTCAGATCGCTTGTTTTTGCTTCTCTTACAATCATATTCTTAAAGGTATCTTTCTTTTACAACGTTAACGTGGTGTATTGCATGACCAATCATTATATATCCTAAGGCTCTAGCAGTTACTCTGTGACCAGCTCCGTTACCCATAAATGAGTTTTCATCTTCCGAAGAGTTTTCCAGCATTATTCTAGCGCTCTCACGGACAGCTATAAACTCTTCAAGTAAACTAGCCATTGTTCTAGCAGATGTATTGGCATTCGCAGCGTACATGTCTTCATCCATAGGGTGAAGCATTGTTTCACCATCCTTTCTTAAACAAACAATCATTCTGTATGAGAATCCTCTTTCAGTATCGATGATATGCATTAATACATCCTTAATAGTCCATTTACCTTCAGCATAGCGATACTCATGCTTATCTGCTGCGATATCATTAAAAAGTTGAATTGTGTTTGCTGTGTCCTCAGCTAATAAGCTTGAGAAGTCACCTTCAGGTAGAAGGTTAAGGTATCCCTGATAAAATGGAGGATATTCGTTTGTATTAGGTCTGAGCATCTTAGGGATGTATTGTTATTTATTTGAATCACTAAAGTTAATAGAATAATAAATAAATAAAATACATTTCCGCTTAAAAATAAAGATGGGCGAAAAATCAATGATTTCCCGCCCATGCTATAGAATTTGTTCTTAAACTATATGGTCAAACTCTTAAAGTACTACTTCACTAATTTGAATAACAGGTTTGATATTCGTGAAATTTGGTACATCAGCCATTATCTTTTCAGCGTTAGGACCAAATGCTTTTTGAAAAGCTTCTAATGTATCGAAATACATATTTCCCATTGCAGCATATGGTGCAGGTGATTTTGGTGCTCCACCACCTAATCCTTTTTCTACTGTTGCTCCTTTAAGAGACTTACCTAATAATCCTCCTACAAATGGAAGGTGCTTAGTTGTGTAATAATCCATGTCGAAAGTTTTTCCTTCACCATTTGGATAGAT
>CAWVWF010000266.1:0-2560 GCA_963933885.1 uncultured Flavobacteriales bacterium | reverse complement strand
CCTTTCGGCAAAGGGGTGACGTTGTTGAGTGATTATATATAAAGAAAAGCCTTGGATAAAGAAGCGCATAAGCATAAAATGAATTAAGAAACTATAACGCTGTAAAAAGGGTGTTCTTTTAAAATGGCTTATTTATTCAATAAAATGAAATTTCTAAATCCACCTATCTCTCTTCCTATTAATTCCTCCAACCATGTAATTAACCTGATCTTCTTTTGTATATGCTTTAGCTTACTATCATTGGGATGTTTTAATTCTTTAGAATAATTCAACTTATCTCCCCAGTTGAAATCAGAAATCCAATTTTTCATAGCATTAGGATGAGTACCTTGAAATAGAGGAACAAGATCCATAGGTCCAAAATCAAATTCGTTTTCTAATACTGAATACATAGCTTCGGCTTTAGCTTCTCCTTTATGAATAGTATCTAAAGACTTCTTTTTCTTTTGCATTAAATGTGGTGGTCTCACCCAACCATAATGGTAAACATGCGCATCAACCTGAGCTACTTTTAACTTGTGTGTTCCTGCTTGTACTCTATAATTAACTCCGTCAAATTCAGGAATTCTTCTAAACGACTGCGCACTTTCCCAAGAATGAATTTCAGGAAGGTTTCTAACGATTCTGATTTCGTTTTTATACCAACCATGGATTGTATGGTAATGATTATAATCACCCCAGAAATGGTAGTATTTAAAAAGTAAACCTTCTACTTGTTTATCATCTAACAACTCTTCACATCGCTTTATAATAGCAGCGTGATCTTTCTCATTAATTACCTCATCAGCTTGTAAGTAAAACACCCAATCCCCTGAACATGCATTTTTTGCAATATCAGTTTGATGCGCATTTTCCATACCGTTAGGGTATTTGTTTAGATCCCAAACAGTTCTTATAATTTTAACTTTATCGGAATCAATACTTTCGATTATAGCCAATGTATCATCATCTGGATCATTATCACCAAGTGCAACAACAAACTCGTCGACCATTGGCAACATAGACTCGATTGATTGTTTGATCGGATAATATAATTTATCCGCATTTTTAACCATCGTAAACCCACTAATCTTCATATGCTAAAAGTATAGCGCAAATTTACTAAAGCTATTGATGATAACCAATTTTGATTTGAAACAAAAAGTTCTTCCAAAATTTAATAATATGGATAAGTTTCAGGAAATTTACAAGGTGAAAGTAAAGCAATTATTTCTTGACATTAGGTTTTGGATCGTCTCCTTCTTTATGATTCGTCTTGTGGGAATCACAAACGCCCCACTAGAAAGAAGTCATAACTGGCGACAATCATTAACCAATATGATCTCTAGAAATTTATCTGACTCAGACTTTAATTTACTGTATCCTAAAATTGATATGGCTGGTGATTTAACCGGTATCATCGGAGCAGAGTTCCCTTTATTGAACAGCTTAATCGGATTATGCAATCTCGGTTTTGGCTATCAGCATTGGTATGGAAGATTGATTAATTTAATCGTATCCAGCTTAGGAACATTGTTTTTCTACAAGTCTGTAAAAAGCGTCTGGAGTCAACAAATCGCATTTAATTCAACACTCATATTTTTAGGGTCTATCTGGTTTGCCTTCTCTAGAAAAATAATGCCTGATACCTTTAGTATTTCTTTAATGCTGATTGGGGTTTGGTATGCGATACAACATTTACAAGAAGGAAAATGGAAACATCTTGGATTATTCTTCCTGTTTACAACACTTGGAATATTAGTAAAACTTCCAGCTATAGTGATTCTTAGCATTTTCACGATACCCGTTTTCTCAAAATCATTTGAGTTAAAGCATAGAATTAAATTAGTTGTAGTAGGAACAGTTTCCTTTTTAATTGGATGCTCATGGTACTTCTTATGGGTTCCACATTTGATTCAACAATATAAATTCAGACTCTATTTCCCTAAAGGGTTTGCTGAAGGGGTTTCAGAAATTAAGGAACTCATTCCTGAACTATTAGAGAAGTTTTACTTTAGTTCATTAAGCTCATACACTGCTTTTGTATTCTTCTTAGCTGGTTTTGTATGGCTAATCAAATTAAGACAGAAAAACACGTTAATCACATTCGCTATATTCTCTACAATTTTCGCCGTTTTCATAATTAAAACAGGCGCTGTATTCCCATTGCACAATTACTACATCATTCCATTTACACCAATAATGGCAATAGTTGTTGGATGGTTTGTTTCCCACCTTCCTAAGAAGGTTTATCCTTATGTATTGGGGTTAATTATGATTGAAGGTATTGCGAACCAACAACATGATTTCTTTTTAAATTCACGTGACTTATACCCTTTAGACTTAGAGGTTATGTTAGACGATTTTTCAAGTAAAGAGGATAAGTTTATTATTAACGGAGGAAAATCTCCTAAGCCCATGTACTTCGCCAATCGAAGTGGTTGGAGTATTGCTGATGAAGATTTAAATGATGAAAAGGTTAAATCAATTCGTGATAAAGGGGCTCGTTTTTTAATTATCGATAGACACTCTTCTCAGCGGAAGTTCTCTTTTGAAGTATTAAAGGAAAATGAAGATTTTA
>CAWVWF010000265.1:0-2748 GCA_963933885.1 uncultured Flavobacteriales bacterium | reverse complement strand
TTTCATACGCTCTTCAAATTGACCTCTATACTTTGTTCCTGCAACTAAAGAAGCAAGATCAAGTGTAACAATTCTTTTTCCGAATAAAACCCTAGAAACCTTTCTTTGAACGATTCTTAAAGCTAAACCTTCAGCAATTGCACTTTTCCCAACTCCAGGTTCACCAATTAGAATTGGGTTATTTTTCTTTCTTCTTGATAAGATTTGAGAAACTCTTTCGATTTCTTTTTCTCTTCCAACTACAGGATCTAATCTTCCTTCAGCAGCCATAACAGTTAAATCTCTTCCGAAATTATCTAAAACAGGCGTTTTGCTTTTTGAGTCAGTTGGTTTTTTAGGTGTATTTAAATCACCATCATTTCCTCCTGGAGTTGTATTGTCATCTTCAGGTGGATTTCCTGGGAATTCCGCCTTTGGATCAGTTTCTTCGTTAATCATATCCATTTCGTTTTTTATTGTGTTGTAATCAATATTGAAATCTTCAAATATCTTGGTTACAACGTTGTCATCATCTTTAAGTATGCTTAGCAATAAATGTTCAGTACCAATTAAATTACTTTTGAACAATTTTGCTTCTAAATATGTAATTTTTAATGCTCTTTCAGCTTGTTTTACAAGTGGAATATTTCCACTTTGGTTGAAAGTTTTAGACTTTGGTTTGATTTCCGTTTCAATAGCTTTTCTTATTTCTTGAAGATCAACCTTAATTGCGTTAAGGATTTTGATGGCATTTCCTTCTCCTTCTCTTAGTATTCCAAGGAAGAGGTGCTCGACACCAAGGTAGTCCTGACCGAGTCTCAAGGCTTCTTCTCTACTATAAGTAATTACATCTTTTAGTCTGGGTGAAAATTTTGCTTCCATTAAGAGATCGATTTTATGAGTCACTAAACTAATGATTTTTTCTGAATTTGCTTAGTACTAGGATATACAAATGAAGGTTTTTTTTGTTTCTTTTTTCGATATCCTATTGTTAACAAAATTTTGTTGGAAAGTCGCTTTGGAATAGTGAAAAACCAAGGGACTTATTTATTATTTTTAGCCTCTTGTAGATTGAGTTCAAATAGTAAAATAATTCTAATAGCAAAACATGGCTGAAGGAGAAAAAATAGTTAAGGTTGATATAGAGGAACAAATGAAATCTGCTTACATCGATTATTCGATGTCAGTAATTGTTTCGCGTGCACTTCCAGATGTAAGAGATGGTTTAAAACCAGTTCACAGAAGAGTATTATTCGGAATGCTGGATCTTGGACTTTTTTCAAATAGATCACACAAGAAATCTGCAAGAATTGTAGGGGAAGTATTAGGGAAGTATCACCCGCATGGTGATTCCTCTGTATATGATTCAATGGTTCGTATGGCTCAAGACTGGAGTTTACGTTATCCTTTAGTTAACGGTCAAGGTAACTTCGGTTCTGTTGATGGAGATAGTCCAGCAGCAATGCGTTATACTGAGGCGAAACTAAGAAAGATAGCAGAAGAGATGTTGAGAGACATCGAAAAAGATACTGTTGATCATAAATTAAACTTTGATGATACAATTAAGGAGCCTACTGTATTACCTACTGTAATTCCTAATTTGTTATTAAACGGAGCTAGTGGTATTGCAGTTGGTATGGCAACGAACATGCCTCCTCACAATATTACGGAAGTAATCAACGGAACAATTGCATACATTAATAATAAGGATATTGATATTGCTGAATTAATGCAGCACATTAAGGCTCCTGATTTTCCAACTGGAGGAACTATCTACGGTTACGAAGGTGTTAAAGATGCTTTTGAAACTGGAAGGGGTAAAGTTGTTCTAAGAGCAAAAGCTGAGATCGAAGTTTCATCTACAGGTAAAGAAAGTATTATCGTTACCGAGATTCCTTATCAAGTTAATAAGGCAGAGATGATTAAGAAAACTGCAGATCTTGTTAATGATAAGAAGATTGAAGGTGTTTCTGATATTAGAGATGAGTCTGATAGAAACGGGATGCGTATCGTTTATGAAATTAAAACAAACGCAATCACGAATGTTGTACTTAACAAGTTGTATAAGTACACACAATTACAGTCTTCTTTCTCTGTAAATAACATTGCACTTGTTGCTGGTCGTCCAGAAGTATTAAACCTTAAGGATATGATTGTGCATTTCGTTGCACACAGACAAGAGGTTATAGTTAGAAGAACAAAGTACGATTTAAGAAAGGCTGAAGAAAGAGCACATATTTTAGAAGGTTTAATTATCGCATCAGATAACATTGATGAAGTAATTAGATTAATTAGAGCATCTAAAAGTCCAGATGAAGCAAGAGAGAAGTTAATGACAACTTTCGATCTTTCTGAAATCCAAGCTAGAGCAATCGTAGAAATGAGACTTCGTCACTTAACAGGACTGGAGCAAGATAAACTACGTACTGAATATGACGAGATCATGAAGTTGATCGCGGAATTGAAAAGTATTTTAGATAGCGAAGCAGAGCGTTATGAAATTATCAAAACTGAATTGACTGAAGTTTTAGTTAAGCATGGTGATGATAGAAAAACTGAAATTAACTTCGCTGGAGGAAACTTCAGGATTGAAGATATAATTCCTGATAAAGAAGTTGTAGTAACTATTTCTCATTTAGGATACATTAAGAGAACTGAATTAAACGAATACAAAACTCAAAATAGAGGAGGTGTTGGTTCAAAAGGTTCTAGTGCTAGAGATAAAGATTTCTTAGAAAACTTATTCTTTGCAACTAACCATAACTGGTT
>CAWVWF010000264.1:0-2756 GCA_963933885.1 uncultured Flavobacteriales bacterium | reverse complement strand
AAAGAATGGATAGGAGAAGTTGGTAGAGTTGCTATTGGTGTTTTCTGTGGTGGATTATTAATTGGAATAGCACATAAATTAAGAAACGAATTTAGATCATTTAGTTCTGTATTAACTGGTGGTGGAATTGTGGTGTTATATTTCACAATTGCCTTAGGTTTTATAGAGTACGGAATATTCAATCAAACAGCAGCATTCTTATTAATGCTTGTTATTACAGTATTCGGAGCCTTATTAAGTATTGCATATGATAAGGTTGAATTGGCTGTCATTTCCTTGTTAGGAGGTTTAGCCGCACCAATATTAGTTAGTACTGGTAATGGAGACTATAAAACATTATTCATCTATTTAATTGTATTAAATGGTGGTATGTTAGCTGTTTCTTACATGAAAAAATGGAAGCTCATCAACTTACTTTCTTTAATTGGAAGTGTAATCATGATAGGAGGGTGGCTTGTTAAATTACCTTCTGGACAGGTTAGCTACAATCCTTTATTGGCGTTGTTTTTCGGAGCTGTTTTATTCTTGGAGTTCTTCATGATGAACATTCTGAGAAACATCAAATTAAAGATCAACTTTAAAGCCTTTGATTTCTCTTTATTGCTTTCCAACACAGCATTGTTTTATGCATTTGGAATGATTGTACTCAACGATTATCATGATGGTGTTTTACAAGGTTTATTTACTGTTGGTTTAGGATTGTTTAATTTCCTTTTCGCCTTCTTCTTAAGAAAGAAAACAGAGGTTGATAAGAACGTTATTTACTTGTTAATCGGACTCGTGCTTACGCTTGGAAGTCTAGCTGCTCCAATTCAATTAGAAGGTAATTCAATCACATTATTCTGGGCAGCTGAGATGTGTTTATTGTTCTGGTTGTACCAGAAATCAAATATCAAATTGATTAAGCTAGGTTCTGTTATTGTTTTCACAGCTACGATTATTAGTTTATTTATGGATTGGGAAAAGCTATATGCTTACAATTCTGAAATGGATGCTATTGTTAACAGTGGCTTTATTACTGGATTGTTTGTTACTGCTTCTATCGTATTTTACAGGTTCTTATTGAGTAAAGAGACGGAGAGTTTCTTTGGGATAAGTGTGGATAGCTTCAAGAAAGTAATTACAGCAATCTGTTTGGTTTTAGGTTTTACAGTTGGATTTATTGAATTGAATTATACGTTATCTGTTTATCAACCTGAATCGGTATTGAGAGATATATGGCAAGCTATCTACATACTTGTCTTTGCAATTGCTTCGGTGTTATTTGTAAACAAGAAAGGGGATGATAGTTCTAGATTAATCATTGTTCCTATTGCAATTATAGCAATGAGTTTATACTTGTTTGTTTACCAAGATAATATCAACACGCTTCGATACTTCACGTTCACAGATCAGCTGGATTACAGTCACACTTTTAACCTTCATTATATCGCAACTGGACTATTTGGAATCGTACTTTTCCAAGTGTTTAATTTGGTGAAAAAAAATGATAACCTAACATCAATTTTCGGTAGATTAATCAGACCATTTGTTGCTTTTGTATTGCTTATCATATGTAGTCAGGAATTAAACCATTTAAGCACACAATTCTTATCTGAACCTGATAGTTATTACGATACTTTAGAGCAGACTAGAAAAGTTGGTTATGCTTTATTATGGGGTGTTTTATCCTTCATATTTATGGTTGTTGGAATTCAGAAAAAAGAAAAGGCCTGGAGATTAATATCTTTGGTACTATTAGCAATCACGTTAATCAAGCTTTTCGTATTTGATATTAGAGGTTTGTCAGAAGGAGGGAAGATAGCAGCATTTATGGGGTTAGGAGTACTACTTTTAATCTTATCCTTTATGTATCAGAAGGTGAAAGATTTAATTTTAAACGATGAGAAAAATGACTAGAATTAGCTTAGTAATCGCGTTAAATATTTGTGTTAGTTTATTTACAACAGCACAATCAACTCATTTTTCGAAAGTAGATGATGTTGAAAAATCTGGATATCATAAAGTAAAGCTATCTCAAGAAATTATTGGTGAGGCTAAACTTAACTTTCAAGATTTAAGGTTAAAAGATTCTGCTTCAAAGGAACTCCCGTACTTTATCGAGTCTGGTGAAATCTTAACATTAGACACCAACTTTGTAACGTTACCAATTAAAGATTTAGAGCGCTATAACAAAGGTTTTATATTCCATAGAGCATACTCAGAATTGGTAGTAGAAAACCTTGATACGTTAATGTTAAAAGAGCTTTACATTGAAATAAACAATGCTCAAGTTAACAAGCAAATTAAACTGAGTGGAAGTGAAGACGGGAAAGCATTTTTCTCCATAAAAGATCATTGTAGATTTTCGATTAGCGCTTCAAACAAGAACAAAAAGACACTTAAAATACTAGATTTTCCAATCGTAAATTACAAGTATATTAAGATTGTAATGAGAGATTACTCTGGAGATCCAATCAAAATTAACAAGGTTGGGTTTTATGAGTATTCACAAACAACGTACAGCAAAGACACTTTAGATATAAAGGAAATCAAACTGATTAACAATCATGAAAACAAGGTTTCTAGATTTGAAGTGAGATTACCATATACGTATGATTTCGATTACTTAAACCTTCAATTAACAGGTGCTGATTTTTTCAAGAGAAACGTTAATTTTTATGTAGTTGATACAATCGTTCACAAGAAAAGTACGGAGACTAAATTAAGAAGAATCGCATCTACAGTTTGCAAGTCTAACTACAACAGATCTACAA
>CAWVWF010000263.1:0-2914 GCA_963933885.1 uncultured Flavobacteriales bacterium | reverse complement strand
CGTGTAGCTGCATCTTTACTGATCCCATCCCAAGGCTTTATTACATTAACTGTAGCAAGACCAATCGAAACAGCAATTACAGTAGTTGCCAAATACATAGATATAGCTCTACCTCCAATACTTCCTAATTTTGTAACATCTTTTAAACTTGCAATTCCGCTAACTAAAGAAAACAAAACCAATGGTACAGCAATAAGCTTTAAGCAATTAACAAAAACATCACCCCATGGCTTTATCCAATCAAGTGTGAAATCATTGAATGAATTCCATAATGCTTCATCACCTTCAGTATAAACACTCACAAACGCACCATAAGCAACACCTAGTCCTAAACCAATTAAGATTTGAACATATAAAGGAACTCGTTTTAACATATGCTTATAATAAGTCGCTTAACTTATTTGTTTTTGAAATCAATAAATAATCAAGAATGGTTAACGCAGCCATTGCTTCAACAATAGGTACTGCTCTTGGAACAACACAAGGATCGTGACGTCCTTTTCCTGAAACAGTTACTTTCTCTCCAGTTTCATTAATTGAATCTTGATCTTTCATGATCGTAGCAACTGGCTTGAAGGCTGTTCTGAAATAAATATCTTGACCGTTAGAGATTCCTCCTTGAATTCCTCCAGACTTGTTTGTTTTTGTTTTCACAACTCCTTCTTCAGTATAAAAGATATCGTTATGTTCAGAACCTCTTTGCTTAACACCTTCGAAACCTGAACCGAATTCAAATCCTTTAACAGCATTAATTGAAAGCATTGCTTTTCCTAATTCTGCATGAAGCTTATCGAAAACAGGTTCTCCTAATCCAACAGGAACTCCTTTGATTACACAATCAACAACTCCTCCGATAGTATCACCATCTTTACGAACAACCATAATATGGTCGATCATCTCTTGAGCTATTTCAGCATCAGGACATCTAACGATATTAGACTCGATCGTATTCAAATCAATTTCTTCGTGAGACTTTCCTAAAGTGATGCTTCCAACTTGAGAAACGTAAGCTTGAGCTGTGATACCAAAAGACTTCAAAGCCAATTTAGCAATTGCTCCAGCAACAACTCTTGAAGCTGTTTCTCTCGCAGAAGATCTTCCTCCACCTCTATAATCTCTTACACCATACTTTTCAGTAAATGTGTAATCCGCATGAGATGGACGATATTTATCTTTTATATGATCGTAATCGTGTGATTTCTGATTATCGTTTTCAATTACGAAACCGATTGGTGTTCCAGTTGAAACACCTTCAAAGATTCCAGAGAAAAAAACAACTTTATCTCCTTCCTTTCTTTGTGTAACAATTTTACTTTGACCTGGTTTTCTCCTGTCTAATTCCGACTGAACGAAAAGCTCGTCTATCTCCACTCCTGCGGGACATCCGTCAATTACTCCTCCTAAACCTTTACCGTGAGACTCTCCAAAAGTTGAGAGTCTGAATATATTTCCAAAAATACTTCCTGCCATAAGGCTGTGAAATTAATAATTTTGAATAGTTTAGAGCCTATGAAACAAGTACTATTTATGAGCAATTCTAGACTTTTTATCAACTATTTCCAGATTAGGTTAACAATCTTGATTTCAAGCACCTTAATATTAACGAGTTGTAACAATGATCAATTCAAAACTGGCTATATTGATATCAATGTTATCAACAAAGAATACAAACTCGCTCAGCAATATGAAGAACGATTAAAATTACTAGAGAATGAATCAACAAATTCACTATTAAAAATTGAAGAACAAATAACAGATATATCTAAATCTATCGAAGCACAACAATTAAAAAAAACTGAAATAATTCAAAATGATTTAAAGGCATTGTACCTTTTAAAACTTGAATTCAAAACAAAAAAGGAAGCATCTCTAAAAACCATCAGTGATTCAACATTACATTACCGATCATTACTAAATGAAGACATCAATAGCAAGGTTTTTCTATTTGGAAAAGAAAATAATTTCAAATACGTTTTCAACCCTGCAGGATCTGGTAGCTTCATGTTTGCAGACTCATCTTTAAATGTTACAAAACAAGTAGTTACCTACCTTAACTCAAAGTAAAGCTTAACTTAATAAAGAATTAAACTATCTTAACAAAGCTACAGTCCCAACCCTAAATCTTGTATTAGAATTCCCAGCAACATTCAAGTATGTATAAGTTAATTTATACACGTAAACATCTTGTTGAACTGGATTTCCTGTTGCTTCATAAGTTCCATTCCAAGCATCACCAATAGCATTTCCAGTCCAAATTAATTCTCCCCATCTGTTAAAAACTAACAATTCAACAGTTTCAACTCCTCTACCTTTAATCACCCAGCTATCATTCAAGGAATTTCCTTCAGGAGTAAAACTATTAGGTAACCAAACAGACTCTGGACAATCTTCTTTTACTTTAGCAACACTTGTTGTTGTACACGAAGTTGGTCCTGTTATTACAACTGTGTAAACTCCTGCTGAACTTGTACTAATTACTTGAGATGTTTCAGTTGTGTTCCATTGATAAGACACCCCATGTCTACCAGGATCTAAATTCAGCCCATTTGGAAGATCTTCAAAACAAAGAACAGTATCCTCAAATAAATCACTGAATGGCAAAGGATTAACTGTTACTGATACCGTATCTCTAGTTACACAATTTCCATTAGTAACTTCTAAAGAATACACTCCTGTTAAATCAACAAGGACCTCAGATGTTGATTCACCACTGCTCCAAACATATGAATAGCCAATTGAATTCTCACTTGCTTCTAACTGAACATCTTCCCCTTCACACAATACTATATCATTACCAAGATTAAGATTAGGAACTATATTGAAAATAAAACTAATCGTATCACTATCTGAACAACCTGATGCCACATCTGTAACAACCACTCCATAATCTCCATTCAATGTAACATCAATTGCT
>CAWVWF010000262.1:0-2946 GCA_963933885.1 uncultured Flavobacteriales bacterium | reverse complement strand
ACTCCAAACGTTAATATTCATAACCGTTTGGATGTTTTTAATCGATTGATTTTTTAGGTCATCAATCTCCCCAAGAATCCCAGCATTTAGAATGACTAAATCTACTGAGCTTATAGAGGATAGAAATTGTAAAGAAGTATGTTTAATTTGATCAATGTCAGCGAGATCAATGCTTAAATGATGAAAGTTATTTGAATTAATGAATTGTTTAGGAACTCTCCTGCTAAGACCATAAACAGTGTGTCCTTTTGATAAATAGTAGTTTGTTAATCCCCATCCAATTCCCGAGCTAACTCCAGTAATAAGTACTTTCATATTAAATAAAAAAAGGCACATCTTTTTGATGCGCCTTTCTAAATTAAATATTTATTTGTGATTAAGTTCTTTTGAACTAGAATATTAATTACTAGAATCTCGGGCAGCTAATAGTTCTAGTTTTCTTCATTCTAAACCCTTTTGATTTTTTCTGAGATCCTTTTCTCATTCCTTTCCATTCACCAAAACGGAAAAGAACCATAATGTGAGAGTCAACAAACGCATCTTTGTATTTTGCATTTCCATTTTTACTCACACCATCTAAATAGTCAGTATAAGTTATATGTAGTGCCGATTCCCATACAATTCCAATGTTGTTAGTAGCCCAATATCCTATACCAATTCCTGCGGGAATATTTATTCCGATTTTTTTATAACCATCTTCGGCAACATAATTTGTTTCAGAAGATTCCGCTTTAGTAACTGTTGGATTGAAACTAAAGAAATTAAAACCTGTGAATAAGTAGTTTATCCATCTGCCGTCTTTCCCATTTAAGTTTCGAAGCTTAAAATTGATTCCAAATTCTTTTAATGGAGATGTAAAGCTTAATCCTCTGGCTGCCATTCCTGCATTGTTATTAAAGTAGTCACTACCGTTTAAGTTCGATTGAGTGTAATGCATTTGGGCACCGAAACGTGTATGGAAATTGTATCCAATTCCTCCTTTGTAACTCATGTTAAGTATGTTTCCATTTGGGAAAGCGTTAGCGTTTAAATCTCCTTGGTAATAGGATTGTCCAACTCCAAAAAATGCATATAGATTTTCATATTGCGCAAAACTCTCTAAAGATGAGACTAATAAAATTAGGATTGCAAGTATGTTTTTTGATCTCATATTTCTAAAGACGGTTATTCTTTCTTGAAGTTGCCTGCAAAAATAGTGATTCAAGTTTGGTAAACAAGTAAGTAGAAAGTATTATTTATCCTCAGATGTTTGTTAGAATGATTCTTCGCCGAAGAACCTAGGGTGGAAATTAGTTAAATATAATTTTGATTTTGCTCTTGTAACAGCTGTGTATAGCCACCTGATGTATTCTTTGTTAATCATCTCTTCGGTTAAATAACCTTGATCAACAAAAACATTTTCCCATTGACCTCCTTGTGATTTATGACAAGTTATAGCATATCCGAACTTAACTTGTAAAGCATTGAAATACGGATCTTCCTTTATAGCTTTTTGTCTTTTACGCTTGTCTCTAATTTCAATATAACTATTTTCAACTTCTTCATATAATCTTTTTCCTTCTTCTTTTGAAAGAGCTGGAGTTTCAGCACTAAGTGTATCTAACAGAATCTTAACTTCAAATTCAATCCCATCTTTATAGTCTGATAATTTTAAGGAGACATTAGCGAATCTAAATCCGAATTTTTCTTCATAATTAGCGACACGCATGATCTCAATCATATCACCATTGGCAATAAAGCCAATTTTTTCGTCGTCAATCCAGAAGTAATTATTTCTAACAACCATTAATAAATCTCCTGCATTCAATTCTTCTTCTTGCCACAGAACATTGAATTTTATGTACTTGTTGAAATTGTTGGCTTGTTTGTTACTTCTGCAAATAACGACCGTATTTTCAATCCCAACGTTAGAGTAACTTGATGATAATTCTTCTTCGATTTCATGACCAGTTAAACGTCTGATGTCTTCAAAGTCGTCTAATGAAAAGTTTGGTGTAAACTCTTCGCTTTGAAGTAATATCTTTCGGAGTAAAGTTGCATTAAATAATATTCCAGAACCTTCACTTTGCCTAGTAACTTCTTTAAGTTCTCTCGACCACACTTTTACAGGATATCTACTTGATATGTAATCATGCTGTAAAGCAGGACTGTCTGTTTCCCCTACAGGCGGAAGCTGAGCAGTATCTCCAAGAAGTATTATTTTACAGTTATTTCCTGAGAAAACGTAATCGAAAAGATCATCTAATAGGGTTTTGTCTCTAGCTGCAAAAGAACCTCCTAATCCACCTGAAGCTCCGATCATTGAAGCTTCATCTACAACGAATATTGCGTTAGAAAATTTGTTCTTTTGAAGTGTGAAATGAATCCTTCCATCCTTATTACCTTGATAGTAAATTTGTTTGTGAATCGTTGATGCTGGCTTTTTTGAGTAAGATGATAGCACTTTAGCAGCTCTTCCAGTAGGTGCAATTAATACACTGTTTCGCCCCACATTTGGTAACCAGTTTATTACTGAAGAAATTAAAGTGGTTTTTCCAGTTCCAGCATAACCTTTTAAAATGAAAACAGAATTTTTTTCTTGATTATAAACGAACTCAGTAAGCTCATCAATTGCATGGGCTTGTCCTGTTGTTGGTGTAAATGGGAATGATTCTAATAAGTTATTGCTCATCTCTTCTCGAAGTCATTCAAAATTATCGAAAAGAATATGAAATTATCTAAGAATGGAGAATTACTTTCTCTTTCGACGTTGTTTAGTTGGACGTCCTTTTCTGTAATTAGCACGTTCTACAATATCACCAAATTCATCCCAAGTAGTCCATACACCTTCTTTTTTACCATTAATGTACGAACCTTCCATCTCAGCTTTACCGTTCCAGTGCCAGAAAATCCAGTCACCTTCTTCTTTACCCATGATGTATTCACCTTTGTGTCTTTGCTTTCCTG
>CAWVWF010000261.1:0-3070 GCA_963933885.1 uncultured Flavobacteriales bacterium | reverse complement strand
GGTTAACGATTATGCCTATCCCCTTTACGAATGTAAAAGGAGAACAAGAGGTGATGAACATCCCAATGGGTGCTGAAGTTTATTTCGATGGAAGAGTAATACCAATGCCTATTATCAAGAAAGAGAAAGGTGGTAAAGCCAAAACATATGAAAAAGCAATCGAGGCTTTAGAGTATGAAGTATCCAATGTGATTAGAAGATTACAGAACAAAAACTTAAAGAAGGTTGCAATACTTCAAGGACATAAAGAACTGGGAAGATACGACTTACAAGACTTAAGTATATCATTAATGGAATACTATCAAGTTGGTCCTATCTACTTAAAAGACAAAACGAATAATGTACAGCTTAATGCTTTAGAAGGTATTGATGTATTGATCATTGCAAAACCAAAATTCAGATTTTCTCAAAAAGAACAATATGTTTTGGATCAGTTTGTAATGAACGGTGGTAAAACACTTTGGATGTTAGATGGTAGTGATGGAGCTGAATTAGATTCTATGCAACAGAGTGGATTGATTTACGCTACTCCGGTTGAGACTTTAATAGAACCTTTACTTTATAAATACGGAGCTAAGATAAACACTGATATAGTTGAAGATATCCAATGTTCTAAAATTCCAATGCAAGCAACAGCAAATGGTAACGGAGGTAAATTCGAACTAAAAAGCTGGATCTACAGTCCTGTTCTAACAACCAAAAAGAAACACATTATTACGAACAACCTTGACCCTATTAAGCTAGAGTTTGCAAGCACATTGGACTCTGTTCCTGCAGATGGTGTAAAACATACTGTACTTTATCAAACTTCTGGAAAAAACAGATATAAGAAAACTCCAAGTACTATCGGATTCGCCGAAACTGCTAGAGGTTTAAATTTAGAGATGTTTAAGGCTAAAGCAAAACCAGTTGCAATGTTGCTAGAAGGTAACTTCTCCTCGTATTTCACTAATCGTATCTCCCCTACTTTTACAAATAATCCAAATAGTAAATTCAAAAACAGAAGTGCTGGAAACAGAATGATTGTAATTTCAGATGGTGATATTGCAAAGAACTGGTTCTCTGAAAAAAATGAAATGATTCCTGTTGGAAGAGATCAATATACGAACTACTTCTTCGACAATAAAAAATTCATATTAAACTGTATCAACTACTTAACCAACGACAATGAATTGATTTCTGTAAGGTCAAAGCATGTTAAGATGAGACTACTAGATAGAAAGTTGATCAAAGAAAATCGTTTACAAATCCAGATTATTAATGTTGCTGTTCCTTCTGGAATCATTGTACTAATTAGTCTAATTTTCTTCTTCATTAGAAAAGTAAAATACACACGATAGTTTATGAATAAATCGATTATCACATTCAGTGTAATACTTGTTGTTTTCCTTGCTGGAGTTTTCATCTATTTCCAATCTAATGAGAATCAAGTAAGCAGTGAGAACGAACGTGATTTTGCAATTAAGAACATTAATGAAATCGATAAAATATTCTTGGCTTCTAAAGATGGAGTTACGATAACACTAACAAAAACGGAAGACCATTGGTTGGTTAACAACCAGTTCATTGCCCGGCAAGACCGAATCGAAACACTATTAAATACTGCTGCAAAAGTTCAAACCAAAAACAGAATCTCAAAGAAGAAAGTTGAAAGAGTAATTAAGAACTTATCAGCCAACCATATCAAGGCAGAGTTTTATATTGGAGAACAATTACACAAATCCTATTTTGTTGGTGGCGAGACTCAAGAAGGAGATGGAACTTATATGTTGTTAATTGATCCTGAAACTTTATTAAATGCGTCACAGCCCTTTGTTACTTCTCTCAGAGGATTCCAGGGATACTTAACACCTAGGTATGAACCTTTAATAGATAATTGGAGAGATTTAAAAATATTCCATTTCCCGAAGAACAGAATTAAATCTGTAGAAATGCAATACATTGATGCGCCTCAAAATTCTTTCAAAATTGAAATTGAAGACAAGCAATATGTTGTTAAACAAAACGGAAAAAACATCGAAGCTAAGAGTGAAAACATAAAATTATACTTACTTAATTTTAAAACAATCGCTGCGGAAAGACTGGTTCCTCAAACAGGTTTAGGAAAAGACATTATGCGTAGACTTCAAGCTACTTCTCCATACTTTAAACTAACAGTAGTAGACCTTTCAGGGAAATCCAACACAGTAATTGGTTATCGCAGAAATGCTGAAATTGGAGAAACTAACGCAATGGGAATTCCAATCAAATATGATCCAGATCGCTTTTACGGGATGTGTTTCGGAGGAAAAGAATTAACAATACTTCAATACTATGTTTTCGATCCATTATTGAAAACTGTAAACGACTTTTAAATAATACATCATGGCAAACGGTATTTTATTAATTGAATGTGAAGATCAAACTGGAATAGTTAGTTCAATTACTGAGTTTATCTATTCTAACAAAGGAAATATTGTTGAATTGGATCAATACCTAGATAATGAGAACGGTCACTTCTTCATGAGAATAGAATGGGCTTTAGATAACTTTACAATCGAAAGAGATAAAATAGGAGAATACTTTGATACCCTATTGGCCAAACGTTTTAACATTAGGTATAACCTTTATTTTAATGATGTAAAACCACGTATGGCTTTGTTTGTTACTAAGTTATCTCACTGCTTATTCGACATCTTAGGACGTTGGCACAATGGAGGTTTAGACGTAGAAATCCCAGTTGTAATCTCAAACCATGAATATCTTAAACCTATCGTTGAAAAGTTTGGTTTGAAGTTTTACCATGTTCCAATAACAAAAGAGAATAAAGCTGAACAAGAGCAAAATCACTTAGAAATCTTAAAAGAGAACAACATTGATTTCATAGTACTTGCTAGGTACATGCAGATTATAGGAAAAGAGTTAATTAATAATTACGAGCATAAAATCATCAACATACACCACTCTTTCTTACCTGCATTTGTAGGAGCAAAACCTTATCACGCGGCTTACGAAAGAGGTGTTAAAATTATTGGCGCAACTGCACATTATGTAACGGAAGACTTGGATGCAGGACCAATTATAGAACAAG
>CAWVWF010000260.1:0-3110 GCA_963933885.1 uncultured Flavobacteriales bacterium | reverse complement strand
ATTGAGTTATGTGATGCTTGTCACTGTTATCCAAAAGGAAAATTTATTCCTTTGTATTAAGTATATTAAATAAGAGATGCAGATTAAGAAATTCTTTCCAATTTTAGAGTGGTTACCCAATTATAAGAAAGCTTATCTATCGGGCGATATTTCCGCAGGGTTAACTGTAGGAGTAATGTTGATTCCACAAGGGATGGCATATGCTATGATTGCAGGATTACCTCCGGTTTATGGACTGTATGCTTCTATGATGCCACAAGTGATTTATGCAATCTTCGGAACATCTCGTCAATTAGCTGTTGGTCCAGTTGCAATGGATTCATTATTAGTAGCGGCAGGAGTATCGGCAATAGCAGCGGTAGGAAGTGAGAATTATATTGCACTTGCAATTATGCTTGCATTTATGATGGGAATCGTGCAAGTTGCCTTTGGAGTTTTTAAACTTGGTTTTTTAGTAAACTTCCTTTCTAAGCCTGTGATAAGTGGATTTACCTCAGCCGCAGCTTTAATTATTGGATTAAATCAATTGAAGTATATTTTAGGAATTGAATTAGAACGAAGTAACAGTGTTTTTAAAATCGTTATTGAGGCGTTTCAAAAGATAAGTGAAGTAAATCTACCAACCTTATTTGTAGCAGTTGGTGGAATTGTACTCGTTAAAAATATTAAGAAAATTCATAAATCTATACCCGGAGCATTAGTAGCTGTTGTAATTGGAATTCTGATTGTGAAATTTGGAGGGTTGTATGAATATGGTGTTCAAATCGTAAAAGATATCCCTCAAGGTTTACCTTCGTTTTCAATTCCTGATTTTGGATTAGAAAATTTAGAAGCATTATTCCCAATTGCTTTAACGCTTGCTTTAATCGCGTTTATGGAATCAATATCTGTAGCAAAAGCAATCCAATCAAAACATAAAGGTGAGTATGAGTTAGATAACAATCAGGAAATGATTGGAATTGGAATGGGGAATGTAATTGGTTCTTTTTTCGGAAGCTATCCAACAACAGGTGGGTTTAGTAGATCTGCCGTTAGTGATCAAGCGGGTGCGAAAACTAATTTAGCTGCTATTATAGCAGCAGCCTTAATAGCACTTGTCTTATTATTTTTAACGCCTTTGTTTTACTATTTGCCTAAGGCAATATTAGGGTCAATCATTATGGTTGCTGTTTTTGGGTTGATTGATTTTGAATATCCTAAGTTTTTATGGAAGACTAAAAAAGAGGATTTCCTAATGCTTACAGTTGCTTTTGTAGTTACGTTAGGTTTTGGAATTAAAGAAGGAATTGGGGCAGGAGTCGTGATTTCTTTATTAGCATTGATCTACAGATCTACCCAACCACATATTGCTGTCTTAGGAAGATTACCTGGAACGAAAGATTTTAGAAATGTTGAACGTTTCACTGAAATTGAAACGAAAGAAGATGTTTTGGTGATGAGGCATGATGCTCAATTATATTTTGCTAATGTTTCTAATTTTATAGAGGCTGTTAAAAAGGAGGTAGATTTAAAAGGAGATAAGTTGAAGTTCTTTGTATTGCATTGTGGAAGTATTTCAAATATAGATGCAACAGCTTTTCAGGATTTATCTGAATTGGTAGCCGAACTTCAAGCGAAAGGAATTCAAGTTGCTTTCTCTGGGTTAATTGGTCCTGTTAGAGATTTCTTTTTCAAAACTGGTTTTATTGAAGCATTAGGAGAGAAGCATTTCTTCATCGATGTTGATACAGCGGTTTCTTGTTATGAGAATTGTACAGAAGAAGAGGAAGTTGTTGCTTTTAAAAACGCTTTGCAGACTAATGTTTTTAAAGAAAAAGAAATATAAAAAGCGCTATGTGATTAACATCACTGTAGTTAGCCTTTACTAGTGCTAATATTGTAATACCAAAAAATAAGACATGAAAATAGAACAGATATATACAGGATGTTTAGCTCAGGGAGCTTATTATATTGAATCCAATGGAGAAGTAGCGATTATAGATCCGTTAAGAGAAACTAAGCCATATACAGATAAGGCAGAAAAAGATAATTCGAAAATTAAGTACATTTTCGAAACTCATTTTCATGCTGATTTTGTTTCAGGACATGTTTCTTTAGCAAAATTAACAGGAGCAAGTATCGTTTTTGGTCCTAATGCCGAAACAACTTATGATATAATTTCTGCGAAAGATGAACAAGAGTTTGTTCTTGGTGATGTTAAAATTAAGGTTTTACATACTCCAGGTCATACAATGGAATCAACTTCGTATTTATTGATTGATGAAAACGGAAATGATCATGCTCTTTTTTCAGGTGATACTTTGTTTATAGGAGATGTTGGTCGTCCAGATTTAGCAGTGAAATCAGATTTATCAACAGATGATTTGGCTTCTCATTTATATGATTCATTGAGAGATAAAATAATGCCTTTAGCTAATAATGTTATTGTTTATCCAGCACATGGAGCAGGTTCTGCTTGCGGGAAAAACATGAGTAAGGAAACTTACGATTCACTTGGGAATCAAAAAGAGAACAATTATGCTTTAAGAAGTGATATGTCTCGTGAGGAGTTTGTGAAAGAAGTAACTGATGGATTAACTCCGCCACCACAGTATTTCCCGAAGAATGTTAAAATGAATAAAGAAGGATATGAAGATATCGATGTAATATTAACAAAAGGAACTGAAGCTTTATCTGTAAGTGATTTTGAAGCTGTAGTTAATTCAGAAGGTGCTTTAATGTTAGATACAAGAAAGCCTCAAGAGTTTAAAGATGCATTTATACCTAATAGTATTAACATAGGTGTTGATGGTGGGTTTGCTCCGTGGGTTGGTGCTTTAGTTCCAGATTTAAAACAACCTATCGTTTTAATTGTGGATGAAGGTAGAGCGGAAGAGGTTGTTACTAGATTATCTAGAGTTGGATATGATAATACTTTAGGGTTTATAGAAGGAGGAATCGAAGCTTGGAAGAAAGCAGGGAAAGAGGTTGATTCTATTGAGTCTATATCTGCGAATGAGTTTGCTACTAGGTTAGAGGGAGATATCAATGTATTGGATGCTCGTAAAATGAATGAATATACTTCTCAGAGAATAGATGATAAAAAAGTTGTTCATTCACCACTTAAAGAG
>CAWVWF010000259.1:0-3150 GCA_963933885.1 uncultured Flavobacteriales bacterium | reverse complement strand
GTAATGGAAAAATTATTATTTAACTCAGGAGTTGCATTTATGAGTTGAATTCAGCGTTGAATAAATCAGAACTTTCACCTTTTAGATTGAAAATCAAAAAATACGTTGGTACTTTAGTTTGAGTTTTGAACAAAAAAAAGGAACAACTTCAAGTTGCTCCTTTAATATGTTAAATCTATATAATCTTAAGATCTAGATCTTATCCGAGTATACTCCTGGATGTAATGTTTTCAAATTATAATCTGAAGCCATTACCTCTCCGTACGCTCCAGCAGACTTGATGATAAAGAAGTCATTTCTATTTGTAACTGGTAACTCTAAGTCACGAGCGAAACAATCTGTACTTTCACAGATAGGTCCAACAACATCATACTTTTCAATCTCTTTAGATTTTGAAGTAAGGTTAGCAATTTCGTGGTGTGCTTGATATAGCATTGGACGAATTAACTCTGTCATTCCAGCATCTAAAATCAAGAAGTTTTTCTCGATTCCCGTTTTGATATATAATACTCTAGAAATTAAAGCACCACATTGACCAACAATAGATCTACCTAATTCGAAATGAACTTCTTGACCAGGACGTAATTCTAAGAATTCATTGAATATTTTAAAGTACTCTTCAAAATTTGGAACCTCTCCATCGGGGGAATGGTAATCGATACCTAATCCACCACCAGCGTTGATAATATCAACTTTGATTTGACGAGAGAAAAACCACTCTTGAATCTTATTAATCTTAGTCGCTAAATTTTTAAAAGAAGTCAAATCAGTAATCTGAGATCCAATATGAAAATGTAAACCTTTCAAGTTAATGTTAGGACACTTCTTAAGCGTTTCTAAAACCGCATCCAATTCCCACATGTTAATACCAAACTTGTTTTCTTTTAAACCAGTTGTGATGTACTTATGTGTGTTTGCGTTTACATTAGGATTTATTCTCAAAGCAATATCTGCCGTTTTTCCTTTTGCTGCTGCTAATTCATTAATTACTTCAATCTCCATGATTCCCTCACAGTTGAAACAAAAAATATCCAAGTCTAACGCAGTATTAATTTCAACATCACTTTTCCCAACTCCAGCAAAAACGATATCGTTTGCTTTAAAACCAGTTTCAACAGCTAATGCTACTTCTCTTCCACTTACACAATCAGCTCCGAAACCGTTCTCGGCTAACATATTTAATACTGGTTGATTAAAGTTTGCTTTTACAGCGTAATGTAAATGATAACCATATTTATTAGCTTCTGATTTAGCTGTATCAATTGTTTTCTTCAACAACTCCATATCATAGTAGTAGAATGGTGTTGGTAAACTTGAAATTTTATCTATTGTATTTTGACTTAACATTGTAATCGTATTAAAAATTATTCAAAAAAAAACCCTAACATCGTTAGGGTTTAAAATTAATGCTATTTAAAAGTTGAACAACCCATCGTTCAAAGCTTGCAATGCTTTCTGTTTATATTTGGAATCAACCAAAACAGATATATTATGTCGGCTTCCACCGTACGATATCATTCTTAATGGAATCTCTTTTAGGCTTTCAAATATTGTAACTGCAGATCCAATCTCATCATTTAACATAGAACCAACTATACAAACGATAGACTGATTATGATCAACTTCAACAATTCCAAAACCTTCCAATTCTGCAATGATCTTTTCTAAATTATCAACATTATCAATTGTTAAAGAAACAGCTACTTCAGAAGTTGTTACCATATCGATTGGCGTTTTGAAACGCTCAAATACTTCGAATACACTTCTTAAGAAACCATAAGCCAATAACATTCTAGCAGATTTGATTTTGATAGCGGTGATTCCATCTTTTCCAGCAATTGCTTTCACCAATTCTTTAGATTCACCTGGATCTTTAGAAATTGTAGTTCCTTTTGCTTCAGGATCCATTGTGTTTAAC
Organism: uncultured Flavobacteriales bacterium; assembly: GCA_963933885.1. Taxonomy (GTDB): domain Bacteria; phylum Bacteroidota; class Bacteroidia; order Flavobacteriales_C; genus CAWVWF01. The sequence continues at coordinate 1,232 of CAWVWF010000259.1, read as the reverse complement.
AACTTAACTGGAATACCCAATTCTGCTGCTGGACGAATAGATTGAGGATGTAAAATCTTCGCCCCAAAATAAGCTAATTCAGCTGCTTCATCAAAAGATAGTTTAGCGATTGGCTTAGTTTTATCAACGATACGAGGATCATTGTTATGCATTCCATCAATATCAGTCCAAATCTGAATCTCATCAGCAACAACTGCGTTACCAACTATAGAAGCAGTATAATCAGAACCACCTCTCTTCAAGTTATCTATTTCTCCAAAAGAGTTTCTACAGATATATCCTTGCGTTATGAAAAGCTGAACTCCGTCTCTCTTTTTAATTTCTTTTGCGATGTGCTCTCTGATATATTCCATATCAGGTTCTTCATCACGGTTAATTCTCATGAAATCCAAAGCAGGTAATAAAGCACATTTAACACCATCTTCTTCTAAGAAAAGATTGAACATTTTAGTACTTAATAATTCACCTTGTGCCAATAAAGCTCTTTCTTGGAATAAGTTAAAAACATTAATAGCAAACGATTTCATAAAATCGAAATGCTCTTTAATTACATCATTCGCCTTTTCTTGAAAAGCTTCAGTAGCATATAATGTTTTTGTAGTCGCGTAATATTTCGCTTCTAAAGTATTAATCAATTGTTTGGCTTCCTGTTTATTATCGGCATATAATGTTTTACCAATTTCAACTAAACTATTTGTTGTTCCAGACATTGCTGAAAGAACAATAATCTTTGGCTCATCGTTCACTACGATATTCGCAACTTCGCGCATTCTCTCAGCTGAACCAACAGAAGTACCTCCAAACTTTAAAACTTTCATCTCTTAATGATTAATTTATAGACGGCAAAGATAATGATTTAGGGAATAATTTTACACTATAAAAAGAAAGTTATTTTTGAATTATTCTAATTCCTTTTTTATCGATGTAATACCAACTTTTACTTATCCAAACAGAGTGATTATCTCCTGGTACTGAACTACAATTACCTGAAACTTTTGCTTTACCTTTTTCGAATGGGTATGCACAGTTATACGTTGGCTTCAGAACCACTCTACCAATACTATCTGCATAACCAATTTTACCATTTTGGATAATTCTAAACAAGCCATTTTGTAAATAATCCGGACCATTATCAAACGGGAAAATTTCGAACAATTCGTTTCCGTTGTTATCTATTTCTAAGAACTTCCCTGTTTTGTAATCTATTACTTTACCAAATGTTGTAATTGTGT
>CAWVWF010000258.1:0-3300 GCA_963933885.1 uncultured Flavobacteriales bacterium | reverse complement strand
TAAGCCTATCAACAACCCAGAATTAAGTGGGTTTTGCAAAACGTTAACTTCGATAACATAAGAACAAATTGAAGCATCGGATACATTCGATGAAGTATTACCAAGATTTTTAGAATGGTGTGGTGAAGAATTCACCCTCTGTTCTTGGGGTTTTTATGATCAAAAACAATTTAATCTAGATTGTAAATTACATCAACTCGATAATAGTTGGACGAAAAATCATATGAGCATTAAACATCAGCATGGTGAAATCACCAACAAGAAGCCGATGGGTATGGGAAGAGCACTTAAAGCTGAAGGTTTTAGGTTGGACGGAACACATCACAGAGGTATTGATGATGCTAGAAATATTGTTAAAATATTCCTGAAGTATTTTGATAAATGGGAGTAAACAATAAAATTAATAACTAAACTCCCCATACCACTGTCTTCGGGTGCGAACACAGTAGCATAATTGTAAATCATCAATCAAATCAATCTTCAATAAACCGAGCTGGAACCTCATCCGTTAACCAAACACCATTATCACTTCTGTAAAATTGGTAACCAGCATCATGCATCAATTTAGCATTTACAACTAGTATTGTAGGAACACCTCTTCTCGATCCAACTTTAATAGCAGTCTCTTTTTCATGAGAAAGATGAACATGTTGTCTACTCCCTTTTACCAATCCTTTCTCTCTAATAGATTTCATGAATTTACTCACCGTACCATGATACAAAACATCTGGTGGCTCAACAGCTTCAAGCTTCAAATCTATATCTACACTATGTCCTTGATTGGCTCTTATTTTTGACTCGTCATCATTGAAAGTAAAACGCTTTTTATCATTCTCTGAAACGACTGTTTTTAAGATCTCCATATTTAATCGGATACCCTTTTTATTCACCCCGTCGATTAGGTCTTGTGTTAACACCCACCCTTCTTCATCTAGTGTAATTCCTATTGCACTTGGTTGATGTCTTAATGCCAAACTCATTAGTTTGCTTATTCTTTTTGTTTGTTCTTTGTTCATTTTAATTTATTGTTATATCGGATTCTCCGCCAATACCTTTTGGACCTTTTCCCAGTCCTCGGTGGCATCGAAACCTGTTTTATCTTCAAACAAAACGTTGAAGTAAAACTTGTCTTCGTAATATCCATAGCCTTCACTTTTGACTTCTGGATTTTTATTTATGTGATCGAAATTGATTCCATTTTCTTTAAATAATTCAATGTACTGTTCAATTTCGTGTGGATGAGAACAAGTATACATAATCAAACAAATATCATCTCGTTTGCTTATCTCCTGCATCACCTCTTTTGCGAGGGGGAAAAACTCTGTTGGGATGTCCCCAAACTTATAGTTTGGTTTAATCATCGTATCGTGAATATCGAACGCCCAGAAGGTTTTTTCCCAACCTCTTTCTTTGGCAATATCAAATGCCTTTTGGATAGCTTTTGTTATCATACTAAACTCTCTTTAATTAAAGAACTGATACTTTTTACATCTAAAAAGTCATCTTTTAATTCAGCTGTATTTGGGTGAGAATTTGTACAAATTAATTTCTCTACCATTCCAGAGTTTTTAATCTTTTCTAATCCACCTCCAACAAATAAACCATGTGTTGTAATAACATAAATGTTCTTTGCACCAGCATCCTTGTAAGTCTTTGCAGCATTTACAATACTACCTCCAGAACGAATCATATCATCGTAAATCACAACATCCTTTCCTTCAACATCAGCATTCACAGCAGTAACTTCTGTGTTTTCACCAGAACGACGTTTTAAGATAAATGCTGGATTAACATTCATTTCATTCGCTAAAGATTCAACCCACTTTGCTCTTCCTGCATCTGTACTTCCAAGTACAAAATCAGTCCCACAATATTCTCTACATGCATCAATTACAATTTGCTTACAATAAACATGAATTGCTCTTAATGGACTTTCGAAATAATGAGGTAACCCTTCCGTATGTAAATCGAACATATACACTTTATTCCCTTTGTTACTTCTTGGAATAGAAGAGAACAATCTTGCTCTAGATTTAGCTGTTACAACCTCACCGTGATGAACAGATCTTTCCATTGTTGAGTATCCGAAATAAGGCATTACAATAGATAAAGACTCAACTCCATAACGAACCAATGCTGAAGCTAAATCATACAACTCCAATGTTGCTCTATCGTTATGTGTTCCTCCAATAACTACCGCGTTTTTACCTTCAACTTCCGTGTTTAGTTTTTGGTAAAGTTCACCATCGCTAAACTCCTCTCTTTTGATTAGTCCTTCTTCGAAATCACCTGATTCTAGCAGTTCTTTTTGTAGGTACTTATAACTATCTGTTGCAAACAATATATTCTTACTCATGGTCAAATTCTTTTGTTGTAATGCTAAATTACAGTTTTGCGTTCTCTTTAATCTCATCAAAGGTATATTCCTTTGTAACTGCTCCGTTTTCGAAAACAGTAACTAACTTATTTTCCAACTCTGGGTATTCGTCCTCCAATACAGTTTTGAATGTTCCATCCAATTCGATCAGCTTTAATTTACCAGCTTTACTCTTCTTGAAACTTCCAACGATTTCACCTTTCTCGTTCATTTCAGTTGGACTCTTCTGTACATTGATTGGTTGCCCATCAATTTCAGCATAACTACATTTTAAAGCATATTTCTGAGTATCTCTATCTACTTTCTGAAGTAAAGCTCCACCCATTCCTAATGCTAAATTCTCTGCACTTATTCCGTTATCTTTTAATGCTTGAAGTACATCTATAATACTATCGTAATTAACACCATCTCCTTGTAAAACTTTAAGCTGTGGTGGAAGAACTTTGTATCCTTTATCATTGGTTGTGTATCCAAATTTCTCAAACAAAATCTCGAATATTGCCAATAAAGTTTGAACTGGATCTCCACTATCTGGACGGATAACCAATACACCATCTCTAGCTAAAATTTGTGCTTTCAATTCTTCTCCCCAGTATTCAGAACAAGCTCTAAAAATATTGAAACTATCACTAACACAAGCTACGATTCCAGTTGGGAATGTATCTAAGATGTGTTTGAAAATATCTAATTCTCCAGCTTCACCTTTTAAAGTACAAATACTGTGTTCCGTTGCTGGTACACTTACACCTACTGGCTTAGTTGCTCCATAGTAACGCATTGCATAAACGCTTCCCATTAAAGTATCACTTCCTAAAAAGTTCATCAGGTGAGCACTTCCTCCAAGTCCAGCACTTTCACTACTACTTACACCTCTGAAACCGAAATCATTTAAAACGAAATCAATTCCTGCTTTTGATGCTTCA
>CAWVWF010000257.1:0-3339 GCA_963933885.1 uncultured Flavobacteriales bacterium | reverse complement strand
AATAACAACGTTATCATTTGAATCTCTTAATAATTCTAATTCGTATTCTTTCCAACCAATTACAGCTTTATCAATTAAAACTTCATGGATAGGAGAGGCGTGCAATCCTCTTTTTAATAATTTATCGAAATCTTCCTTAACGTGAACAAAAGCAGCTCCTGTTCCTCCAAGTGTATAAGACGGACGGATTACTAATGGGAACCCAATCTCTTGTGCAAATTCTTTTCCTTCTAAGTATGACTTAACATTTCTCGATGGAGCTTGACCGATTCCGATCTTAATCATCAAATCACGAAACTTATCACGATTCTCAGTAATTTCGATGGCTTCTAAATCAACACCAATTGTTTTTACATTAAACTCATCCCAGATTCCCTCTTTATCACAATCGATACAAAGATTCAATGCAGTTTGTCCACCCATAGTAGGTAATACAGCATCGATGTTTCTTTCTTCAAGAATCTCTCTAATTGATTGAGTTGTTAATGGCTTCAAATAAATATGATCGGCCATAACAGGATCAGTCATAATTGTAGCTGGGTTTGAGTTAATCAAACTAACTTCAATTCCTTCTTCTCTTAATGATCTTGCTGATTGTGAACCTGCGTAATCAAATTCACAAGCTTGTCCGATTACAATAGGCCCTGAACCTAAAATTAAAACCGATTTTATGGAAATATCTCTTGGCATTTTCTAATGTTTCTAACTGTTGTTTAAAACTGTTGGTCAAATTAGGCACAAAATTAAGATTTTTTCAGCGAACTTAGTGCAATAAGTAGTTAACAATTGACCTCTATTTTTCAACATAAAGACATAAAGTTACATTACCGAACGATCGGAAGTGGTAAAACACCTATTGTAGCATTCCATGGATTCACTAGAAGTTCAGTGGATTACGAACTGTTTGAACCTTTTACAAAGGATGATTATACCATTTATGCGGTTGATTTATTCTATCATGGAAAAACTTCTTTTAATAGTAAAAATTGGAAAAGTTTTTCTAAAGCCGAATTAAAAGAGATTTTTGAAGGTTTTTTGGCGCATATTGAAATAAATAGATTTGAAGTTTTAGGTTATTCGATGGGTGGAAGAGTTGCCCTTTTTATGATCGAACAATTTGCAACTAGAATTGATCATTTATATTTATTGGCACCTGATGGTTTAAAGACTAATTTTTGGAATTGGTTTGTAACCAACACTCATACTGGAAAAGGAATTTATGGACTTGCGATCTCAAATCCTGAAATAGTGCATGCTATATCGAGTACAGGTCAAAAGCTTCGAGTACTTCCTGCTTCGATTGATAAGTTTTTAGATATTAATTTTTCAACGAAAGGTTTAAGATTGAGGATTTACCGTGTTTGGCAACTATATAAACATATTACATTTTCTCAAGCTAAACTGGCTGAGTTAATAAATGAAAATAAGATTAGAACAGATATCGTAGTTGGTCATAAAGATCCTGTTGTTAAGACTGAACTTTGTGAAAAGTTCCACAAAAAAATAGAAAAGACTTCAACATTACATAAGATAAAAGCTGGTCATGATTTGTTCAGACCATTTGTAATTGAGTTTTTTCAGAAAACCCTATTCAAGTGAATTATCAAGAAACATTAGATTTTTTATTCTCTCAATTTCCAGCATTTCAAAAAGACGGAAGTTCAGCATATAAACCAGGATTAGAACGGATTTTTGAATTGTCCGAATTGGTAGGGAATCCACATAATAACTTCAAGAGTATTCATTTAGCTGGAACAAACGGTAAGGGATCAACTTCTCATATGTTAGCATCTGTTTTACAGGAGGCTGGATATAAGGTAGGATTATTTACTTCTCCGCATTTAACAGATTTCAGAGAACGTATTAAGATAAATGGGGAAGAGGTAAGTGAGAAATTTGTAGTTGATTTTGTATCGGGATTTAAGGTGTCAGCAGTTGACATTAAACCTTCGTTTTTTGAATATACAACAGTGATGGCTTTTGATTTTTTCGCGAAGGAAAAAGTTGATATAGCAATTGTAGAAACTGGGTTAGGAGGTAGATTAGATTGTTCTAATATCATTACTCCAGAGGTTAGTGTAATCACAAACATAGGTTTGGATCATGTTCAGTTTTTAGGAGATACATTAGGAGAAATAGCAAAAGAAAAAGCTGGGATTATTAAGCATGAAGTTCCGGTTGTAATTGGAAGGAGGCAAGGTGAAACAGTTATTGTGTTTGATTTCTTTGCTATTCAAAATAGATCAAAAATATACTGGGCTGAAAACGAGGATGTAAATTACACTTCTGATTTAAAAGGTTGGTACCAGAAAGAAAATATAAAAACAGCAGTTACCACTTTAAAGGTTTTACAAGATAAAGATTGGAACATTTCATCAGATTCGATTGAAAATGGATTGTTGAATGTTGTTAAGAATACGGGCTTAAAAGGAAGATGGCAGAATTTAGGTGAATCTCCTAAGGTGATTTGTGATACTGGCCATAATGAAGATGGGGTAAAACAGATTACTGCTCAATTAAAATCTGAAAGCTACGACCAATTACATATTGTATGGGGGATGGTAGATGATAAAGATGCTACTTCAATTCTGAAATTACTTCCTAAAGATGCGAAGTATTATTGGAGTAAACCAAATAATGGTAGAGGTTTGGTAGTTAAAGAATTAGTTAAGATAGCTCATGGATTAGGTTTAGTAGGAGAGAAGTTCACTTCCATTGAATTAGCAAAAGAGCAAGCTTTATCTATAGCAAAACCTAATGATATGGTATTTATTGGAGGAAGTACATTCGTTGTTGCAGAGGTGATTTAGAGGATGAGTTTAAATGTTTTTTAATTCGTTTACCATTCTAAGATATTCTACTTCTGAAACTTTTTTATATTTGAATGGAACTTTCAATTGACTGATAGGTATTGTTTTAAAGTTTATTTTTTGAGCAACAATTTTCACAGGAATATTTGCGAAATATGTCATTATCTCAATAGGCATTGCAAATGGAAGTTTTTTAGAAAGTAAGCTATCATTTAATATTATATTGTCAATATTGAAATTTTTAATATTATAACTTCCTTCACAGTAATTTCGATTCCTCATAAATTTGAGCATTCTAATACAAGAAGAATCTTTTAAATCTATTATAGTTTCTTGCTTAATCATTCCCAATCCAAAGGATAGTTGGGAATAGAGGATGCTATCTTTAAACCTAATAATCATTTCTTCAGCTAGTAACTTCTCAATCCATTTATCCCCTTTGAAAGCTGTGGTGTCATAATAATTTAACGAGTAAATTATTTCACCTTCATTGGTTGGTCTTGTTATAGTATCAATATTTGAATGAACA
>CAWVWF010000256.1:0-3420 GCA_963933885.1 uncultured Flavobacteriales bacterium | reverse complement strand
GGTTTAGCTGAAACGCATCAAACATTAGTAATTAATGATTTAAGATCAAGAATTACAGTTCAAGCGGATGGACAATTAAGAACTGGTAGAGATGTAGCTATAGCCGCATTACTTGGTGCTGAAGAATGGGGAGTCGCAACAGCTGCATTAATTGTAGAAGGTTGTATAATGATGAGAAAATGTCATTTAAATACTTGTCCAGTTGGAATCGCTACTCAAAACAAAGATTTAAGAGCATTGTTCTCTGGAGATCCTGATCACGTTGTAAATTTCTTCAACCACCTTGCTGAGGATTTAAGAGAGAATATGGCTGAGTTAGGATTCAGATCAATCAATGAAATGATTGGAAGAACTGATGTGTTGAAAATGGATGAAAACTTAAACCATTGGAAATTAAGTAATATCGATCTTTCTGCTTTATTATATCGTCCAAGTCAGTCTGATACTGTTGGAGTGTACAAAACTCAAGAGCAAGCTCATGAGATTGATGATATTTTAGATAGAAAATTCATTGAGCAAGCGCAACCAGCATTGAAAAATGGTGAAGCTGTTAAAATGGAATTCAATATTATTAATATTGATCGTTCAGTAGGAGCTATGCTTTCTAATGAAATTTCTAAAATTTACGGAAGCGCAGGTTTACCTGAGGATACAATCCATATTAAATTGAACGGTTCTTGTGGACAGTCTTTCTCAGTGTTCTCTACTAAAGGAGTTACGTTTGAAGTTGAAGGAGAAGCAAATGATTATTTCGGGAAAGGTCTTTCTGGAGGTTCAATTGTGATTTATCCTCCTAAAGTTTCAACTTTTAAAGCTGAAGAAAATACGATTGTAGGGAATGTTGCTTTTTATGGAGCAACTTCAGGAAAATCATTTATCAACGGTATGGCTGGTGAACGTTTCTGTGTAAGGAACTCAGGAGTTACTGCAGTTGTTGAAGGAATTGGTGATCACGGTTGTGAATACATGACTGGTGGACGTGTTGTTGTTCTTGGTGAAACAGGAAGAAACTTCGGAGCAGGAATGTCTGGAGGTTATGCATTCATTTGGGATGTTAACAAAACGTTTAGAGCTAACTTCAACCCTGAATTAAGTGATATTGATCCATTAAACGCTGCTGATAAAGAAGAGTTGAAAGGATTAATTCAGGAACATTTTGATAATACTTCTTCAACAGTTGCTGAAGGGATATTAAAGAACTGGAATACAGAAGTGAAAAGCTTCAAGAAAGTTATGCCAAGAGACTTTAAGAGAGTTCTACTTGAAAAAGCTGCTAAGGTAGCTAAAGCGGTAGTAGCGTAATTTAATCTAATTATAATAACTCCCTTTTTAAGGGAACAAAAGATAAAAACATGGGTCAAGCAGACGGATTTTTAAAGTTTGATAGAGATTTACCTAAAAAGGAATCTGTTGAAGATAGATTGCAGAACTATAAAGAGTTTTACAAACCTTTTTCTGATAAGGAAACTACTGATCAAGCTGCCAGATGTATGGACTGCGGAGTTCCGTTTTGTCACAGTGGGTGTCCTCTAGGAAATGTAATTCCAGAGTTTAACGATGCTGTTTACAATAAAGAATGGAAAGAAGCTTACGATATCCTATCTACAACAAACAACTTCCCTGAGTTTACGGGAAGGATTTGTCCAGCACCTTGTGAAGGAGCTTGTGTATTAGGTATCAATAAGCCACCAGTTGCAATTGAGCATATTGAAAAAGCAATTATTGAAGAAGCTTTCAATCAAGGATGGGTTAAACCAAACTTAAGTATCAAAAGATCAGGTAAAACTGTTGCTGTTGTAGGTTCAGGACCTGCAGGTATGGCTGCTGCTGATCAATTGAATAAAGCTGGGCATAATGTTACAGTTTTCGAAAGAGCACAAAAGCCAGGAGGTTTATTAAGATTTGGAATCCCAGATTTTAAATTAGATAAAGGTGTTGTTGAGCGTAGAATTGCAGTAATGATCGAAGAAGGTATCGCATTTAAATGTGGTGTTGATGTAGGTGTTGACGTAACAGCAGACCAATTGAAAGCAGACTTTGATGCTGTTGTTCTTGCAGGAGGAGCAACTACACCAAGAGATGTCCCTATGGCAGGTAGAGAATTAAAAGGTGTTCATTTCGCTATGGATTTTTTATCTCAAAACAATGCTAGAGTATCAGGTTTAAAAACTGAAACTCATAAAGGTGCAGCTATCGAAGATATCATGGCAACATCTAAAAATGTTGTAGTAATCGGAGGTGGTGATACTGGTTCTGATTGTGTTGGTACTTCTAACAGACATGGAGCAACTTCAGTTACTCAATTCGAGATTAACTTGAAGCCAGGAGCTGAAAGAGCAAATAACAATCCTTGGCCAGAATATCCATTTACTTTAAAAACATCTACTTCTCATGAAGAAGGTTGTGATAGAGATTGGAGTATTCTTACTAAAGAATTTATTGGTGATGGAAACGGAAACGTAAAATCATTAAAAATAGCAGATATTGAATGGATCACTAAAGATGATGGTTCGAAGTCTTTTACTGAAGTAGAAGATAGCGAAAGAGAAATCCCTTGTGATTTAGCTTTACTTGCAATTGGTTTTACTGGACCAGATCAGCCTTTAATTGAGAAATTCGGAGTTGATACTGATCCAAGATCAAATGCTAAAGCTAATTTAAAAGATTATAAAACTTCTGTAGAAGGTGTTTTTGCAGCTGGAGATATCCGAAGAGGACAGTCTTTAGTAGTGTGGGCGATCTCAGAAGGTAGAGAATGTGCTAAAAATGTTGATATTTTCTTAATGGGAGCATCTAATTTGGAAAGTAAAGACGAAAGTATGCTTGCTATTTAAAAAATAGTTTGTAAATTTGTAAAACAATAGCGGGAGTAGCTCAGTTGATTAGAGCGTCAGCCTTCCAAGCTGAGGGTCGTGGGTTTGAGTCCCATCTCCCGCTCAACAAAAGCCGAAGAATTTATTCTTCGGCTTTTTTGTTTTCCGGCCTAACCAATTTGTAACAATCTATATTTTTAATTGTTTTGCACATGCAACCTTTTCTGGGATATATGCATCCTTAGTATAGCTGCTAAAAGCATTTATGAAATCGATACCTGAGAAAGAACTAATAGATGGATGTATTGATAACGATTGTCGTTATCAAAAGGAACTCTATCGACGTTATTGCAATGCAATGATGGGTGTTTGTATTCGATATGCTCTCACAGTTCAAGATGCAGAAGACTTACTTCAGGATAGCTTTATTAAAGTATTTAAAAAGATACATACTTATCAAGGAAAGGGAAGTCTAGGAGGTTGGGTGAAAAAAGTTGTTGTGAATACTTGTTTACAGTTTTTTAGAGATAATAAAAACTTAAATATGTACGTGGAACTTAAAGAGTCTGATTTTACAGAAGAAGTTTCATTTAATGTTTTAAATCAA
>CAWVWF010000255.1:0-3430 GCA_963933885.1 uncultured Flavobacteriales bacterium | reverse complement strand
GTTAACATGCATCCCTTGTAAAAATGCGTAGTCGTTTACACTACCTCCACCAGCAGCTGCTTGCGCTGAATCTACTTGGAATGAGATAAAATCATTAATCGAATAAATTCTATTCGCAACATCTGTTTCTCCTGTAATAGTTATTTCAACACTATCTTTCCATGCACTTGTTCCCCAAGCACGATTTGGATCACCTTGCTCACCAGGCCATGTTTGGAAGAATAATTTACCATCAGCATTAGGAGTTATCACTTGAAAAACTGGTTTTATAATTACACCAGTTGTTGGGAAATTAACTATTTCCGCATATCCATCTGGATTTATTAAAGACTCCAATGTGCTTTGATAGAATAGGTTATTGTTAAAAACATGTGCGGCAGCTGTAGAGTCAAACTTCACAAACCCAATAACACTAGCGTCTGATGGTTGTAGTTCTGCTGAAGAACCGTGAGTCTGATTCATTTTCTTTAACAAACCTTTACCTCTCTGAAGGTGCGTTAAGCTTGCTAATGAATCTATTTTTCTTCTTTTATATGCTGCAATAATATCGCTTGGTGTGAACCAAGTTTCAAATCGTCTTAAAGATTGTCCATTATCTGTTTGATTCGTTTCTTGAGTTAGTGCAGTCCAAATATCCCAACCATGGTTAATGATATCTGTATTCGTTTCAAGATTATCGACGATCTTAGATTTTTTTATCCAACCATTAATTGAGTCTGGAGACGTTGGAAATGCATGTCCTGAAACGAGTGTGTCAGGCATTCCGATAGCATGAAAACTATTGTCTTCATGTTTTGCGTTTTCAATTGTTTTAGGCTTCTCGGTATTATCACCACATGCTGTTAAAATAACAGTAGTTGCGATTGCAAGTAAAGTTTTGTTCATTTTAGTTTTATTAGTTCCATTCAAAATTAAATAAATCACAATGTAATACAATATGACATTTGAGTTTTCAGAATTTTAAAATGTGGCTTTTTAATTAAATAAGCAGACTAAGTGATTTAGTAAAATCAAAACTTTTATATTTAATAAGTCTTTGGAATCAAACACTTAAAAATCGAAAATGCAGGAAACACCAATTAATCGAAGTAAGGTTAAATTATATATTCTGGTTGCGATTCTGGTGATCGTAAGTTTAGCATTTAGAGTCATAAATGATTTTTTCTACGAGAAAACATCTGTGCTATTTGTAGGGATACCAGCACTGTTAACTATCCTAGTAATTAACGCTTATAAAACACCAACAACAGCATATGGAATTGTTTTTAAAACAATAACTACCTTCTTATTAATGTCATCTATTTTATTAGGAGAAGGGATTATTTGTGTTGTGATGGCCGCCCCAATATTTTATGGTGTTGGAGCAGTAATCGTCTACATCGTTGAATACAACAAGAAGTATAATAAAAGGGATAATTCAAATTTATACTCCCTTATTGCAATTCCTGTAGTGCTTGCGTTAGCTCAACCCTTCGGGATCTTGGCTGAACCAGAAGTGCAAACTATAGAAACAACAATGATCATCGATAACAACGCTTCTATTGATGCATTTAATACACACCCTGATTTCATGAGAAACTATCCTCATTTCTTTAAAATTGGTTTTCCTAAACCTGTAGGGATTTCTGGAATAGGAACAAGTGTTGGGGATGTTAGAGACATTCAATTTGAATCAACTACGAAAGGAATAGGAACCTTGTCTTTAGAGATCATAAGTAAAACAGAAACAAGTATAGTTTTCAAAGCAGTTAGTGATAACACACATATCGATCACTGGCTTTCATGGAAACAAATGAAAGTTGAATTGGTTCATCTAGATGATAATAAAACGGAAGTAAAATGGACGAGTGAGTATCAGTGTGAATTAGGACCAAATTGGTACTTTGAACCAATAGAAAATTTCGCTGTTGAAACGATGAATAAACATTTGATAGATGCTTACTTTATTCAGTAATAATTACGGTGTAATTATCTCCAGTTTAGTATTATTTACACTCTTTTTTTTAGGATATCTATTTGTTGGTAAAAAGCAAGATGTGAAATTAAATTGGGCTATGTTTTATAGCACGCTTTACATCAGTATAGCCCTTTCTATAGTCAACTATTTATGTGTTAAGTTCAATTTGTGGCACTTTACGGAGGAAGGTGTAAACGCAATTAAATTACCTTTTAATATTCTGTTTCTTTGGGTGGTGTTATGGGGAATTGTACCTGTATTAATCTTTAAAGGAAAATATTTATTACTGATGTCTGTATTGATGTTTTGGTTAGATATTCTAATCATGCCAGTGCTTGAGGAATTAGGTATTCTTGTGCTAAATGAAAAGTGGTTCATTGGTGAGTTGATTCTGATCGCTTTTGTTTTTATTCCCGGTTATTTCTGGTCGTATTGCAGTCTTAATAACAAATACCATGGTCTGAGGGCTATATTTCAAATTGCGGTTATGACTGGTGTTTTCCTGATAGGATTACCCTTTATTTTAATGGCTTACGGATTGGTTGAAACGATTGATATTTATGCTACTCCATTCATATTACAGTTGTTTTTAATGCTTGTATTCCCAGCCTTAGTTGCTGTGTTTGATTTGGTAAAAAAGGGTGAAGGAACACCCTTTCCTTATGATCCAACTCAAAAATTAATTAGAACAGGCGTATATGCATATTGTAGAAATCCAATTCAATGGTCGTTTACATTAATGTTTATTCCATTAAGTATTTATTATGAATCGCTCTACTTCTTAATCGGAACTATTTTTTCAATTGCTTATGCTTTTGGAGTGTCAGATTATCAAGAATATGCTGATATGGAATTAAGGTTTGGAAAGGTGTGGGATGCCTACAAAAAGGAAGTTCCGAAATGGAGGTTCTTATGGAGGCCAAAAACGATTCCAGTGGGGACAGTATATTTTGATGCAAACTGTAATCAATGCAGTGAAATCAGCAAGTGGTTTTCAAATTCAAAGGCGATTAATTTAGACATAAAATCCTCAAGTGAATTTCCAAAAAGTACAATTCTTCAAGTGACATATATTGATCACAATGGCATAGAATTTAAAAGCGTTAGTGCAATTGCATGTTGCTTGGAACATATTAACTTGGCATACGCAACACTTGCTTGGTTCATGAGGTTCCCAGGTATTAATCAATTTTTACAATTGATTATTGATACGATGGAATTGGGGGGAAGGGAAGAAAATTGTGATGTGAAATAAACACTAAAATACGTTATGAAATTTTTTACTTATAATCCTGTTTTTGGTTATCTGTTATTATCGTTGGAATAGAGTTGAAGAACCTGTTATGCCAACAAATTATCCAATTGAAATTAATCAAGATTTGATTTATAAGGCTTACTAGAGAGTATTAATTATTAGTGGTAAAGAGCTAGATCAATTCTGTCATTCCTGCGAAGGCAGGAATCTAAACGTCT
>CAWVWF010000254.1:0-3449 GCA_963933885.1 uncultured Flavobacteriales bacterium | reverse complement strand
GGATGTCAAGTAATCTGTTAACACAGCCCATTCCGCATCTGATGGTACATGCCAACCTGTTGGACATAATTTCTCTGTTTCCACTGCATACCAATTATACAATTTTCCATATGTACTTTCATATTGGCTATCATTATCATAATGGCACCATGCTCCTGAACTTAAGTTTTCCCATTGAGAACCATTAGTTACGTTTGGAATTGAAGTTCCATCTGCATATTTAGTAGTCTTTAGATTCTCTGTCATCCATTCTTGAGTTCCGATTATTACCGATTGATAAGTATTCCCGTCAGCATCGGTAGCGGCATTAGTATCGGTTGTGTCAGTATTAGTTGAGTCTGTGCTTGTATTTTCTTCATCCTTCTCACACCCAAAAAGTGTAAGTAACCCAATTGCTAAAAATCCTAATAATATCTTTTTCATAGTCTAATCTTAAAATGTTTTATACTTCCTGTGCACTAGTTCACTAACTCTCCTTTAAATGCTCGTTGTAACAAGCTGTTAAACAAATCTTCTGCTTTAACTAAACCTTGTTGAGCTTGTGCTTTTTGGGTTTCTATCGCTTGAACTCGTTCTGCGAATTGGTTTTGAAGGTCTATAGGTGGGACAACTATTTTCATTGATTTGAGTTTAACACCTGTTAAATGTGGAATAGTTACTGACGTAACATAACCTCTAAACGAAGTAAGTCTAGCAGTTTCTCTCAACCATTTGACAAGAAAAACCGGAACTAACTTATCTTTATCTACTCTAACACGGTGAAGTGCCTTTTGAAAATAGCAATTAGTTTTATCACCTTCCCAAACAGCAGCTCTGCCAACTTCACCTCCCTCGCATACTAAAACATCTCCTTCGATTAACTCAAATTCTTTTTGCTCCTTTTCATCGAAATCCATTTGCTCAAGATTTTCCAACTTGAACTTTTCCCAATGTACATTACGATTTTGAATATAATACCTTAGATCACCCCCGTGTATTTTCTTTTTGTCTAACATCTTGCCTAAACGAGAGGTAGATACCTCTCCTAAAGGTGTTAAAACCCAATTCATATTATTACTCCGAATATCCCCAAACATCTCCAGAAAGAGCGATTGGGTTAGTTCATCGTACTTGGCGATGAGTTTTTTGTTGAGTTGGCGGATCTTGTCGGCCTCGTCTAGTATCGCTGCTATCTTTTTTTGGATTGGTAGTGGGGGGAGTGGGATTTTAAACTTTTTAACATTTGTTGCTGAAAGATTAGGCTGTGACGAACCGTTATCATTTACATATATCTGTTTACGGATTGAGTTCGATCCAAGATAATTAGCTAAATACCGAACGTCCAACTCTGGCTTAACTCTAAAAATAACTAATGAAGAAGCAATTGCTCCTTCCCTTAACTCTGTATTGACAGAATACTTTCCAAGCGACCCTCTAAGGCAAAAAAGGATATCGTTAATTTCGACCTTCCCACTGCTAATTAAAGTATATTTTTCTTCAGTTATGTAATTTACTTTTGATGTGTCTATACCCTTGTTATGTAAACTACCAGCATTTATAAAAGGAATCCCTTTTTTAACAAAAGCGTCTTGAGAAGGATAATTTTTTCCTCTGTCTCCATTTATAAACTTGCAAACTGAACCTAATTCAACTTCTCTCATCCTAATAACTTCTCTAAAGCCTTCAATGCAGTTGACCTATCCGCATCCAATTGTTTAATGTCGTTAATAATATCTTTTGGCGCATCGTATACTACCTCTTCATATACAATCTCCTTGTAACGATTGATACTTAGATCGTAATCGTTGTCTTGTATTTCTTTTAGTGGAACAGTGAAGGATTGATCTGTACGTTTGTGATCAGCTTCTTTGTCCAATGACTTGAATCTAGATACAATATCTGGAATGTCGTTATCTTTTATTTCAGCTCGTTTATCATCCAAACTATAACCATCTGATTTCATATCATAAAACCACACGTTATCAGTTCCACCAGTTCCTGTTTTAGTAAACAACATGACTGCTGTACTAACTCCTGCATAAGGTTTAAACACCCCAGAAGGCATTGATATAATAGCTTCTAGTTTATGGTTATCTATAATCTCTTGACGTATTTGCTTGTGTGCTTTAGAGCTTCCGAATAATACTCCATCAGGAATAATAACAGCTGCTCGTCCACCAGTCTTCAACATTCTCAACATCAATCCCAAAAACAATAATTCTGTTTTCTTGGTCTTTACTGTTTTCAGTATTGAAGCTTCAACACCATCGTAATCCAAGCTTCCTTTAAACGGAGGATTAGCTAATATTAAGCTGTATGCATCTTTTATATCTCCATTTCCTTCACTCAGCGCATCCTTTCCAATTAGGTTAGGACTTTCAATACCATGAAGTTGTAGGTTCATCGCTCCGATACGTAACATCGTTGGATCAAACTCAACTCCATTAAACATATTGCTGTTGTAGTGGGCTCTGAAATCCTTATCGTGAAACCATTCTGGGTGATGCTCGTGAACATATTCTCCTGTAGCTACTAAGAAACCAGCACTACCGCAAGATGGATCACAAACTGTATCTTCCTTTTTAGGTTCTGTCATTTCCACCATCATTTGGATGATGTGACGAGGAGTTCTAAATTGTCCGTTTGTACCAGCAGTTGCAATCTTAGAAAGTAAGTATTCGTACAAATCACCTTTTGTATCACGGTCGTCCATCCTGATCTTATCAACCATTTGAACAACCTGATCCAATAATTTAGGTGTCTGAATCATAAATGTTGCACCTTTCATGTACAAAGCAAATACACCAGCTTTATCACCAACAGTTTTCATGTGATCGAAAACGGTCATGTCAGCCACTAACGGCTTCGTGAACAAATCAAACATCGTTTGGGTATCCTTATTCTTAAAGGAACTCCAACGTAATTCTTTCTGCTCGTCAGTATATAATGGATTCTGAATTGGAATACCTGCAATGTTTGCTTTCTTCTCAGCTAATGTATGCTTCTCATCCATCCTACGGATAAATAACAAGTATGTAAACTGCTCAATTACTGTAAGTGGATTGGATGTACCTCCTGTCCAGAAGGCCTCCCATATCTTATCTACCTGACTCTTTAATTCTCCTGTGATCATATGTTTCTAATGTAATCTGTGCGATCGTTACAAGTGATTTAGGGTTGTAAATACTACTACAATCAAGTAAGATCCTACAGCGTCACCTAATTTAAATAAAATATAGGGGTTTATCTATCATTTACTGGATATAAAAGTAAACTGGATCGCTTGTGAAGAAGTTGCACGTTATTTCATGCTATTAGTTAGGTGTTCTGAAGTGAAAAGAATCGATATCAGGAATATTGAAAAGTTAGTTATGAGATGAAATAGGTGTCAGTTTCTTCAGGCCTGTAAGGAAGTGAAGTAGGAGGGAGGAGTGGTATCTGATTAATTAGTGTGCAACAAAGTGTGCAAC
>CAWVWF010000253.1:0-3622 GCA_963933885.1 uncultured Flavobacteriales bacterium | reverse complement strand
TTACCTGAATTATCCATTTCTTCATTATAATCTTTAATGATTTGCTTATCTAAGTAATGAATCGCTTTTTGAATAACATTATTGATTTTAGAATTCTCACTAACCTCGGAAACACCCATTTTTTTCAACTTACCAAAGCCTGTGACAATATGTTGCGTTATATATCTGCTTGGGCTCATTCCGGGGAACCATGACCATGAACCATCTGAATTTTGTTTCTTAATCAACTGTTCTAAATTCTTAGCTTTCTCAGAACTCATCTTATTCAAGTCAAACAAGAGTCCTATTCTCTTTTTTCGTTCACTTTCGTTTTTAGCATCTAAAACCCAAGGTGTTTCTTTTAATAAAACAGATTTCAATTCCTGATTCTTTTCAAGATTAGACAAAAATGCATTTGGACTTTTAGTTTTCCATGAATCAAAAACAGACTTTATTTTAGGGCTAGAACTCGCTATTTCGGAAGCTAATGCATTAGCGTAAAATCTTGTGAAAGTCTGTTCACTACATTCATATGGATATTCCATCATATAAGGCAAGGACTGAATAGCATACCAAGCAGGGTTTGATGAAAATTCTAATGTTAATTTATGATTTTTTAAAGTTTTTGATTTGTTATTCATCAATTTCTCAAACCTAAATTGCTTTGTTTCATTCCCTCTTATTGATAACGGCAGTGCTGTAGTAACAAGCATTCGATTACTCAAAACAGGAATTGGTTTTTCTTCACCATCCGAGAATGATTTTGATTTTGCTATTACTCTATATGTCAAAGCGCCTATACCTTCGGGTATTTTCACTTCCCAACTTACTAATTTATTTTGCTTACCTAAACAAGAAAAGTCAACTAACTTCTTACTTACAATTACATTAAACACCTCCTTTTGTGTGATCGAATTAATAAACTTAAGCTCAGCTACACCTTCAATTATAGAATCTGAAATATTAGCAACTTTTGCACTTAAAGTCATCTTATCCCCTTCTCTGAAAAATCTAGGCGCATTTAACTCAATCATTAAATCCTTTTGAGTAATCACTTCAGCAGTTAATTTCCCAACTTTTAAATCTTTGGTATGAGCCAAAGCCATGAACTTCCATTTAGTAAGAGATTCAGGAATTGTAAATGAGATATTTACGGACCCATCCATATCTGTTTTTAAATGAGGATAAAAGAATGCCGTTTCATTAAAATTAGTTCTAGGAATAACTTTTTTAGGAATCTTTTTTTCCTCTTTTAATTTACGTGAACTGTTTCCTTTACTTTCAAAGGATTTCTTTTGAAACTGATCACCTGATGAACAAGCATTTACATTTGTTACAACTACACTATAAAGAGCATTCTCACTGTCAGATTCAATATCATCTTTAGCTATACCTCCAGGATTATTAGCCGATAATTCCGAACTGTAAGTTCCAACAGCTGCAAACTTATAGTTATTAGTCCTTCCCCAATCGAACCTGTTTGACTTAAATCTTGCTCCCTCAACTGAAGAAGCTCGATACCAAGAGGCTAAATTATTCGTAGCGAAACCGTTTTGTTGAGAAAACCCATACTGTAGATCCCAACTTTTGGCTTGAACTGAATTCCTATATAAGTTCAAATCCCAATTATTAACAACGAACTCATCCAATGAAACATCGTACATTCCTGCTAATAGTTCTGCACTTACCTTTTCACCTTCTGAACCTTTTATTTTAACCGTCCACTGCTCCTTTTGTCCTGGATACATTTTACTTCTAAATGTAGAAAAAGAAACATCCAATTTTTTATGATGATATGGAACTGAGATCCCTGAAGAGAATTCGTGAATTCTATTATTTTTAACCAAAAACACCTTAAGATTAACTCCTCCGAGCATCTTTTCAGTTACTTTTATTTTTATTTCATGTAATTGATCTGACAGGACTATTTTTTCAGTTGATAATACTTTTCCTTTTTTCTCTAATTCGTAAAACACTGTTGCATTTTTTGATGCACTAGATAAATACAATGTAACTTCCTCTCCTACTTTTGCCGTTTTATTATCTAAATAAAACCAACTGTATGTGTTTATTGGAGCTGTTTTAACTTTTGGATTAAAAACAGTTAAATAAGTACTTTCTTCTACCACTACTCCATTTTCATCAGTTGCAGTTGCTACTAATTTATAACGTCCATTTTTCCAGGATTTAATATTTGAAGTAATAATTGTATTCGATTTTCCTGTTTTCACTTTGGAATTAGATATCGTTGAAATCTCCTTAAGTGTGGTTACATTATTTTCATCATAATATAAATCATTGGGATAAAGCTTCTCATGCTCAGATTCAGTCAACATAAAAGCATCAGGAATGCTCCATAACCTATTTTTAAATAATCGCTTAGGTTCTTCAAGTTTCACAATTCTTAAATCAACATTCGTTGGAATATTTTGACCTGCCATATTCTTTGTGAAAACCTGAAATATTTGTGGTTTTAAAACATTAACGGTACGCGGAACAACTAGCTCAATGTTCAATGATGCATATCCAACTTTAATTGTTGTAGTAACAGATTGTGTTTCTCCACTTACATCTGTAACATCAACAGTTACTGTATAATTAAAAGTTGCATTTTCATCATCCGAATCATCTTCATCGGGAATAGCTTTGAATGGTATTGTAAAGCTTCCATCCGAAGCCGTTATGACATTACCTTCATCAATTTGCTCAGATCCTGAACTAGAGAAACTTCTATAGTAATATCGATATGACTGGAACTTTTGTCTTACAATTCTATAAGCAACTTTTGCATCTCCAATTTTAGCACCCGAAAACGCTATAGCTTCTCCTTTTATTTTTATTGAGTCGTTTAATCTAAATGATGTTTTGATTGGTTTAAATACAGCTTCAAACTTTGGTCGCTTGTATTCTTCAACATTGAAATAACGATAGTCGTTTTTACTTCTAATAAACATCCTACCATTTAAACTTCCTGTAGGTAATTTAAAAGACCCACTGAATGTTCCAAACTTGTTTGTTTTCACTTTTAATGTTTTCACCTTTCTTCCATTAACATCAAAAAGTGTCACCTCTGTATGATAATCAGGATAAATCTTCTTTGATTTACTTCCAAAGACTAATCCTTTAAAGTGAATCGTTTGACCGGGGCGATAAATCGATCGATCTGTAAAGAATTTTAAAACCCTCTGGTTTTTATTATATCCTGAAGAGATATACTGACTCGTTTGCTCCCAAGTAACATTCCCTTCATGAGTTGCTGATAAGTAATATTCTAAATGAGATTCCGGCATAACATTACGAAACAATGCTTTACCGTCAGAATTTGTTGTTGCTTGATAAGATTTGGAAACAGACAATTTATTATAGGTGCTTTTAAAGCGCTTCAAATCACAGCTCACCCCACTCACAGGAGCACCTGTCTCTCTGTCTAATACTAACAATTCAAAAACATCTTTTGTGATCTTTTTAACAACACTTAAATTGGTCACCTGAATATATGCATGTGAAATCGCATTAGAATCATTTATAAAATCTTCATCACAGCTAGTTATCAAAACATAACCTCCACTTTTTAAAGCTGGTAATTCCACTTCAACCTTATGCTCTTTAAAATTCCATTTCTGCGGTAAATTCACCATCCATT
>CAWVWF010000252.1:0-3624 GCA_963933885.1 uncultured Flavobacteriales bacterium | reverse complement strand
TAGGCTGGCTGCGAAGTATGAGATCAACGATAATAGTAATTTCAAATTTAGTTACTCTAATATGAGGCAATATATGCACTTGGTTTCTTCAAGTACTGTTGCATTACCTACAGATTTGTGGTATCCAGTGACGAAAGATGTGAAACCACAAACTTCTCATCAAGTTGCTGCTGGGTATTCCTACTTTTTAAAGAAAGTGAAGACGCATATTTCAACTGAAATTTATTACAAGTACATGACAAATTTAACAGAGTATAGAGAAGGGGCTAATTTGCTCTTGAACTCTGATTTCGAAGAGGATTTATTGCAAGGAAATGGAGATAGTTATGGTTTAGAACTATTGGTTAAAAAGGATGAAGGAAGATGGAACGGTTGGATTGGTTATACTTTATCATGGAGTAATAGATATTTTGAGGAATTAAATGGTGGAGACCCATTTTTTGCAAAATATGATAGAAGACATAACTTTTCAATAGTACAAAACTTGAAACTTTCTGATAATTGGAGTTTAGGTGCTGTTTGGGTTTTCTCAACTGGTTCCAAGTTTACACCTCAAATTGGAATGTACGCTATGCCTAACGCATCTTCAACTGGAATTGAATGGATACCGCAATATTCTAAACGAAATGCCGTGAGCATGTCTCCTACACATAGATTGGATGTTAACTTTGTTTGGAAAAGTAGTAAGAAAAGAAAATTTAAAGGAGAATGGCATTTTGGAGGTTACAATGTTTACAAAAGGGCAAGTCCTAGTAGAGTTGAAGTAGCACCTGACGGTAACGGTGGTTTTAAATATGTTCAGCCTGGGTTGTTTGGTTTTATTCCTTCAATCGCTTATAATTTTGAATTTTGATGAAAAATATTAAATACATATTTGGTGTTGTTGGGATTGTGTTGTTTGCAATGCGCTGTCAGCCTGATCCTTTGGATATCACACTTCCCGAGTATGAGCCTTCGGTTGTTGTAGCTTCTCAGGTTTTACCAGGAGAGATTATGTTTATTGGGTTAACAAGAAGTTTTACGATTTTATCTTCAGCAGGAAATGATGGTGGTGGGGATAGCTCTACTTTTGCTAATATTTTAGTTGATTCTGCTTTTGTTTCTATTGAGCATGGTGGGCAAGTTGATACGCTTTTTAATATTGCTCCAGGTTTGTTTGCTAGTACAACACCATTAGATAATCCAGGAACAAATTATAATTTAAAAGTTATTGATTATATGCTGAATAAAACTGCTACTGCTTCTGCCGAAATGCTGGCTTATGTACAGTTTGATACAGTTTATCCCATTTTAGATAAGGGGTTAAATGATACGCTTGTTACAATTCATGCTGAGTTTACTGATGATCCGAGTGATCGTAATTTTTATATGCTTAATATATATTCTAGAGAGATTTTAAGCAATGGATTAGATCTGAACTCCTTCTTTAGTAATGGAGAGAATAAAATCCAATCTACGGTATTGTATACCGATACAGAGCTTAGTAGTTTAAATTTTACATTGGATATAGAAGTAGAGAAAGTTGGATCGAGAGATAGTATCGCAGTAGCTCTATCTAATATAAGTGAAGGTTATTACGACTTTCTTAAAAAGAGAGAGAAGGGTGGGAATATTTTTACTGAGTTAACTAACGAACCTATTAATTACCCTTCGAACATTACGGGGGGGATAGGTTTTTTTAACACCCATTTTCCAGATGTAGAATACTTTGATTTAAACGAGTTTTAAAACTCGCTTACATTGCAAGATCAACGTATGCTTGATTAGATATTTTAATCAAATCCTGTAATATGTTATCACTTGATTCTTTGAAGTTTAAGTTGAACTCTGTTTTTGTCATACTAATTCTCTTCAACTCAATACTCTTAAATAATTCTTTGTAAGTTGTGATTCCTGTCTTTTTAGGAGTGATGTCTTTACCTTCAAGAAACTTCTGGAATTCATCTGAATAATCTTCGATATCAAGCTTTACATAGGTATATACTGCATGATTTTCGATCTCTTTCATGATTGGCTCATCAAGGATGCTATTGTCAGGGTTTTCTCCATTAGCAAACTGTCTAACATATCCTTCGTCTAAAGAAATCATTCCTAAGTTGTCCTTAACTCCAAAAGCGTAAGAGAAATCTCTTCCTAAGCTTCCTACGAAATAATTGTCTTTAGCTTGGCACATATTCATTCCTACAACCATATTAATTAATGTATCTAATTTCCCTGTATTACGAATATCAAAACCTATTGCGAATTTAGGTTTAATGTCTTCTACTTGTTTTTGAGAATCAGTACGGTAATCGTATTTAGATTTTTGGAAAACTTCGATGTCATAAAAGTCAATTAGGAAACTACCTCCGAATGCGCTCATTTTATCTTCAGCAATATCTATCATTGCTTTTGTGTTTTCATCTGTATAAACATCTCCAATTTTACTAAAGTCAATTGCGAAAGAAAGAAGTCCTTTGTAGTTGTTAGAAAACATTCCAGCTACTTCTTTATTGAATGGAATAATTAACTTTTCTGATTTTTCAAGTAATGCTTTGTACTCTTCGTTAGGAAAGATATCCGTAGTTAATTTGATTTGATCATCGTTAAACTCAATATTTGCAGAGAAGTAAATGTCGCTTAAGGAAAATCCAATACGGTCAACTACTTTTTTGTATTCGTATTCATTTGTGAAGATGTTAGTAGAAACCCAAATACTTAAATCTTTCTTATTGTCATGGTATGTTTTAAACGCCTGATTAGATATTAATTGATCTTCAACTGAAAGTGTCATTAATTTTGTTATCTCAGCAGATAATGAGTCCTTTTTACTTCTGTCCATTGTTGTTAATAATATCGCTTTTTCTTCATCCCAACCAATGTGTAAGTTGTTATTGATGTTTACAAAGTTGATATCATTTTTAGTTACAATAGCAATGTCAGTTTCGAATGCAGCAGATAATCCAGTAACAAAAGTGTTAAACTCATTTTTATTAGTAATTTCTATACTAGCTCCAAAAGTTGGCTTTTTTAAATTACTTGTTGTGTTAAAGATATAAACATCTCCAGTGAAATCAACTCCAGAGGAAAGCGGGTTCTCCATAACCTTTTGGAAAAATGCACCCATCTTAGAATCATCAGAAGTTCCTCCCATTTTTTCCATTGCTGCTTTAACCATTTGTAGATCGGATAATTTATCTAGTCTACTTTTAGTTGCTATAGAAAACACATCGATTGAAGATACAATTGTTGCTTCTTGAGGAATTACTTGTAAGTTGGCAGGTGTTTTAGAGCAAGACGCTAAAACAATAACCGACAATAATATTGAAAAACTATAAACTGATTTCTTCTTGAATATGTTAAGCATAATTGTGATTCCTTTTAATAGGTTGGAAATAAAGGGCAAATGTAATTATATTTTTTGAAAAGAATAATAAAAAATTATGAGGTGAATTAGTTGGTTGATTTGTTTGCTATGAGATCTTATAATAACAATTATTACACTCGTAAGTTAGGTTTTCTAATCGTTTCTCTTCTTTTTTATTTTAAGATTATTTATTCGTTTTTGACGATCGTTTTCTAAGCTAGCATCCCATAAGGAAATACTGTCTTTTTTGATAAGT
The DNA here is from genome assembly GCA_963933885.1 of uncultured Flavobacteriales bacterium. GTDB lineage: Bacteria > Bacteroidota > Bacteroidia > Flavobacteriales_C > CAWVWF01. The sequence continues at coordinate 22 of CAWVWF010000252.1, read as the reverse complement.
GAAGGCATCATATAAGTATACG
>CAWVWF010000251.1:0-3629 GCA_963933885.1 uncultured Flavobacteriales bacterium | reverse complement strand
TTTTATTGACTCCCTATTTACTATTCCCTTCTGTTTATCAGGAGCTTCTGTTTTATTAATTTCCTGATCTACAACTACAAGTTTTGGATCAAAAGTAAAAATATGCCAACCATCATTTGTATTCACACAATTCTTTAAGACAATCTTATACGTTGAACCATCATGCATAAAGAAAGCATTTACAGTTGTTATAGCGATTTCATCAACTATGGTATCTCGGCTTCTTACTACCTTTTGAAAAACTGCTTCTTCCCATACAATTCCTTTACGAATACCTTTCATTCTTATCTTGGTGAAAGTACTTTTTGCTTCGTTTTCACTAATTCTTCGAGTAATTTGACGCTCTGCTTGCTCTCTACTCATTCCATTATTTGATTGCTCGAACAAATACAAGAAATCATCTTTTCCAGCGTAGCATGCTTTAAAACCATGTAGGTTTGCACTTTTAATAGAAGTAAACATTAAAGACCCCAGGTCTTCTGGAGAACTTGAGTCACTACTGCAACCAGCTATATAAAGTGTTAAAAACAAGACTAATACTATATTTTTAATCATATTAAATTTCATTTCCGGGTACTTTATGAATTGATAATAAATCCAGTTAATAATCCAAGTATTGGTAGCAGTAATACAACCCAATATTTTATAAATTTTTTCACAATCCATGCTTGAAAAACAGCATTTGAATAAGTTCTTATTGAAACAACCGTACTTGTAATAACTCCAATTGGCATCAAAACAATTGCACAAAACAATGTCTCATATGCTGCTTCTCCATGACTAGTTGTTGTATCTCTAACCATAACAATTAAAACAGCAAGTAAAAATGCTGTAATTGGAAAGGAGAACAATTGTAATGCAATTGTAGGAATTAAGACTTTATGTTTATTCATTGTGAAAAGCACGAATTCGTTTTAGAATTTTTCTTTGTTTTAATAGCTTCAATATTGCCCCGAAGCAAATACTAGTCAGCACAATAAAAGAACCTATCAATATCTGGTTTAATAATTCACTTGTACTTAATGAATATGCTAAAAATCCAGGTGCGTATAAAAATATAGATAGGACTAGAATAGCCAAATTCACTCCTGTTCTTGTTTTTAACAGTCCTAAATCTACATCATTTTCAATATTAAGTTCTTGGCTTTTACATTCCCTCGTTAGCAATAAACATTGATACTTTTCTCCATATAATCGTGCTTCAAAAACTGAAAATTTAACTGGCGCTGCTACTACTTCGTAAAACTCACCTTCCGTGAATTTCCATACATCACTAGCCAAAAAAATATAATCTCCAATTTTATGAACGATAACTGTAGTTTTTGCAAATGTATCTACTCCAGAAGTAACTGTGGCTACTTTTTCTGTATGGTAAATACCTGAAAACTCAATTTTTTCTTGAGGAAATTCTGTACTTATCTTTTGACTTATAAATCTTACAACAACGTACATTAAGATAATTATAACAGATAAGCCTCCGAATAACACAACATAATCAGTAGTTTCAAACCATTTAATTTCATCTTGAATAGCATAAGTTAATCCTGAGAACGCCGCAATTAAGATTGGAGAAAGGATAATAGACATGATGATATAAATCTGCTTCTGCTGATTTAAGTGCCATTTTATAAAAGCTATTTCTTTACTTGAAAAAGATGCTGAATTGGGTGATAAGCTCATTTATTACAGGTGCTATAATTATGCCTGCAAAAATAACTGATTTGGTTTAATTCTAAAATCAAAAAGTCTTGAAATGTGTAAGCGGTAGTGTTTATTTAGAATATGGTCGTTATTAGCCGTTTTTGTGTTTCGGAGTGTGACTCAACTCGCTCGTATAAAGAAGAACATCTCATATCCTTCGGAACGCCGCTAGCGCAAGTTTAGCGAAGCGTAACTTGTGTTCCTTCCATAGTAAAGTTGGGCCTTAAAGTGCGGCGACCATCCAATTTAGTCCATCGTGGAAACTGTGTGGGACACAAGACACAGTCTTGCGCCAGCGGAGTGTGTCTTGTGTGACTTAACTTTGTAATAATAGAGAATGCTCCTCTTAAGACGAGCATCTCAATACACTCGAATATCCTCCAGAACATGCGAGCGAGGGCGCGAGTTTTGGACATAAAAAAAGGGAAAGACTAATGTCCCTCCCCCTGCTAAATAATCCCAACCTCCCTACTTAATCTTAATAAATTTACTGACTGGATAAACTTTTAGCGTATCCTCTGAATTTACTTTTAAGAAGTATATACCTTCTTTTAGTGCGGCAGTATTCAGTGTGTTATTTTTTAAAAATTTTGTTAAAACTGTTTTCCCATTAATATCAAAAATGGTTGCGAACAAGCTTTCATTACTTTCTTCGATTTGAATTGTTAAGTGTTTGTTTACAGGGTTAGGAAACACATTCATTTTTAAATTCGAAATCGATTCAACGCCTGTAACAATCTCACAAATCTGATCTGATATTGATAAATCCGATCCTGCATCTTGCGGGTTTGTCTCATACAAGATTGTTTCACTTGTAAGACTTGTTACCATTGTTTTATTGTCTGAATCAGTATTTACACAATCCGATTGCTTTACCCATGGTGTTCCATTACTTGGAAGATCTGTAGGTTCTGCATACCAACTATTCTTGTAGAGAGATCCGTAATAATAAACAACCTTCCCTCCTTGGTAAGCTTTACCAGCCCATAATTCCTCTCCACATGTTTCTGGAAGATATATATTGTTAAGATCTATAGAATAACAATTGGTTGCTAAACAAGCATCAAAGTGTGCCGTATCGGTATTCAAATCTACTAGATCATCATAATCGAAAGCTATAATTTCACTCGTTAAAGAAATAGAACCTGTGAAATCTGGATTTATCTTTTCTGTTGGGATTGAAAAACGTACAGTTGAATTACCAACATGAATTTCATCAACTAAAATATGATTCCCGCCTACGTTTGTACTTTTTAAAGTTACTGTTAAAACTCCTGCAGTATTAAACGTTACTGCTTCATTTTGATTGGTTGAAGTTGAGATATCCCCTCCTTCGAAAGACCATTCATAATCTAAACTTGAACCGAATGAAGTGTTCGTAAATATTATGCTCTCTCCAATACAAATACTCTTTGTAGATTTTGTAAATACTGATCTTGGTGATAGGTATCCAATATTACCAGAAATCTGATAATTACCGAGTGATCCATAATCACTAAATCCATCGTTTACTCCTAATTCTCCTACTCCTTCTACAACTAGATAGTAAGTTTCTGGCGTTACTTCAATATCGATATAAGCATTTCGATCTCCTACTGGACTGCTTGATTGTAAAACTGATTTTGAGTTATCTAATAAAGCAGCTCTAATGTCTAAGTTACCATGAGGGAAAACTGGTGATCCAATTTTAAGTACGATATCTCCAGCCACTGTCATATCGATTTGGAAAGTATCCAAATCAGCTCTTGTTTCTATTACCCCATTGTTAAGATCTGGATCAACAGAATCATTTGTAAGTACTATTAATTGATTGTTCAAATGAGCGTCTACTGCTTCCCCCATAATAACATTCATCATTGAAATATCATCTTCACAATTTGTTGCTCCAGAATATTCTCCTTTACTCCATTGAGACACATAGTTTGATC
>CAWVWF010000250.1:0-3744 GCA_963933885.1 uncultured Flavobacteriales bacterium | reverse complement strand
AATAAAGGCTAAAACTACAAATCTAAAAGTTGCATTTACTAATTGAATTTAAGAGGTGTAAAAAGACCAATGTTAATTATTAGAAATAATGAAATAATAGAATACAAAGGAAGTCGTGTTTCTGTTTCTGATCCAAACGCAAAAGATATCTTAATGCTTGAGCCTTGGGATATTGTTTGGCCATATAAACCAGGAGATAGACTATATATGTTTTCAGATGGTTACTCTGATCAGTTTGGTGGATTCGGAAATAAGAAGTATAAATATTCCAATTTCAAAAAGTATTTAAAAACGATTTCTAATGTTAAGATGTCTCATCAACAAAAATCTTTAGAAGATGAATTGTTGGATTGGAAACGTCCAGGAAAAACAGTTCATGAACAAACAGATGATATAACTGTTGTAGGGATTCAATTGTAAATCTAGGTATTGATCATTTGATTTATTAATTTGGTGTTTATGAAAACGAACACCATCAAAGAAGTATTAGGAGGTCCAATTAATAATCAAGAAATTACCATTCAAGGATGGGTTAGATTTTTTCGAAACAATTGCTTTATAATAATTAATGATGGTTCTACAATCAATACTATTCAAGCTGTATTAGATCTAGATAAATTCTCTTCTGACGACACAAGGGATATATCTGTTGGAGCTTCTGTTCGTGTTACAGGTGAATTAGCGCCTTCTACTGGAAGAGGACAAACATGTGAAGTGAAAGTCTCTAAATTAGAAGTATTAGGAAAATCAAACCCTGATGATTACCCTTTACAACCTAAGAAGCACTCATTAGAGTTTTTAAGAGATATAGCGCACTTAAGACCAAGGACAAATACATTTAGTGCTATTTTCAGAATAAGACACGCAATGACGTTCGCAGTGCATCAGTTTTTTAATTCAAAAGGGTTTTTTAATATACATACACCTATCATTACAGCTTCAGATTGTGAAGGGGCAGGAGAGATGTTTCGTGTTACAACATTTGATGTGAACAATGCACCCAAGAATGAAGCTGGTGAAGTGGATTGGAAACAAGATTTTTTCGGAAAGGAAGCCAACCTAACTGTTTCAGGACAACTTAATGGAGAGTTGGCAGCTATGGGAATGGGAAAGGTATATACGTTTGGTCCAACTTTTAGAGCTGAAAATTCTAATACCTCTAGACACTTAGCTGAGTTTTGGATGATTGAGCCTGAGGTAGCATTTTATGACTTAGTAGATAACATGGATTTGGCTGAAGAATTCATGAAATACTGTCTGAAGTATGCAATGGATAATTGCAAAGATGATTTAGAGTTTTTGGAGAAAAGACTGTTGGATGAAGAAAAACAGAAACCTCAAAACGAAAGAAATGAATTTAGTTTAACTGAAAAGTTAAAACATGTATGTGATAATGATTTTGAAAGAATTACATACACAGAGGCATTTGATATTCTTAGAAATTGTAAACAGAACAAAAAGAAAAAGTTTGAATACGAAGTGAAAGAATGGGGAATGGATTTACAAAGTGAGCATGAAAAATACTTAGTAGAAAAGCACTTTAAAAAACCAGTAATTGTAACGGATTATCCTGTAGGTATTAAAGCTTTCTATATGAAGCAAAATCCAGATGGGAAAACTGTAGCAGCAATGGATGTTTTAGTCCCTGGAATTGGTGAAATCATTGGAGGTTCACAGCGTGAAGAGGATCTAGATAAATTAAAAACAGCAATTGCTAAATTCGATATTCAAGAGAAGGATGTGTGGTGGTATCTTCAAACTAGAGAGTTTGGAACTGTACCACATAGTGGGTTTGGTTTAGGGTTCGAAAGGTTGTTGTTATTTGTTACAGGAATGGGAAACATAAGAGACGTTATCCCGTTTCCAAGAGCACCTAAACTAGCAGATTTCTAGTGAGTTATAAATTACCATTCGTAACCTTTTGATACTACATCCCGTAAACCAACACAGGTAAACTTTAAAATGGGGAAATATGAAATGGATGATTTTATCAAACAAATTCGTTTTATTCACGTTGTTCGTAGGAGTTATGTTCTCGAGCTTATTAGGTTAAACAATTAGTAGTATACGTGAATAAAAAAAAGGTCTTTTTGAAGACCTTTTTTTTGTGCCATATTGTACCGATTCTAATCTTTATAAAAATAATCTACAACACCATTACGGCCATTACGTCCAGATCTTCCTTGATTACCAGAGTCTGCTCTAGAAGGAAAAAGATAACCTAATAAACCTTTATTCCCTTCGGTATCTAATCTTCCTCCTTTTCCACCATCTCCTCCTTCGCCACCATTTCCACCTCGATTATGAACCGTAATTGCGTTTTGATTAGCTCGAAAAGATTTAGGCATTGTAATTCTTATGTGACCACCATCGCCACCATCTCCACCATCATATCCATTACTTCCGGCTTCAGCTGCTTCATCTTCATCGTGATCATCTCCTTCTTCGCCTTCTCTCCCTTCTTCACCATTCTGGCCTTCATTATAAACCCTTATTTCACCTCCAGTTGGATTAAAGTAAATCGTTTCACTTCTTGTGTTGGATTGAATGTGAACTTTATAAATGTTATGTTCAATATTATATTCTTCAATCTGAATATCTACCGAATATCCATGTGCTCCATTTTCATTTCCACTTGTTCCTTCAAACCTAAATAAGTAGTCTGCTTCTAAAATGATATCAAAATTAAATGTCTTGATGAAATGACTTGATATGAAACTTACTTTTAGATTAAAACTGTCACTAACTTCTTGTATTACGATTGATTCAGCGACTATTTTTCCGTTTTGTGCTTCTATCTTAATATTATTAGCTTCCAATAAATCTCTTGCATCATAACCATTTACTGCTCTTACTGAATCATTTTTAAGTACGACATCAAGCATGATAAAATTGTTGCGATCGAAATAAAATTTATCTGAATGAAAATTGATGTCCTTTACACCAAGTATTGGAATCGAGTCTGTTGTAATGTCCGACTTTCCTTTGCTTGTTTTGAACTTAAATTTAACAAATTCATTTTCTTCTAATTGTGTTTTACCTTTTACTTTTATGTTCTCCAAGTCTGCTGTTTTAGCATTTATACATTTTAGTTCTAGGTGATTATCATTAAGAAAAGTATTTGCTTTATGATATTGTATTTTTCTGATCTTCCTATTTGAATATTCAACCATTAAATCTGAGGTGATTGTTTCACCATAATAGGCGTAAGTTGATACAAAATTTATTTTTGTTATTTGAGGTATTACTATAGTGTCCTTTTTAATAATTGATTTATTGTAAGGATGTTTATATTCAAGAAAGACATAGCCATCATTTTTATTAACTGCAGAGCGATCAAGAATTATCTCTCCAGATTTTATGTGATAAGTACCACCGTTTACTTTAAGATTGAATTTGTTGATTTTTCCAGATTTACTATAATACTTTCCTTTTTTCTTGATTTTCCCTCTTCTAGTGTCATATTCAAAACCAATTGTTATTTTATCTTGAGTGGTAAGATCTAAGTTCTTAGTATATACTAGGCTCACATCTGATTGTGCTGAGATATTTAGCTTCAATGCTACTATTAATAAAAGGACTAAGGCTTTGATTTTCATATTTGTTAATTTTCTGTTAACATAACAAGATTCTAGCCAAATTATTGATTTAGTATATATTATTTTGAATAAAATAATTTGATTTTAAGCGTGTAGTATTTAGTTGTGACAATAATGTTGTGGTTTTAATTGGATTAGATTGGGC
>CAWVWF010000249.1:0-3829 GCA_963933885.1 uncultured Flavobacteriales bacterium | reverse complement strand
AAAAAGGGAAATGAGAAAGTCATTATGGGATTAAATCTAAATTACGAAGAAGGTCAAACACCTTTAAATGAAGACGAAAAAGAAGGTTTAAAAATAAAATTAATAACAACACAAGGGGAATTGGATGAATTTGAACAATTAAATATCGAAAAAGCTGTAGAATGGACAATTCATGCCAATTTAAAACAAGAAAGAATTTTAACTGAAAAGTTTATTAAAAACTTACATAAGAAAATGTACGGCGATGTTTGGAAATGGGCAGGACAATTTAGAAAGTCCAACAAGAATATTGGTATTGAATGGACAAAAATTGGAATCGAATTAAAGACCCTCCTGGACGATATGATTTTTTGGATTAATAACAACACTTATTCACCAGAAGAAATATCAATACGATTCAAACATAGAATTGTAGTTATCCATTGTTTTCCAAATGGAAATGGAAGACATTCAAGAATGATAGCAGATATCATTATGGAGTATGTTTTTGGACTAGAAATATTTCCATGGAATCAGTCAAGTATGGTTAAAGCAAACGATACAAGAAAAAAATACATGACCGCTTTAAGAAAAGCTGACCAAGGAGATATAACTGAATTAATCAAATTTGCAAAAAACTAAAGCTACCTATGTATTTTGAGATCCAAGTGGGAATCGAATTGTTCAGTACTGATTATCAGTTGATTATATTTCACCCCGAAGTTGGGTGATAAAAAAGCCACTGAAAATCAGCGGCTTAATGTATTTGTGGAGTCGACGGGAGGGAAGTCGAACTTTTTTGTTGAAGATCTCGCAACTATTGTTTAAGATTTAAAGAAGGACCAGGGTTTAAGTTATCGACTCTTTTGAAGGAGTGTGATGAAATTATTAACGATAAATTAAAGAGAAAATTTATCTAAATTTACAAAGGTTGGTAAACATCCCAATAAACATGAATATCGATTAAAAGCTTCAACGATGATATTATTTAAAATAAGATTATTTTGTGTTTTTATGTTGTTTAACTGCATCTCTAATGCTCAGTCTTATAGTCAAAAAATATGTGATATTTTTCCTTCAACAGGTCCTTCATTAATCCCATCTGGTAGCTTAGTTTTTGATACAACGTACAAAGCTTCAGGGTCAGCTTGGGAGTTAGACTGGAGTGAAACTCATGTATATGACCAACTAATAAAATACAATAATAGTAATCCAGACCAATCATTTGAATTACGTTTAGGAAAAGGAGGACAGATATATTCATTTAAAAATAATGGTTTAGGTGAGGTTCTGCCTCCCCAATGGAGACCAAGTTTTGATAATTTAGGAGATAATACATCTGATCCTGGACCTAGTATTCCCATTGTTTCTAATCACGGGAATTGGTCACCATGGAACGATGAGGTTTGGCAATTTGTTGGTTCAGATCAAAGGGACTTTCTTGACGGAAAAATAAAAACCAGAAATATTCATCAAGCTGGTTCCTACATGAACAATTATTCCCATCGAGCAAGTGATTATGTAAATACTCCTTTCTATTCCCCAAAAATAAAGGAATTCTCTAATATTACTAAAAGCTCTTATACAGGTGTTTATTGGATTCAAAGCGAAGATCCTTCCTATGTTTATGATCCATGGGAGGATTGTGATATTTGTGCTTCAGACCAATTTAAACCATCTTTGATCCTATATAATAAGTTAACGAACTTGGGCGATGGTGTAATTCAAGTAGATTACTTGATTTATAATTATCACCGTACAAGGGGGATTGATTACTGGAATGTTCCTTTTTTGGAATACGGAATTCTAGCCTACCATATGCATTTGTTTCAAATAGCACGGCAGATCCTTCTACTTTTACCGCTTTGAATTCAAAACCTGGGCATCCAGTAGCGGGAGATGAGGTAAGCTATTTGCCAGAATTTAAAAATGGAGCTGTTATTAAAACTAGTGGTGTAAGTTCAGCGAGCAGCGGATGGTTTGCATTCTCAACCCAAGCTAATGGAAATGGTCCCAGTTTAGGATTGGTTACTGCAAAAAGTACCAGTAATCCTAAAAATGGATATGGTGATTTCCGATACGGAACAGCGATGAGTAATTCGGTTAGAGACGTGACTATTCTCACAAGAAGGGCAATTGGAGGTGCAGCCGATCCCAATACGGGATTAAAGCCTTGGGGAATTATTGCTGGTGAAAGTATTCAAGGGCGTTATTTTCTAGTAGTCGATTCAAGTATAAGCAGTTTGGTTCAGCAGATTGTTGACAGAAATTTAAGTTCGTCCGCAAGTATTGAAAAAGTGCAAATTGACAGCTTGATAGAAAACAACATAAATTACAACTTTATAGCTTCTTTCAATAATACTTTTAAAGCATTGGAAACCGATTCGTTATCAGCATACATTAACCTAAATAGCTTGCCTTTTAAAGGTAGTTACCCCGTCTTTCTTATATCAACAAGTTCCGAATCTATTCTCTCCTCAGATCCTTACCATTATTCTAATAAACCATATGATGGTATTGTTGAAAGTATTGAGCTTTTAGGTTTTTCATCGACTCCAAAGGAAGAAAAGATACTTATCACTAATCTTAATGAAAAGGACAGGTTTATTGATATCAGTATTTATCCAAATCCAACAAGTGCTTTTGTAACAATTAATGGAAATGGTAATGAATTAAATAACATAAGTATAGTAAATTATTTAGGACAGGACGTTTCGCACCTTATCAATTTTAAACAAATCAATAACGATAAATTGATAATCAGCCTTTCAAGGCTTAAGAAAGGAATATATATTCTAAAAACATCAACAAGCAATCACAAATTAGTTCTGTCTCATTAAGCTTATTTTTTTTTCTAAAGTTCTAGATTTAACTACTATCTATAGCTCAAAATATAAATATATAAGGTTATAGATTCCCCAAAGTAATTATACTATTTATTTGATTAGATAATTATTAAAAGCTTCTAAATTCAAAATCAAACAAAAAAAAAGCAAACGAATTTCGTTTGCTTTTTCAAAAAGTGGAGTCGGCGGGAGAGAAATCGAACTTTTTTGTTGAAGATTTGCAGTTGACGAATTTTGAACAAGAGCAGTATTACTGTTTATAAATAGAAAAGATAAATGTATATTTGATACTATCAAATGATAGTATCAATGAAGCCGCCCTACGATTTAAACAGTAAGATTTTAAAATTAATAACTTCTATTTCAGAAAGTATAGGAGAAGTTAATGCTAGTTTACTAAACAAACCTTCACCTCAATTAAGGAAGCAGAATAAAATAAAAACGATTCATTCATCCTTGAAAATTGAAGGGAATACGTTAACTGAAGATCAAATCACTGCGATCTTAGATAATAAAACTGTGATTGGACCTCAAGAGGATATTACGGAAGTTAAAAATGCTATTAATGTTTATGAGAATCTTAAACGCTTTGATTCCTCTTCAGAAAAGTCGTTTTTGTTAGCTCATAAAAGCTTAATGACTGGATTAATAAAAGATCCAGGTAAGTTTAGAACACAAGGAGTAGGAATTGTGAAGGGGGCAGAGGTTGAACATTTAGCGCCCTCGTATGATAATGTTCCATTTTTAATGAGAGATTTATTTGAATTCCTTCCTTTTGAAACTTTAATTAGCCAAAAACAACAAGATTATTATAAAGCGCTTTCTGATAGTGATAAAGAAGGAAAGTCTACAAAGTTCATTGAATATATGCTTTCAGTTATTGATACTTCATTAGCTGAGTTGTTGAATTTTAAAAATAGAACCTTAACTCAAGTTGATCGATTGGAATATTTTGTAGCGTTAGATAAAAATGTTTTCTCTCGAAAAGATTATATGTTAGTATT
>CAWVWF010000248.1:0-3831 GCA_963933885.1 uncultured Flavobacteriales bacterium | reverse complement strand
ATCGGTTTGTGGTACCGAGGGTCGTGGGTTCGAATCCCATACTTCGCCCTTCAATTATAGAAAAGTCGAATCGAAAGGTTCGACTTTTTTGTTTTTGTACTATCGTGTCAGCTCAATTTTTTTATATCTTCATATCGTGAATGAACATAAGAACAAGGAATTAGGTTTTGGGAAAAACGTTGATAAAGACTTCAGGTTTATCAATAGGAATGGAAGTATTAATGTAAAGCGTAAGGGGTTGCCAGTGTTTAGACCTTATGATTTATTTCATACTCTAATTACAATTGGTTGGCTTAAATTTTTATTTCTAGTTGGAACTTCTTTCTTTTTAATCAATGCCATTTTTGCATTAGTATATTATCTAATCGGAGAGAATTCAGTGTCGTTAGTTGATCATGAAAGTGAATTTGATGCATTTTGGGATTACTTTTTCTTTTCTGTTCAAACAATTACAACTGTAGGTTATGGGGCAATGAGTCCTTTGTTGGTTTCTGCAAAAATTATATCATCTATTGAAAGTTTTATTGGTTTACTAGGTATTGCCTTAGTAACTGGTTTATTGTATGGACGATTTTCCAGACCTGTTGCAAAGATTAAGTATAGCGAATTTGGTGTTGTAGCACCGTTTAAAGGTGGAAAAGCATTTATGGTTAAGTTGGCAAACCAAAGAAGTAGTAAGTTGATAGAATCCGAAGTTAGAATGCTTTTAAGCTATAACAATGAAAATGGTAGAGTGAACTTACCAATGGAACTCGAATTGAAAAAGATTGATTTCTTAGCTTTAACTTGGACGATTGTTCATCCAATAAAAGAAGGAAGTCCTTGGCATGGTTTAACAGAGGAAGATTTAAGAAAAGGAAATGCTGAAATAATAGTTCTTTTAAAAGCCTTCGACGATACTTTTTCTCAGACAGTTTATTCCAGGATGTCATATAAACATGATGAAATTGTTTGGGGAGCTAAATTTAAATCTTCAATTACAACTGAGGGTAATCAAACAACAATCGACTTAGCTAGAATCGACGATATTGAAATTGTTTCTTAGGTTTAATTAGTAGTAGATTTTATAAATTCGGCATTCTTGATTAAGAAGTCTCGTTCATCAATTAAATACTTAAATCTACTTTTTGCTCGGTCGTAATGAGGTTGATTAAGCTTAATCATTGAATCAACAGTTAAAGCTATCCTTTGTAATTCTATATTGTAGAGTTCATGAAGTAAACTGACTCTAAATAATTGTCTAGTAAATAATTCTCGTAACCATCCTTTGCGTCAGTTAGCTTAAATATAGATTCCATATCATATCCTAATCAGTTTATGATCGATTCTCGCGCGTCATGTTCCGTAGGACATGCTTGTGTATTTACAATCGCGTCTCCAGACGCTTTTTTTTTAAAGTCAAATTAAAAATTAGGTACTATGAGCCTCTTGATCCCTTTCTGCAAGGAGGGGACGTTGTTGGGTGATTATCTATAATGAAAAGAAAAGCCTTGGGTAAAGAAGCGGATAAGCATATTAGTTTTTAAAGTTTCGCTTCTGAAATTTCTTAAAATTTTGATTCCTGTTTGAGAATGTTCTTCCCAATTTGCATAATTTTCTGTTCTTAATTTATATCCTTTTAGAGGAGCGTTTTTATAGATTTCAGTATAAGTATCTCGGACATCTAGCCAAGTATAAGGAGGCGTGTAATTTGCATTGTTCCAATACTCAGTATAATCAAATCTAATAATAACACCCTCAGGTCTATTTTGTCTTATTAATAATTGAGCATCAAAAAACTCTTCAATAACATAATCAGAATAATTACGGCCGTTTAGCTCAAAATCAATCAAAAGTAACTGTAAGTTTAAAACTCCAGAAGCTTCTGAAAATGAGTGATAAAGATGATCAACAAGTATCAACTATTTATTCTTGTCCTCGAGTCTACCATCAGAATGTTTAGCGAATCGTCCTTTTAATTCATCATGAACCTGATCTCTTTTTGGCCATGGCCATCCACCAAATTGAGTATTTTGAAAATCATTCATTGCTTGTTGAACTTCCTCATCTGTATTCATTACAAACGGACCATATTTAACAACAGGTTCTCCGATTGGTTTACCTTGTAAAAGTAATAAGTGTGCAGGTTTGTTTCCATTTTTAATTGTAGTTGAAATACCGGCGTTAAGTTCTATCCCTTTATATACTTCAATATTTTGATCTTCTATTGAGATTTGCTCTCCTTTAAAGAAATACAAATTTCTATTAATTACACCTTCTGCGTTAGGTAATGTGATTTCAGCATTTGCATCCATCTTGATGTTCCAAATAGCAACATTGTTTTTAAGATCAGCTGCCCATGAATCGGGTGGGGGAGTTGGTCCAGATTCTGAAATCTTTCCAGTTACGATTGATATTTCTGATTTACCACCTTTAGCATCCTCGAATTTTTCGATTTTCAAATCTTCATTCCAAAGCATTTTGAAATGAGGTTCTACAAATTTATTAGCTTTCGGTAGATTAATCCATATTTGAAAAAGCTCAAATGGGTTTTCATCTTTCTTGTTTAATAATGGAAACATTTCCGAATGTTGAACACCTTTTCCAGCTGTCATCCATTGCACATCCCCATTTCCAAATCTACCCGATGCACCAGTAGAATCTGCGTGATCAACCAATCCTTTTCTTACAATTGTAACAGTTTCAAATCCTCTGTGTGGGTGAGCTGGGAATCCAGGAACCTTTTGTCCGTGGTACATTCTGTATCCGTCCTTAATTGTGAAGTCACTTCCTAAATTTCTTCCTTTTAAATCATCGAGAGGACCTAAATCGTCATTTCCTTTGGGATAGAAATCCTCATGATGAACACAAAATAAAAATGGATCTTGAGTTTCCCATGGGAAACCTAAATTGTTTACGCTTATTACTGGATTTGTTTTCATGTAGTAAATGTAAGTAATTATTTTATTTGTTGCAACAAATTAAATGGTTTCTCCACGATGTGGTTTTAAATTGTCACGAAGCTCAATCATATTAGACTTGTCTGTTTCTATGAATGCAATCCAGTACATATCACTTATCTTCTCGTAAGAAGCGTTGGAATCAATAATGTTTTTAGTTGTAATATATTCAACAAGATGTTTTACGTGGTGAGATGCAATTTTTTCAGCGTCAGGACTTCTGAAATCCCATATCAGTTTGATTCTTTCCATATTTTCAAAAGTAAGGAAATGTTACTGTTTCTCTTGTTTTGTTGTTGGGTTAGTAATTTTTTTTGTTTGTAATTAGTTGTTTTTAAGATTCGTGTGTTCTTTTTTAGTTTGTTTTGAGCGTCACTGATACTTGTTTTGGTGTGCCTAAATGGGTTTAGTTGTCGTAATTTAAGTAGACAGATAAACAAGACCAACATGAGATACTTAGCCATAATTACTTCAATTGCATTATCAGGAAACTTATTAGCTCAAGATTATAGGATAGCAAATTGGTATAATGACTATGAAGCATGTATGGTTCAAACATATGATGATATGAATTCCGATCATGTGAATATCTGTACACCTCAATTAAAAGCAAGAGGGATGGGTGGGACAATGTTTGTTGATTACGATCAAACAAGTCATGTAAACCTTTCAGGTGGTTGGCAGGGTTTAATGGATGCGGCAGATGATGGAATGGAGATGGCGAATCATACTCAAACTCATGCTGATTTAACCGCTATGAAGAATAATCAATCAGGATTAGAGACAGAAATATCAACTTTTAGAGATTTTTTGAATACTAATATTACAAATCAGGATTGTAATACATTCGCTTATCCATATGGAAATGGAAATCTAGATTGGCAGGTGACTG
>CAWVWF010000247.1:0-3834 GCA_963933885.1 uncultured Flavobacteriales bacterium | reverse complement strand
CCTGCTATAAAGACCGCATTTTTCTCTTTGTTATATTGATAACGTTTGATAACCCTTGTTTCATTACCAATGTTTTGAAACTGACCAGTGATTAAAGTTCTTTCTTCACCTGGATCCGATAGGGTAGAAGGTTGGATAAAACCAACTGAGTTTCTTGATGCATGTACACCGAAGAATTTAGAATTTATCCAAAAGTCTTTACTGAAGTTGTAATTCAATATTAATGCAGCAATGTTCCAGTTTACATTAAACCAGTTTCGTTCTCTAAAACTAACTTGTGGGTTTAGATCAAATTGCTTGTCTGTTAAACCACCAGCTTGTTGTGCCACATATTGGTGATGTGTTAATTGTAGTTTGATGTTAAAACCATCTTTAGGCATGTAATCTAAACCTATATAACCTGTATGAGATGTGTATTTCGAATTGTCTCTCCAGCCGTCTCCCGTTTTAAGGTGGTAGAAAGAATACGTTTTTAGTTTTTTAGTTTTTGTAGCAAAACTATTGAAGCTGTGGAATTGATTATAGCTACCATATTTATTAGAAGTCGTAAATTCTATTTTTTTATTAGGATCTTGAGGACCATCTTTTAATCTGAAATCAATCATTCCACCGAATTGCGGACCGAATTGTAATGAAGCAGCACCTCTAATGATACTTATTTTACTAATCGCTTCAGCAGGTGGAGTGTAGTAGGTTTCAGGATAACCCAAAGCATCAGCACTGATGTCATAACCATTCTGACGGGTATTGAAGTGAGCAGTTCTTTTAGGATTTAATCCTCTTCCTCCAATTCCGATTTGTAATCCTGCACCATCATATTCCATTATTGAAATTGGGGCAATAATACCTCGGTCTAATTTTATAGATGGAGATTTAGCAGGGTCTAATTTGATTTCTAATTTAGTTTTGTCAATTGTAATTATATCTTGAGTTACATCTTGCCCTGTTCCAATAGGACTTTCCTCAACGATATTAATAATGTCTAGATCAATGTTTTTATCAAAAAGATAAACTTCTATTTTTTCAGAAGAAGAATCATTCTTAAGATTTACAGGTTTTAGAAATGCTTGATACTTGCTATGTTTTATAACAATCAAATGAGATCCTGCTTTTAAATTGTTGAAAACAAATTCTCCAAACTTATTCGTTTTCACAGTGATATCTGTACCATCTATTTTTATAACAGCATCTTTAACAGGTGCTTGGTACGTGTTTAGGATTATTCCTGATATTTCACCACCAAAAACAAAATTACCAACTAGTAAACAAATTATTACTAGTTGGTATTTTAATGTATTTATAAATGATGTTGTCATCAGTTAATCTCCATCGTTATCTGTGAAAGTGATTTGAACACTAAATTCAGAACACATGTTTACTTTAAAGTAGGACACTAAGAGTTTGTTTTCAGTAAACAGCTCCGTGATTAATGTAGGTTGATTGTTAATTGCATCAATTAAATCTCCCGAAATATCATCAATTTTCCCTTCAATTAAATCAAACTGATCAATGATCAGTGTGTGTAATGATTTTCCGTTTGTTTCACTTTTTAATTCAATCAGGTAATCATCGAATCCAATTCCATTATCACCTGATGCATTTTCGCCAAGGTACAACCTTTTAAGCGCAAGTAAATGCGTTTTGTAAAGTTGAATATTTAATCCGCTATTAATCGCTTCTGTTAATTCAGGACGAGGTGTGTTAAGTGTATACTTTCCTGCAGGTACTGCGAGTTGATAGTTTTTCATGAACTCAGTATCCCAAACAAATTCATTTATTAAATTTGAAAAAGCACTAGAAACAGCTTTGTCTTTATCAGTACTGAAGTCAGCTTTAAAACCATCCGTATTGTTTTTCCAAAACGCGTGTGCTTCGTTTGCTTTTGTATCAATTAAAGTTGCAATTCCTAACAAGTAATCTTTAGCGCCTTCTTTATCAACAGCTGTTGAAAAAAGATTAAGAATATCAGTATCACTATGACTGAAAAGGATATAATCTAAACCAGGAAAACCAACTGCATCAGTATAGCTTGCTTGTTCATAGTTAGGAATAGTAGCACCTAATAGGGTTTTAATTTCAACTGTGTCTGTAGGGAAAGTATTAAGGAATCCTCGAAGACCATTTGTTTCAGCGTATCCAAATTTAAATGCAGAACATTCTTGCCAAGCTAAATAAGCCAATCTGAATTTCTCTTGAACATCGTCCAAGTTAGGTTGAGAAACATTAGCATTAAAAGTTATTGCAGCACTTTTTAATTCGTGAGTTGCCTCACTTAATGTTTGGTAACGTTCAATAATGAGGTTGTTAGAAACATTTGATAGAATTGTAGTAACATCAAAATTGTCCGTATTTCCTGAGTTTTTATTACCAGAATCACAGCTCCATGTTAATGAAGCGGCGATTAGTAGGATTCCTATATTTTTAATTCTCATCTTAAAATTGATTCTTCTGAGCATCGAAACCATAAAAACCAGCTAATAAAGTTTTAGCATTGTTTAAGTCTGATATACTCACTTCGTAAAAGTTATCTCCGATTGCAGCTAATATTTGAGCAATCTCTACAGTAGTGATAACAGCGTTAGAGTTATACTTAAGTGCTCCAATAAAAGCAACTGCTTCACTTAATTCATGATTTCTTTCAGCATCGTCATTGATATTATCGATTGCACCATTTAGGTAATGTAAAGCTGTTCCTACAGATATTTTTTCCCATAAAGCTTTAATGTCTACAACTGCTGCGTCCATTGCTACTTTATCATTGTTAGAAATGGCTGCTCTACCTTTTAACCATGCATCCATCATTAACTGGTTAGAGTTTAACATACCATCTCTACCATCACAATATTTCCCCCAAAATCTAATTCCATTAGTGTTAGAAGGGAAGTCTGTTGGTACACCAAAGTAACCAAAAGCTTCATCGAAATGATGTTCTCTAGGCGTTCCTTTTCCTGGAGTTACAGTAATATTATCTACAGCATCACCAATTTTAGCATCTGTAAAATAGTTTTCACATGCTTGGTAATAGAATACTGCTCCCATTAATCCTTTATCTATTAATTGAGCATATTCAAATCCTTTGGCGTTACATAAGTAAGACTTAGTTCCGTTTGTTACAATTCCTGCAACACCATTACTACCACCAGTTGTTCCTGCGATAATTTCTAAAGAATCAAAGTAAGAAATAAACAATGCTGTGTCTAAAATGAAACACTTGTTTGATAGTTTTTTACCTGAAGTATCAAGCGCTAAGTCGTTAAAAGGATTACCAGAATTGGCAAACATATCTTTAATTTGTTGAGCATCTAATGATGTTCCAACTGTTGCTCCAGTTTTGATATAAGTTGTGATGTTTTCTAGCATGTCCAAACGAGATGTTTGACCACCGAAACTTACATTGTCAAAGTTGTAAGTAGTCGGTATTTTATAACCAGTATCAACATCTTTTTTTTCATCGTCTTTACAAGAAAATAGTAAAGAAACTGCAAGGAAGGAAAGTATGAATTTATTCATTTTGTGCTTTTTTTCAATTCGATTACAAAGCTAAAAAGAGAGAAGAGTTTTCCCAATACCCACTTTTAGGTATTTGTGAAAAAGCTAATAAATTGAAATAAAAAGCAACTCGCCAAACAAACTGGAGTCTAGTAAGTATATTTGCAATACTATAATGAAAAAGCTTTTATACATACTGATTGGATTTGTTATTCTAACTTCTTGTGATGCAGGCAGAGACGAACTTGAAGATGAAACTCAGATCTCAGCTGCGGAAGAAATAGCGACTTCAGATGCTTTGTATAATCAAATCTTCACATTAACAAAACAAACAGTTGATGAAAT
>CAWVWF010000246.1:0-3877 GCA_963933885.1 uncultured Flavobacteriales bacterium | reverse complement strand
ATTTTTTTAATTTTAAATCACGAAAAATACAGGAAACCCCTTATCCAACTACGCTAAACCAACAATTCCGATACGTGAAAGTAAAACAAAATACGACATAAATAAAAGTTGTAGGAGCCTAATTTATCGATAATTAAATAAAATATATTTAACTATTCACCTACCCCTTAAAACTAAGCTCATTCAAAAAAATGTTCCCATAAAACAAATTATAAATACAAGAATTACATAATTGAAATTGTCCCTTTTTATTCGTTTGATTATATTTATATGAAGAAAAAACAATTACCCAATTTCACATTAAATAATGCATAACCATCTCTACCTTTATTCATTTAATTACGACTATCATAATGAAGATCTTTGCAAGCTGGAATCAAGAGTAATTTTCGGTGAAGAGGAAAAAGAGAAAGTATTGTTTTCCAATCTTAAAGTTGATCCTTTAATCAGCCCATTCATTAAGAATAGGATTGAATTATCAATCCCTACTGATACTTACCATGAATTAATAAAAAAGATTGAAAATGAAAATATTCATGCTGAAGGCTTTAAAGCTGAATATGTGATTTTAGAAGGAGATCTTGCTGATTACGCTGAAAGACGTGTGAAACTAAAAGGCGTTGGTTATAGCATTAATGGTGAACCAAACTTTGAGAACCCTTCGATAACATATAGCATATGTACATATGCAAATAAATGGTATTTCGGAATCCTAACTAAACACAATTCGGAATGGCTTAAACACAAAAAAAAGCCATACTCGTTTAGTAATTCTATAGGTATGGATATTGCCAAATCTCTAGTTTGTATTGCATCCCAAGGAAATAAATCTGTTAAACTTTTAGATGCTTGTTGTGGCGTTGGAACGATCATGCTAGAAGCAACCATTTCTGGGTTTGAAATAGAAGGCTGTGATATCAATTCCAAAAGAACCAATCAAACAATAAAAAACCTTGAACATTACATTTACAAAGCCAAAGTTCACTGTTCCGACATTAAAGATTTAAACAAGAAGTTCGATGTTGCTATTATCGATTTACCCTATAATTTATATAGTCTTTCTGATGAATTAACGACTTCAAACATTGTAGAATCTACTGCCAAACTTGCCGATCGAGTTGTTATCGTTTCTACTACAGATATTAAAACTGATATTGTTAATTCAGGATTGAAAGTTCAAGATTTTTGTACTGTTGGGAAAAGAGGAAAATCGAAGTTTGAGAGAAAAATATGGGTTTGTGAAAAAGAGTCTAACTAAAAATGGATAACCTTTTAATTTAGAAATATAATCTTATGGAAACCGTAGTTAAAGGAAGGAGTTTTTTACAAAACTAACATATAATTAAAGCCAAGGTTATAAAAAGACATTACACGCTACTCTATTAATATTTTCCATTACTTTCGTATATAACTAATCTGTATTATTATAGATACATTTTCAATTTATGAGAATTCTAAAAACCAATCTTATTAGTCAAAATATTACTACCCTCATTTTTTCACTAATTATATTACTATCGTGCGCAGAGTATACAAATAAAATGTATACTGATGACCTATTTGACGATCATATAATCAAGGAGAAAAACATAAAATTCGCCACTTGTTTTATTTCAGTTGAAGACGAAGATTTTCATAAAGTAACAGAACACTGGTTTGATAAAATGGGTCGAACAGTTCGATACAGCGAGTTTGATTCTTCAGGAACTTTTTGTAAAAGAACATTTTACACAACATATTTTAAGGAGAGTTCAAATCATATCTCTTACAAAGAATATGAATACCGAACACAAATAGTCACACTAATCACAGACTTCAACAGTCCCCCCACTTACCCTGTAAGAATTGATTCAACCCTTATTAAAGAATCAACAATTGATACAATTAGTAAGGATGAAACTATCAAGTATTATTACAATGACAGGTTATCTTGGTATCAAATTTATGAGAACGATAAAGATGGAAATAATATAAAACTATCCGCTTACAGCGCTGATAGTATATTGGTATACTATACAAACTTTACTTGGAAGAATAAGAAAATGGTATTGTCTGAAAAATTCAATAAAGAAAACGGAAAAATTGGATACTCAAATAGAACATATGAAAATGGGAAACAGAAAACTTCCGAATTGTATTCTTCCATTGAATTAATTCAGCATGAAGAAAATGAATATAATTCCGAAATGCAACTCATAAAACAAGACTATTATTCAAAAGAAAACGAGCTATATATTCACTTCACTTTTGAATATGATAATTCGCTAATTACAAAAAGTATTTCAACATTAACCTTTAATAAAAGTAAAGAAGAAAAATCAGTTAGTAAATACGAATACAAGACAAGAAATTAGAATTATTAAATGACAGGTTGGACTACATGTGAGAATTGTCAAGGACGCGGAAAAAAGAGCCGAAGGATCCGAAAGAAAACTAGACTACTCTACCGAAAAGAACTTGAACTATTTGAAAAATCAAATGGTGAAGGTCCTACTCCTATTCCACCAAAAGGTCATTTAGAAAATTGTACTATCTGTTCTGGATCAGGAATACTTCCTTCAGCAGAACCACCTACTCCGGACACTCAAAACTATCCACATGTTGCAATTATTGGTGGTGGTATTGGTGGAGTTGCACTCGCCGTTGCTTGTTTACACCGAGGAATTCCATTTACTCTTTATGAAAGAGATGCTGGTTTTGAGGTTCGTTCTCAAGGTTATGGATTGACTTTACAACAAGCTAGTAAAGCCATTGAAGGCTTTGGGATTCTAGCACTAAAAGAAGGTGTTGTTTCAAACCGACATGTTGTGCATACTACTAACGGTAAGGTTATCGGAGAATGGGGAATGCGAAAATGGGTACACCCTGATGCTGATAAATCTCCAAAGAAAACCAATATTCATATTGCCAGACAAGCTTTAAGACTTCAACTCTTAGAACAATTAGGCGGACATGATAAGGTTGAATGGGGACATCAATTAATGGATTTAAAAGAATCCAAAGAAGGTGTTGAACTTAACTTTCAAGTTAATGGTGAGCAAAAGAACTTTAAAGCAGATCTTGTAATTGGTGCAGATGGAATTAGAAGTTCAGTAAGAAAAATACTGATCGGAGAAAAGATGTCACCACTTAGATATTTAGGCTGTATAGTCATATTAGGAATTTGTCCATTATCAGAACTAGAAAATATTGAAAGTGATTTATTAGATTCAGCTACTGTTTTTCAAACAGCAAATGGAAACGAACGAATATATGTAATGCCTTTTTCATCGAATTCCGTAATGTGGCAATTGAGTTTTCCTGTTTCGGAGGCTGAAGCAAAATCATTGAATAAAAAAGGACCGAAATTCCTGAAAGAAGAAGCTATTAGAAGAACAAAATGGCACACTCCTATTCCACAAATTGTTGAAGCAACGTTAGAAGTTCAAGTTTCTGGGTACCCTGTTTATGATAGAGCTTTGCTTAAGTCGAATCTGTTACATCAAGCTAATCATATAACTTTAATCGGAGATGCGGCTCACCCTATGAGCCCGTTTAAAGGTCAAGGTGCAAATCAAGCTTTATTAGATGCTTTAGCATTGGCTAGAGGAATCTCGAAAGGATGCAGACCGCAAACGGATTGGAGAAGCGTTGGCATTAGAGAAAGTGTATTAAATGATTTCGAAGCTGAAATGCTTGAACGAAGTGCGATAAAAGTAAAGGATTCTGCTGATGCTGCAGAGTTTCTACATTCTGCAGTTGTTCTTCATGAAGGTAATGAGCCCCGAGGAAAGGTTTTAAAACGAGATCAGAATACATAACTACCGTACTTACCGTACTTCTTGATTTGAGTGAAACGGTAATCTAGAAGGTAAACTAGCCGATTTATAATCGGTAT
>CAWVWF010000245.1:0-3888 GCA_963933885.1 uncultured Flavobacteriales bacterium | reverse complement strand
AACTGAAAGAAGAAGCTGATCGCAAAACCAAAGAGCTCGAAGAAAAAGAGAGGTTGATGCCTAACATCTTGAAGTTCCTCAAGCCATCAACTGAGAAATTGAAGTTGTAGAGTAGTGAAACCAACGAGGAAAGAGATATAAACGAATATTATTTGTCTGATAAATTACCAATTAATCTTACAATTTCTGTAGTTTCAGCTCCAATTGAAATAATGGCAACTTTAAATAAGGTATATTTAAGCGCTGATAAGGTACAAGGCAAGCTTAAGTTGAGGAAG
This sequence comes from uncultured Flavobacteriales bacterium, assembly GCA_963933885.1. Taxonomy (GTDB): domain Bacteria; phylum Bacteroidota; class Bacteroidia; order Flavobacteriales_C; genus CAWVWF01. Next base: position 3,610 of record CAWVWF010000245.1, on the reverse strand, counting down.
TGGAAAGAGGGAGATTGGTTTGTTCCTTTTGGTATGAAAGGGAAGCAGAAGTTAAGCGACTACTTTATTAATAATAAGTTTTCATTAGAGGAAAAGGAATCAACATGGTTACTTTGTGATAATGAAAAGGTAGTATGGATTGTTGGTTATCGATCTGATGAAAGATATAGAGTTGATAGTTCAACTAAAAATATTTATATTATCGAAATAGCATAAAATATGAAAGACGTTCAATTTCATGAAAAGCAATATTTAGGGAATAATAAGTTCAACTTATTTATTCGTTTAATAATTGCGACTGCTTGTATTAGTAGTTATTATTCATCAGATGAGTTTGATGAAACTGCTTCGTTGTTCTTAATTATTGGAATAGCAGTTTTGGTTGTTTCTGTTGTATTATTTTTAGTGCTACATATTAAAACAGAAATAATAGATGATAATCTAATTTTGGATGGTTTTTGGACCACTAGGAAAGTTAAAATTGATTTAAAGAATATTGTAAAGACAGAAGTTGTTAAGTATAGTAAGATACTTTTTAACAGACCTGTTTATAACCTTCATTTACGTGGAAGGGTAAAGTTTTTCACGCATGGGAACTGGGTAGTTGAGTTAACTGATAAAGATGGCTTAATTTATCGGGTTGGTTCTCAGAGATTTGAAGAATTGAATAAAATAATTAAAGAAAAAATCGTACTTTGAGTATAACGTTTTCTCAAAAAGCGTCGTAACGTACAAAACTAATCTTCTCTATGGCACAATCTGCAAGCAAACCAATTGAAATTCCAAAGGAAAAAATAAAGGATATAAAATTTTCAGAGAACGATGTTCTTGTTACAAAAGAAGAACAACTTCAAAGAAAAATTGATTTGCAAAGGGCTGCTACTTTAGGAGCTCAATCTAAAGCAAATATTAAAATATATTTTGTGGATGCTGAATCAAAAAGGCATAGAGTAGTGGCTACAGTTTGGGCAACTACAGAAAGTAATGTTAGTTTTAAGGGAGAAGTAATGGTTCCGATAAAGTCAATTTATCAAGTCGGATTCTTCTAAAAAGAGAAAGAACACCCAATAGGGTTTGTTATAAAATTTAAAAGCTGTTTGAGTGTGAAATACTCAAACAGCTTTTTTGTGCGCCAATAAATCGAGAAAAATGGAGTTATGTGAGTAATTAGACATTCTAGTTGTTTTCATTTGCGTATTTTTGGTTTTAATATATTTTAACAATATTCAAAGAAACTTTTTGCTCACTTAATTGTTTTGCTTTTATGCTGAAAAAAATATTATTCTCGTTATTAATTGCTGTTAGTTTTGTAGGGTTTTCTCAGGAAGACGGAGTTAAATCAAAATGGAGTACAAGTGTTGAATATTTAGATAATGGAAATATTAAAGTGAATGTAATAGCTGATCTGGTAGAAGGTTGGCATATTTATTCTCTTTATACTCCAGAAGGTGGTTCCTTGCCAACGTCAATAAATTTTGATGAAAAGAATGGTCATTATAATTTAGAAGAAATTTTAGCAGAGCCAAAGCCAATTACAAAATATGAAGAGGTTTTTGAGGTTGATGTTAAGTATCATAATGGTCCACAAGTTATTTTTGAGCAGATTTTAAAAGCAAAATCAAAAGAAGATTTTATTGTTAATATTGAAGTAGAAGCACAAGTATGTAATGAAGAGGGTAAGTGTACTTATCAGAAGAAGAGGTTATCTGCACCTATTGAAGTTAGTTCGGTGAAAACGGAAAGTATCTTTTGGTTATTCATAGTTGGATTTGGAGCAGGTCTATTAGCCTTATTAACTCCATGTGTTTTCCCAATGATACCAATGACAGTTACGTATTTTACAAAAATGGCGGAGTCAAGATCTAAAGGGATCAGACAAGCTTTTATATATGGGATTTCAATCATTGTTATATATGTAGCGTTAGGTTTTGGAGTAAGTGCCTTAGTTAACGATGAAGCCATTTACTTAATGGCCAGTAGTATTTCCTTTAACATCGCATTCTTCCTTGTTTTTACAATCTTCGCGATTAGCTTTTTGGGAGCATTTGAAATTACATTGCCAGCTTCATGGAGTAATAAGATGGACGCGAAGGCTGATAAAGGAGGACTCTTAGGAGTCTTTTTTATGGCATTCACACTTGCTTTAGTTTCGTTCTCATGTACAGGTCCGGTAATCGGATCTTTGATTATTGAAGCAGCTGTAGAAGGTGGGGTGAAAGGACCACTGATGGGAATGTTAGGGTTTGGAGTTGCATTAGCTTTACCATTTACATTGTTTGCTATATTTCCTAGTGGTTTGAATAAGCTTCCTAAGTCTGGAGGTTGGTTGAATTCAGTAAAAGTTGTATTAGGGTTATTGGAATTAGCGCTTGCTTTAAAATTCTTATCAAATGCAGATATCGTAGTTCAATCAGAATATATTACAAGAGAAATTTTCATAGCATTTTGGGTAGTTATATTCACTGTTATGGGATTCTATTTACTTGGGAAAATAAGATTGTCTCATGATAGCCCAATAGAAAAGCTTAGTGTTACAAGATTAATCTTAGGAATCTTCACTTTAACGTTTGTAGTATATATGATTCCTGGAATGTTTGGAGCGCCTCTTAAGTTGTTAAGCGGAATATTACCTCCGTCATTTTATACTGAAGGAAAGTGGTACGGACCATTTAAAGGAAGTAAGATAGAAGCTTCATCTACAAAGTCATTAAACGGCGTTAAAAAGGCGCACGATTGTCCAAATGAGTTAGATTGTTACCACGATTATGATGAAGCTTTAAAAGCAGCAAAAGAAACAGGTAAGCCATTAATGATTGACTTCACTGGATGGACTTGTACTAATTGTCGTTTGATGGAACAAAATGTTTGGAGTGATCAATCTATAGATAACTTAATCCGTAATGAATATATCCTGGTTAGTCTTTATGCTGATGATAGAACTGAGCTTCCTGAATCGGAAAGGTATATATCTAAGAGAAACGGGGAAGAGGTAACAACGTATGGAGGAAAGGTGAGAGATTTTCAGATTTCTACTTTTGGTAAATTAGCCCAGCCCTTATATGTTTTAGTTGATCATGATGAGAATAAATTAGTGCCAGTAAAAGGGTTTGATTTAAACAGAGATAGTTATCAGAACTTTCTTGAAGTAGGTTTAATGAAATTTAAAAAGCAGGCATCAAATTTGGATAATAAAACAAATGAAAATGAAAAAGATTCTATCCCTACTATTCGTTAGTATAATTTCAATTACTTCAAGTTATGCTGTTGAAGAAATGTTACCCGTTGAGGTAAAGCAAACAATAACTGAAAAAGGAGATTCAGTAATTTTAAAAATTAGCTTTGCTGTTTCAGATAATTGGATGGTATATGATTCTATTATTGGAGAAGGTGGGCCAATTCCATTAACTTTTGATTTGAATACATTAACGAATCTATCATTGGCTAAAATTTTGAAGCCAAAGCATCTTCATAAAAAGCATGATGATATTTTTGAAGTTGATATGCTATACTTTAAAGAAGACGTTGCTTATGAGTTTGTCTTTCTAAAAGAGAAAAAAGGAGAAGTATATTCAATCCTAGGTTCTTTCGAATTTATGTGTTGTAATCTAAC
>CAWVWF010000244.1:0-3918 GCA_963933885.1 uncultured Flavobacteriales bacterium | reverse complement strand
TACTGTTAATTTAAACGAAGAGGAATCTTCGGTTTCTAAGTTGTGGTTGTTACTCGGGCTTATTCCTATCATATTCTTAACCTTGAAATTTACTAGGAAATAAGGATTGATTCAAGCTGTGTTACATTTCTTATAGTTGTCGTTATCTATGCATGAGAATTCTAATTCTATTAAGTATCACCCTACTATTAAGTTGTTCTAAAGAATTTTCTTCATTAGACGGATGGGAAGTTATCACCATCTCAAAGTCTGAGCAATTAAAAGACATTGAAAAAAACGACTCTAGTCTTGTATTGATTAATGAGGATTTTCTAATCGAAAGGACAGAAGTTACCAATAAGGATTACTATGCTTTTATAATTTCTTTAGTAGATATTTATAACACGGACAGTATTTTAACATTAATACCTAATAAATACAAAAGAGAAAGCAACTCTAGTTTTGACTCTATCCTTAAAGTGACAATACCACAAATACTTTCTTCTAACATAAATGAATATGAACCAATTGTTGGTATATCGTACGAAAACGCTATTTCCTATTGTAAATGGAAAACCATCCATGAAGAGTTCAAATTACTAATAAGAGAAGGTGTTTTTAAAACAGAATATAATATTAATGAAACTAGTTGCTTTGGAGGAGACCCAACCACGTTCAAAGATTATTACATGCAAAACATAAATCGAAAATCAATTACTAATGAAAAAAGTGAATTCAGGAAAGTTAGCATTGAAGATGCAGTCGTATCTCCAACATACACGCTTCCTTCTAAAAAAGAATGGTTTAGAGCGCTAGATGGCGAATTAGACACTTCTAAATTTCCTGTCGGAAAATTAAAACCTACTTACTTTTGGCAAAAAATTGATTCTAATAAAATCATATGTAAAAGTAATATAGTTAGAAACGTAAGATCAGTCAAATCACCTTACGAGAACCAACTTGGAGTTAAAGGATTAATTGATAATGTTTCAGAATTTACAATTGAAAAAGGAATAGCTATTGGCGGGAATTTTTCTAAGCAAATCAACTTCAACAGATACAAATTACTATATAGATACTCACAACCACAAAACAATATAGGATTCAGATGTGTTGTTAAAATTAAGGAGATAAAAAGTGTACAATGGAGAAGAAGCAATTGAACTATTCAAGAAAAATGAATATGATTTAATTTTAATGGATATTCAAATGCCTGTCATGAATGGTGTTGAAGCAACTATAAACATTAAATCTTCAGCAAAAAAGACTCCCCCCATCATTGCTTTAAGCGCGAACGCGATGGAAGGTGACACTGAAAAATACATTGCTTTAGGAATGGATGATTATTTATCAAAACCACTTACAACTGTAGCTCTAAGTAAAATGCTATCAAAGTGGTTTGACAATAAAGATTCTTAGTTTTTTAAAAGTATCCAATTTCTAATAGGCTTCTCTACAAATCGGAAACTCAGACTCGAAACAAAGATTAAAACTAGACAGCCTACAAAAAAGAAAGTCTCCGCTCTTACATCAATACTAAACTTTGTTTTTACAACTGACAGCCATTCAAAAACAGGAACTTGAAGGATGTATACCGAATAGCTTATACCTCCTAAAAACACAAACACAGGCTTTACTAAAGTAGACACCAAGCTTCCTTTCGATACAGAAAACGACATTAACAAACACACGAACACAATAGACAACAAACCATTACAACCGTCTACCTCTACAATCGAAACAACTAAAGACACAATTACAAAGGGTACAAACCAGAGGATATACTTCCTAAGATCTTGTCTGTGATTTACAAACAACCAACCTCCTAGAGCACCAACCAAAAATTGATTTAAGTGGAATAAAGGAAAGTAAAAAAGGAAATTATGTGAGCTTGAAGGAAAACCATCGTAGAAGTCAGACGTCTTTAATCCCCAAAAAACAACTTGCGAAACGATCCAGATTAAAAAGACAACACTAGCAACCCTTTTTAAAGAGAATCTATTAAAGCTGCTTAAAACGATAGGGAATAGTAAATAAAACAAAACTTCAACGGAAAGCGACCAGCCAACATAATTGATCGTTAATGCATGTTGAGGTATCCAAGCTTGAAGTAAGAATACATTACTAATTACTTCAACCAAACTGATAGTACCTCCGTTTCCAAAGTACCCATAGGCGATATAGTAGAATACCATTAAAGATATACCTACAATGTAAACTGGATAAATACGAGCAAAGCGTTTTTTGAAAAAAGCAGTCTTTGATACCAACTTCTTATTTCCATAAGCCAACATCAAGACATAACCAGAAAGCACAAAGAAGAAGCTTACGCCTAAGTTTGAATTTCTAAATATCAAATTCAAAAACTCAGTATTGAATGGGAATACCTTTGTACCGTAGTGATAGATCACCAAAGCAAAAGCAGCTACAAATCTTAAGAATGTAAGCTGTTCAAGCCTCATAGCCTTATTTCAATTTATTCTTTTCGAATCTAGCCTCTTTAACAATAGCAATTACACAAAGAGAAACTATTGAAATAATTGTTGCCCATAACCAAATTGGAAATGCTGGAGGATCACCTGCTGCGTAACTATGAATACTACTTGAAAAGTAAAAATTAACCCCAAAAAATGTCATACACACCGATCCAAACCCTACAACAGTTCCGAATGAATTAAAAACAGCTTTTGATCTTAAACCTGGAACAAATCTGAAATGCAATAACATTGAGTAAACAATCACAATAACTAATGCCCAAGTCTCTTTAGCATCCCAACCCCAGTATCTACCCCAAGATTCGTTTGCCCAAACACCCCCTAAGAATGTTCCTACTGCAGCCATTATCAATCCTATCGTTACCGTCATCTCATTGATAAAAGTTAATTCCGATGTTAATAAATCTATCTTTTCGTTATTTTTTGAATTCTTAAACAACATGATTCCAAGAGAAATTAAACCCAACACCCCTCCTAAACCAAAGAAACCATAACTTGTAGTAATACAAGCAACATGAATAATCAACCAGTAAGATTTCAATACAGGAACCAAGTTCGTTAACTGAGGATCCATATTCTCATGCCCCGCAGTCATTATGATTAAGTAAGCAACAAATGCAGTTCCCGCTAACGTAATTTTTGAAAACTTAGAGAATATTAACCCCGCTAAACCAGTTCCCCACGCAATAAACACTAGCGCTTCGTATCCATTACTCCATGGAGCGTGCCCCGTTAAATACCATCTAATTGTTAAACCGTAAGTATGATAAGCAAAAACACCAACAAACATTAATGTAAATACAGTTAATGGTGTTTTGATAAAATTCCTAAAAGCTGAGGTAGATCTATCTGAAACCAATGCTTCAGCAAGCGCCAAGACTAGTAAGAAAAGACATAAATACTTATACCCTTTTTCAACATTCTTAAAAATGGCCGATTTGTTATAGCTAATCTCCATATTCAACTGTCCATCGCTTGGAATCGATTCAGCATCTGTATACTTACGCTGAAGATTCAAAATAATATCCAATACATTATCAGCTGATTTATACTCCTCCTTTTGAAGGAAAATCATATACTGTGTAAACAGTGTTAAGAAACTAACATTAGAAAGATCGAAAGTATCTTTACCACTAGGACTTATATATTCACCGCTAAGTCTTGTCCTTGCGTGTTTATCCATAAAGGCTACCCACTCGTTATTCAATGAATCATTTCTAGAAGGGAAAATCCTTAAGAACTCTCCACTTTGAGCCATATAAAACACATTAACCTTATCTGTTATTTTTATAACTTCTTTATCCCATCTGTTTCTTTTCTTAGGATCCTTTCTTGTAGCATCCATAAGAGGCCCTTTAAGCTTACTTTCACCTTTATTGTGAAAGAAGTCTAAGAAAGAAACATAATCACCTTCTTTAACACCTAAAAACGTCTTAACAGAGTC
>CAWVWF010000243.1:0-3987 GCA_963933885.1 uncultured Flavobacteriales bacterium | reverse complement strand
ATCCCAGTAAATGCATTTCGAACAATTGTATTTCCTGATGAAGGGTTTATAAAACCACTTATAAATTCAAACTCTAATCCCATCTTGTTGTTCTCATATTCTGCAGTAGCACCATAAGACATTAGATGTGTTCTTTTTCCAGTATTATCCTCATTTGAATCGAACTCAGATAGCATATCTGAATAAGTAGACAAACTAAATCTCAAACCTCTTACAGGTTTTATTCTTAGCCTCACAGCAATTGCTTTTTGTGTATTGTCATCCTCTTCATATGGATTGGTTGTTTCTTGGAAACCATTTGAAACTTGAACGTTGTAATCAAATTTAATTTTAGACAAGTTAAAATTTCCAAGAAAAGAAATTCCATTCCCCCATCTAGGATAAAACCTTTCACTACTTCCAAATTTATGATTCTTATTAGTAGACAGAGGTTCTTTAGTTGTTAAAAATGCAGGTTTAGCAGTATGTATTTCATTATATATACTAAATGGAACAAACATCTTTCCAACTCTAAATTTCAAATATCTATTAATCGTATATTCTGGAAAGGCATACTCAATAGCTACATTCCCCCAATTCTCTTCAGAAGCGGAACCGTGCTCCCAGGTAATATCAGCAGCGATCCTTAATCGATCTGATGATTGAAAATTGAATACTAAATCAAATAAATCAGCATCAAAAGAACCGTTCGGATCACTCTTCCCGTCTTCGGTAAGCTGCAACTCATATTCAAACGAAGAGTATCCGTTTATTTTTAAGTTTTTAAGTCCTTGCCCATAGCTCGAGCGACAAAAAAACATCAATATAAGGACTGATAAAAGTTTTTTCATAATAGTTTTTTTTGCATTCTTATATTAGTACCATCTTATGGCATCAAAAGTTATTTTAATTCGATGAAATATCAATTATCATAGACTTGATTTTCACTTTAGATTTAACATCACACAGAATTGAAGTTCATTTTTATGCTGATTTACAAGGGCTTTTCAAAGAAAAAAACGTATCTTTGTTGCCGATAATTAGTTTATTTTAAACATATATAATTTTCAATATGGCAAAGATTAAGTTAGAATACATTTGGTTGGATGGTTACACGCCAACACAAAACATGAGATCAAAAACTAAAGTTGAGGAGCATGAAAACTTCCAAGGAACTTTAGAAGAAATAGGAAACTGGTCATTTGACGGTTCTTCTACGAAGCAAGCAGAAGGTGGTAATTCAGACTGTTTATTGATTCCTGTAGCGATCTATCAAGATCCAGCAAGAATTAACGGTTATTTAATTATGGCTGAAGTTATGAATGCTGACGGTACGGCTCATGAGTCTAACGGAAGAGCAACAATCGAAGATGAAGACAATGACTTCTGGTTCGGATTCGAACAAGAATATTTCATCATGGATTCTGCAACTGCTTTACCATTAGGATTCCCTGTAGGAGGATATCCTGGACCACAAGGAATGTATTACTGTTCTGTTGGTGGGAAAAACACTTTTGGAAGAGAACTAGTTGAAGAGCATGCTGATCTTTGTATTGAAGCAGGTTTAAACTTCGAGGGAATCAACCAAGAAGTTGCTGCAGGACAATGGGAATTCCAATTGTTTGCACAAGGTGCTAAAAAAGCAGGTGATGAGATATGGATTGCTCGTTACCTATTAGATAGATTAACTGAACAATATGGTTACTATATCGAATATCATCCAAAACCTGTAAAAGGAGATTGGAATGGTTCAGGTATGCATGCTAACTTCTCTAACACTACTTTAAGAACTTGTGGTTCTCAAGAAACTTACGAGAAAATTTGTGAAGCATTCAGACCCGTTACTAAAGAACATATCGCTGTTTACGGTGCATACAATAACCAGAGATTAACTGGTTTACATGAAACAGCATCTATCAATGATTTCTCTTTTGGAGTTTCAGATAGAGGTGCTTCAATCAGAATTCCAATTATTACTGTTCAGAATGGATGGAAAGGTTGGTTAGAAGATAGAAGGCCAGCTTCTAATGGTGATCCATATAAGATCGCTGCAAGAATTATCAAGACTGTTAAAACTGCAAAAGTTTAAGATTACATTCTTATATATTTTAAAAGCCTCAACTTTGTTGAGGCTTTTTTTTTGCAAATAATTTTATAAACTTAATTTATTTTTCGGGATTGTAAAAAGAAAAGCACTTCCTGATTTCCCGTCCGACTCTACCCAGATTTCACCTTCCGCTTCATTAACAATTTTCTTAACAATTGACAATCCTATTCCTGTACTATCGATATCTTTATTCGTGTTAAAAGACTTTAAAAATCCAAAAACTTTTATATGATACTTCTCTTCTATTCCCGGACCGTTATCCTCTACCTTAAACTTAAACTTCTCCGATAATACTTCACAAGAAATTGAGATTACAGGAAGTTCTTTATCGTTATACTTAATTCCATTACTCAACAAGTTTTGAAAAACCTGAGTAATCCTTGTCAAACAACCTTTTATAGTAGGTATCTCATCTTGTATGTTAATTTCAACAGCATTTATAGGGTTAAGATCAAAAGAAATTTCCTTTAGTAAAATATTCAAATCAATATCTTCATACAATATAGAAGTTTGCTTTATTTCCGAATATTTCAAAATACCATTAATCAACTTATCCAATCTTACAACTCTACTTTTTAGTTTAGAAAACAAATCAAAAGTACCCTCTTCTAATTTCCCTTCTAAATCTTCCTCAAGAAATGAAACAATGGTTGCTATAGCTTTTAAAGGTGCTTTTAGATCATGTGAGACAGTATGCGCAAATCGATCTAGATTTTCATTAGACTCAAGGAGTTCATCGTTGATTACACTTAAATCTTCACTCTTTTGAAACAACTGTTCTAATAATCCTTCAACAATATTTTTCTCTTCTGTAATCTCAGAAGTTTTTATCTTTATTTTATTCTCAACTCGCTTATTAAAAGCTATTATTTCATGAATATATGAATTGATAGCTTTTTTATTATCGATCAAATCTTTACTTATATCAGTAATAATATCTTCCTCTTTAATTGAAATTATTCCCGTTTTTTCTAATGGTATGAAAGGATCTGCAATTAGTCCATGAAATAAGTTAGCGTGAGCTAAATTATAAATCAACCCAGCCGCACAATCTTCAACAGGCATTAAGCCCGGATAACCTGGGTTATTAGTATTAAACTTTATATAGTCTCTAAAATCGATTTTAATTTTTTCACAGTACTTAGGCCAAACATCTTCAATTAATGGTGTACTTACAAGTCCAGGAGCAAACCCCATAACATTAACACCGTTATCATCTCCTAATTCTGATGCTAATGATATAAGTAAAGATCGCATTGCAACTTTAGAACTACTCATAGCAGATGCGTATGACATACCTTCTAATGCTACCATATTTACAATAGTACCTGATTTATTCGCAATCATATCTGGCAATACAAATTTACTAGCTATAAAGGTCGCAGTTATATTGGTTTTATAGTGTAAATCCCATTCTTTAATACTTAAGTCCTTGAAATCTTTAATCTGAAAGTGAACTGCATTATTTAATAAAATATCAATTCGTCCATAATTTTTAACTGAAGCTTTAAGGCTTTTTTCAAAATAAACGCTCTCAGAAATATCTTGTAAAATAAAGGCTGCTTCTCCACCTAAACTATTAATTTTATTTACAACTTCTTTACCTTTCGATAGCTTGTCTATAATTGTTACTTTACAGCCTAAATAAGCTAAACCAATAGCTAACTGTTCTCCAATCCCCCTTGCTCCTCCAGTAATAAGAACATGCTTACTTTTAAAACCAATAGGTTCTATTTTCATCCTATCTAAAAGATCTTGAATAGATGAATGAGAAACATTGAATAATTCGTGGTACATTGACATTAGTTTGAACTACGAAAATTAATAAACTTTGTTATATAATTCTGCTAAGTACATGACAAAAAATTAACAAGATCTACATTTATTATACTCATAGAGTT
>CAWVWF010000242.1:0-3994 GCA_963933885.1 uncultured Flavobacteriales bacterium | reverse complement strand
GAAAAAGCTTCAACTTTTTCAGTTTTTAATTCAAAAGTTTCCATGAATTGCTCCATAAAACTAAGTCTATTCAGCACATCTTCATCACGAACAGCCATAGATCCGTTCGTTTGATATGCTACATGTACTTCATGTCCTTGATCTACTAAACGAATAAAGGTCCCTCCCATTGATATTACATCATCATCTGGGTGAGGACTAAAAACTAAAACTCTCTTCGGAAATGGATTAGCTCTCTCTGGTCTATTCTGACCATCAGTTCCTGGCTTCCCTCCAGGCCAACCAGTAATTGTATCTCTTAATTTTCTAAATATATCTAGGTTTAATTCATATGCTGATCCCATTTGAGCAATAAGATCACCCATTCCATATTCATTATAATCTTCATCAGTCAGCTTAAGAACTGCTTTTGATAATTTTTCGCTTAACCAACAAACTGCTTTAAGAATTAATTCATCAGTCCATTGACAATCACCAACCAACCAAGGCGTAGCTTTTCGAGACAAGTTCTGCGCTGCAGATTCATCTAAAACAAATATGGCTTCTGGATGATTTTGAAGATATGTTGCTGGAATTAAAGAAGTAGTTGGTCCTTCTATAGATTTTGCTATTACTTCAGATTTCTTTTCTCCCCAAGCTAATAAAAATATTTTTCTAGACTTAAAGATTGTCCCCACCCCCATTGTTATGGCTTTTCTTGGAACATTATCTATGCTTTTAAAATCTTTAGAAGCATCTCTTCTTGTCTTCTTATCCAGTGTTACTAATCTAGTAAATGATCTAGAGGCAGATCCAGGTTCGTTAAAACCAATATGTCCAGTTCTTCCAATTCCTAAAATCTGAATATCGATACCACCTAATGCATCAATCTTATTTTCGTATGCTGTACAATAGTTTTGAATGTCTTCCATTTCAATTGTCCCAGAAGGAATATTGATATTCTCTTTTACAATATCAATATGATCGAAAAGGTTTTCATTCATAAAAAGAGCATAAGACTGTATAGCGTTTATGCTCATGGGATAATACTCATCAAGGTTAAACGTAACCACATTCTTGAAGCTTAACCCTTCTTCCTTATGCATACGGATTAACTCCTTATACAAGGACAAAGGTGAAGCACCAGTAGCTAATCCTAACACAACAGTTTCTTTCAACTGTGTTTTCCTTACTATCTCCTCCTTGATTAAATTGGCAACATAAACTGCTCCTAACTCTGCAGACTTGAATACCTTATTTTGAATCTTTTCCACGTAAATTATATTTTATAATAAAAAGACAATTCTCTCTTGCTTAAAAGTATTCTAAAATACTTAAATTAGAAAATAGTTTTTTAATTTTTCTACAAAAAAAAAGCTACCTATATAAGGTAGCTTTCAATTTACAATTGAAATATATTTTTATGCTGGTAATAATGAAGCAGATTCATTATCCAAAACAAAAATTGTGTTTTTATGATTTTGTAAAAAAGTAGCAGGTACTTGATTAGTAATATCACTAGTTAAAGTTTCCGACACTATTTCAGATTTACCTGAACCATAAGCCATAAGATAAATCGTTTTCGCTTTCAAAACAGTTGCAACCCCCATTGTTATAGCCTTTGTTGGAACATTATCAACTCCTCCAAAACTTGGTGCCGCATCATCTAAAGTAATTTGATTTAAAGTTACTTGCCTAGTAATCGATTCTTCTGGAGATCCAGGTTCATTAAATCCAATATGACCAGTTCTTCCAATTCCTAAAATTTGAATATCCAAACCTCCAACTGCATCTATTTTAGCTTCATATTCGTTACAATACTTCTCTACATCAGCATCAGAAAGAGTTCCTAAAGGAACATTTACATTTTCAGCTTTAATATCGATATGATTAAATAAATTCTCATGCATAAAGTACCAATAAGAATCTTTAGATTCCGGGTTCATTGGAGAATATTCATCAAGGTTAAAAGATATAACATTTTGAAAACTTAAACCGTCTTCTTTATGCATTCTAATTAATTCCTTATACATAATAATAGGCGTAGAACCAGTAGCAAGCCCTAATACCGTTGGAATTCCTTTAGAATCATTTAACTCAATCAGATCCTTAATCTTCTCTGCAACATATTTAGATCCATCCAAAGATGATCCGAAAATTTCTGTATTATATTTATCCATTATATTATATTCCTAAGTGATCAGTTAAAAAGAGGAGCTCCTACAGTTATTAAAACAAAGTCCAAATTGTATTGAGCCTCATTATCTTTAATTGGTTGAGTTCCTAATTGAAATGCTAAGTATTTAGCATCATCTAAAGTTGTCATTGGAGATGTTCCAGCTTTAAAGTCAGAAAACTTAACACTAATCAATTTCCAACCTTCCCAGTTTACATGCTGAGTCCAAATGAATTTAGTACTGTTATTATCTTCATATACAAACTCAAGGGATGTATTTCCATAAGCTTGATCTCCTTTTACATAAAAGTTGAAATAAACCTCTTCAGCATCCAAAGTTGGTAATGTTTCAATAACATCGCTGAAATTCAATTGTTTATCAAGTCCTGTAGCACCGTGATACCAGCTTGTTGAAGGAAGTTTTGAATGTAAGTTCAATGAATAACCTCCCATTGGCGAAGGATCACTATTGTCATAAGTAAGATCAAGAATTGAGGTATCAATCCATGCAAAACCATCTGGTCCAGCCCATGGGAAATCAGGACTACCTAATACTCCAATAGGAAAAGTTCCATTCTGATCCCAATCTCTTACCAAAATACCATATGAAGTATGTAGGTTTCTAAATGTTGGATCGTTTAATAATGTAATTGAAGATGTTATATCATCAACACAAAGGATTCTGAAAGTAATTTCAGCTTTCCCTTCAGTAAACAAAACCTTCTTATCACCTGCTCCATACCAATAAATACTTATAGTATCACTTGCGTCACTGTACAACTTAGAAACAGAACCGTCCTCAAGTTTTATTTCAAGTTCCCAAGTAACTGTTTCAGGCAACGTTGCATGTATATGCAAACCTTCTCCATCTAAATTAACAGTGTTACTAACGCTAGCTGCAGGTGAGTAAACAAAATTCCCCATAACTTTTGAAACAACATCAACTTTCAAATCACCTGAAGAGAAGCTAAAGTCATCACTTGGACATAACTGAGGTCCTACTTCATCTAATGGATCACATCCAAAAAGAACTAACAGTAAACTTGGAACAAATAATACTTTTTTAAATAATTTCATAATAATAATTTTTAATTATAATTAGCCTTACCACCTGTTGTTAGCATAATGCAATCAATATAAGTGGAAACAGATTCCCCAACTTCAGGATATGAAAGTAAAGAAACAGTTACACCAGAAATTCTAAAAGATTCTTTAACTCTATCTCCACCACCACCATTAGTAGGATCATTCGCAGCACGAAATTGAGAATAAGGAATACTTACTAATTTCCAACCTTCCCAATCTACAATTACATCAAATATCCACGAATCATTAACAGAAGTTGAATAAGCTGTTAAAATAAGTTCAGCTCTTGCTGTAGAATCACCTTTCAACCATTTAGCAATATCAAAACGAGTATTTAAAGTATCTCCTCCATCAATTTCAGCTATCTTAAACTCAACAGCAGTACTTTTAGCACCTGTACCATAAATAAAAGCATTAAAATAAAGGTCCGAAGGATCAATACCAGAATCAATAGGCAAATCACTTAATTGATTTGTATCCTTATCCAATAAATCTCCTAAATGTTCATGATTAACATCACCACACCAGCTATTACTATTAGCATCCGTTCCTGCTAAATATAATGAGTTCCCTTCCTGAATAGACATTGAATTAGTAATATCAAAACTAACATCAATATCTTTCTGATCAATAGATGGTGATCCTGAATGTAATGGAATCGTTGCTTTCCCATCAAATCCATCAATTAAGAAATAACTAACCCCATCTTTTGTTTCTCCATCAAATTTAAATGGTTTTTTAATTTTAATAGTA
>CAWVWF010000241.1:0-4012 GCA_963933885.1 uncultured Flavobacteriales bacterium | reverse complement strand
GTCTAGAACCATCTGTTAAATATTCGTAACCGATAGCTTCAGTAGTTTCTAATCCCCACATTTCACCAATACTACCACCAACATAGTTTCTAAATACAGCCCCTCGACCACTTTGTCCAAAAATCTGTTGTGGTAATTCGTCTAAACCACCTAAATACGTGATTTCCGTATCAACAGTAGATAAGTTGGCATTCATATTCCAACCAAAAGTACCGTTATCAATTAATCGTGCAGATAATTCAAATTCCAAACCAGAACTTTTTACATCACCAACATTAAGTATTGACGTTGGGTTCCCTAATACTTCTGACTGAGCTTGATTAATTAAGATGTTTTCGATATTAGAAGTATAGTAATCTACGCCTAATGTGAAACGGTTATTTAAGAATCCTAAATCAACTCCAAAGTTGGTCTCTGTATTCGTTTGCCAAGTTAAATCTGGATTTGGTGAATTTGAAGGAATTAAAAATCCTGTTCCGAATATTGTTGCTGCAGGAGACAAAAGACTCAAAGAATCGTAAGAACCTAAGAAAGAGGTTGTTCCTAACGACCCAGTACTAAATCTCACTTTCAATTGACTTAACAGCTCGCTATCTTGTAAAAAAGCTTCATTGTGTATGTTCCATCCTAAAGATAATGCTGGGAATGTTTCATATTTTTTGTTAGCACCAAAACGAGAATCACCATCTCTTCTTAGCGAAACAGATGCTAAAAAGCGATTGTCGTATGCATAGTTAATTCTTCCAAAAACACTTTCTCTGACTCTCGTTTCATCTCTTTCTCTTACAGTAATATCTGCAGGAGCAAACAAATTGAAATTAATGATAGCTTCATCAGGAACATTAACACCACTAAGACCAGTACCTGTTAATTTTGTTGTTTGAACTTCAACGCCTGCTACAGCAGAAATATCATGGTTACCAATCACTTTTGCGTAATTTAAAGTAGTCTCACTTAACAAAGTAGACACTTTTAAATCAGTTTGTCTCAAGAAGGTTTGAGAACTTCTTGCTCTAGAATCAAAACCAAGTAATCGATGTGAATAGGTTTGTGTATCTCTTATATCACCTCCAAGAACGGTTTTAATATTTAATCCATCAATAATATTATATTGTAGATATCCACTAACGTTTGCGAAAAATGTTTTTTCCCAGCTTTCAGTATTATCAAGCTTGGCTGCTGGCCCAGCATCCCCAGATCCTCCAATACCATTATTTGCTCTTCCATAGTGCCAATCTTGTGCCGCCATACCAGGTTCTAACGAATAGATACTGTTGGCCTGATAAGTAGAACCTCTGTATCCGTTGTCAAATGCAGATAATCCTAAAGCCTGTGCTTTAGCATCCAATTGCTGAACAAATGCGATAGACTCGGTAGTATGATAGATAGGGTGAACACCATACGATCTTAATAAATCTCTCATGTCGTGACCTAAAATATCTCGCTTAGACGAAAATCCATTAGCGCTTATCCCTGTCTTGAACTTATCACCCAAGTTAGCATCAACATTCATTCGGAAGTTTAATCGCTCATATCCTTGTGTGATTACAACTCCTTCAATGTCTTGATATCCAACAGAAGCAAAATACTTAACGTCTTCACTTCCACCACTTACACTGAAATCATGACTAGTAGAATTACCTGTTTGAAAAAGCCAATCTTCTGGACTGATTGCGCCAGGGGAGTCTTCATATGCACTTAATCTATATTCTAAAAAGTCTGGATCTACTGTTGCAACAGTTTGTGACCAATTGCCAGCGGCAATCTCAGCTCTTGCAAAAGTTGCCCATTCTGGGCCTGATTTAAGGATGTTGTCCCGGTACTTGCTAGAAGAGCTGGTGTAAGCATTGTAACTAAAAGTAGCTTTACCTGATTTTCCTTTTTTGGTTGTTACTAAAATAACACCATTTGCACCTCGTGATCCGTAAATAGCTGCAGAAGCAGCATCTTTAAGTACTTCGATACTTTGTATATCGTTTGGATTAACTGTCTCTAAGCCACCTGAAATTGGGTATCCGTCAACAACAATTAAAGGATTTGATGCTCCTGAAATAGAAGAAGCTGCTCT
Organism: uncultured Flavobacteriales bacterium; assembly: GCA_963933885.1. Taxonomy (GTDB): domain Bacteria; phylum Bacteroidota; class Bacteroidia; order Flavobacteriales_C; genus CAWVWF01. The sequence goes on along the minus strand of CAWVWF010000241.1, from coordinate 1,944 downwards.
AATTTGAATTTTTGGAGCTGCACCTGGAGAACCGTCTTGGTTTTGAATTAAAACACCAGATAATTTACCTGCTAAAGCATCATCAACACGTGCAACTTGTAAAGCAGCTACTTCGCTACCTCCAATTTTTGCGACAGCGCCTGTAAGCTGTGATCTTTTTCGTGTACCGTATCCCGTCACAACAATTTCATCTAGCTCATTTTGGTCTTCAACTAAGCTTACGCTTATATTATCTTGACCTGTAAACTGTATTATTTGTGAAGTATAACCCAAATAAGAAATTTCTAGGTTTTGATCTTGATCTACTGCAATAGAAAAGTTTCCATCAAAATCAGAAGTTGTTCCATTGTTAGTTTCTTGTACAATTATAGTTGCTCCTGGTATTGGTTCACCATTTGCATCTATAACTGATCCACTGAGTTGTGTTTGTGCAAATCCAAAGGCTACGCCCATAAGAACAAACAACAGTGTTACGTGAGATTTAATTTTCATACGTTGTTAATAGTTAGTTATTCATTGTTTAATTTTTAAAAAATCGTTTCAAAAAGAATCGATCGCACTAAACGTTGATATGATCAAAAATAATTATCTTTGTTTATCATTGTTTAGTCAGTGTCTTTATTACTTCCCTCTTGTTATTGAAGTAATTATAAAAGGGTAGGTACAACTACCCTTTTTCTATATCACATTATCTGGAAAACCACATTGGTTTACCAGATTGGTTTTCCAAATATATTAAAAAAATTGAATCTCCAAACAATTTGTCTACTTTATTCCATGAAATCCTCACGGATTGGACTAAAAACATCAATTAATTCTCCCGCTTCGGTGCAAATTGCTCCATGAAGCACATTAGTTGGGATATAAAAATTGTCTCCAGTCTTAAGTGTTTGCGTCTTTCCATCAATGGTTACATCGAAGGATCCTGAAACAACATGGGTTACTTGAGAATGATGGTGCTGATGCATAGGTCCAATACCTCCTTTTTCAAAGGCTACGTGAACCAACATGATTGAATCATCGTATCCCATGATTTTTCTTTTTACACCCTCACCTACTGTTTCCCAAGGAATATCTTTTGTGAGTAAAAACTCTTTACTAGTTCCAAAACTTTTCATTGTTATTATTTTATTGTTTGTATTAAATAAGGACCAGTCCAATTCGTTTTTTCGCCATTTATCTCAATAGCGTGCTTTTGATTTTCACCTGAATCTTGATTAGATAAAAACACTTGAATAGGCTGTCCTGTCGTTAATTCGATCGTAATAGCTGTATATGCAGCAGTATCTAGGGTACTGGTAATGTTTTTAATAGATGAAGTTGCATTTATAGCTATTTCACTTACTGGACTATAACGTCCATGTATTTCAATTGCAGATACAAATAAGGTAGCAGCTGTATTTTTTCTTCGTATTATAAAGGAAGAGTCGTTTCTTAAATTAAACTCAGGATCATTGGCGCCTAATTGAGTGAAAAGAAACTCATCCTCGGGCGTATTCATCATGGTAAGGGTTCTGAAAGTCGTTCCAGAAAACCAGCTTAACTGGTTTGAAGACTTCCCGTTTTTCGCTTTCGAACGAAGCCATAAATGTTGATATCCATTATCTTTTCCTAGTGGCAATAGAGAAGCTTGTGACTCAAGCGGAAAAGTAGTTGACATAATTTGACCGAAATAGTGATAGGGTAAATCGTATTGATTTTTATCTTTCGAATCGACCTTAAACACATCCAGAATAAGTTGGTTATCTAGGCGGTCATCTTCGATTAACAACAGGGTACGATGCATTTTCACATCTTTGTAGGCATTATTTTCTTTTGCACTGATTAGTTGGTTACCATTTGCGGAAAGAACACTAAAATATTTGTCCGAATGAAATTGACTTCCAATCGCATACTTCCCTTCAAAATGAGAAATTTCGTTTACGACTAGCGTATTGTGTGCTA
>CAWVWF010000240.1:0-4033 GCA_963933885.1 uncultured Flavobacteriales bacterium | reverse complement strand
TTCAGAATCCTCAATATCTTCTTCATCATCCTTATCTTCTTCGTCATCGTCATCGCCATTAAGCTCGTCAAGGAGGTCTATTTCATGTTCTTCCTCTATCCTTTGAAAAAATTCAACCATTCCTTTAGGATCAATTCCAGCTTCAGTTAGATATGTAAAACCAACCTCATCAGATTCTCTTTCGAAAGATCTGCTATAAAAAAGGGAAGAAAGTTCTCCTGCCGATTCTCCTAGAGCTCCGATCAAACCTGCCTCTTCTCCTAAAAACCCTTGGAATATTAAAAAAGTACCTAAGTTCCCAATTAAACCTCTAATATGATGTCTTTGAGACACATGCCCTAATTCATGACCGATAACTCCGTACAACTCTTCTATTCGTTCTACTTTCATTATCGTCCCATAATTAATTACTATGTGACCACCAGGTAAAGCAAAAGCATTCAAAGTTGGATCTGAACACAAGTAAAATTTGTAATCAATCTCTGGAGTATTTACAACTGCAACTAAGGGAGCAAAAATACTATCTAATTTTGCAGAAATCACACTATCTTCAACAACGTCATATTGTTTCTTAAGTGTGCTAAATAATTTATCACCTGCTTTCACTTCCCATTCAACAGGAACTTCTTCTGCTATTCCACGAACAATCGTACTTCTAAAAGCGAAAAAAGAAAATGGAATTGCCAATATCGCTAAGACTGCAAATGTGTATATGATTTTCCGATTTGAAAACTCTTGTTTTAATTTCTTACTAGATTGTTTTAAAGATTCGTTTTGAGATAGGTTTTCATCATTTAGTATTGACTTCTCTCTTGTATACAAAGTGATTTCAGAATCTGATGAACTCTTAATATAAATTAAAGATTCACCAGCTCCTCCTTTTTCAATCTCCAAAGAATCAATCATCCATCTCACTTCCCTGTCATCCATTTTAATGATTATGGCTGTTCCAGTAATTTCAATATCAACAGATTTTCGTCCGTCTTTAAATTCTTTAGAAAGTGCTATTACGTTGTATACCATTTGGATAAAATGAATTTTTAATGTGACGAATGTAGTTAATTTCTTTCACCTACAAAAGCTACATAATTTGACATAACATTTTGATGTTATTTTTAGGAACAATTTCTTAAAAAAACCGTAGCACCTCGAACAATTGAAAAGAATCAAGTAATATGTCGGAGGAAATACTCAAAGCCCTAATGCAACTTTTTGCTATCCTTACCAGTCAGGAAGGAGGGCCATCGGAAACACAAAGTAAATTCGTAGAAGGGTTTCTACAACAACAGTTAAGTCCAGACAAAGTACAAGGATATTTTGATGATTTCAAGATAAAATCTCAACCTAAAGCGAAGAAAAGCAAAGACGAAGGAGCTGGAGATGAAGCGGCTGAAGAAACGGAAGAGCAGAAAGCAAAAAGAGAAAAGAGAGAGGAGAGAAAAAGACTTAGAGAAGAAAAGAAAAAAGCAGAAGCTGTAGTTCCAGAAAACGAGACGGAAGAGGAAAAAGAAAAACGACTCAAAAAGGAAGCTAAAAGAGCAGAAAAAGCAGCTTTAAAAGCAGCTGAAGAAGCAAAAGAAGCAGCAAAGAATGAAGGTGCAGAGGAAGGAGCGCAGTTAACTTCAATGAAGGATTCTGTAAAGACTTTAGGAGTTTGTAAAAAAATAAATAAAACATTAGAACAGAAACAAAAGGTAATTGCATTCATTCGTTTATTTGAATTAATATGGGTTGATCGTTCGATGAATCCTAATGCAAAGGAATTAATGGATACCGTTGCTGAAGTATTTAATATTTCAGCTGATGAATACAAGGACATCTCAGGTTTAACGATTACAGAGAATACAAAAGAAATCAAGTCGCCTAATATTCTAGTAGTAAACGGTTCTGAAGAATACTATTCAGAAGAAGAATTAACGAAACATATTGGCGTAGATCACTTTACTGGTGAAGTAATATTCCTGAAGGTTCCTTCAGTTGAATTATACTTTGTAAAAGCTGTTGAAAATAAGAACTTAATTATGAATGGACTACCAGTTAGTCCAGGTCAAGTTTATCTATTCCCTCCAGGAAGTACTGTAAAACCACCAACTGGTAAACCAATTTATTACTCAGATATCGTCTCTAGATTCTTATCTGATTCGATTGATGTGGAATTATCATTTCATGCAAAAAATATCGAATACCAATTTCCAAATGGAAACATGGGACTTCGAGGAGTTAATATTGAAGAAAGTACTGGTAAACTAGTAGGAATAATGGGTGCCTCTGGTGCCGGAAAATCTACTTTACTAAACGTACTAAATGGGAACGACGCACCAACAAGTGGTCAAGTTCTTATTAATGGTGTAGATATTCATAAGAACAAAGATCAAGTTGAAGGTGTAGTTGGTTATGTTCCACAAGATGATTTATTATTAGATGATCTTACAGTTTATGAAAACCTTTATTACAATGCAAAACTTTGTTTAAGTCAAGCCAGTGAAGAAGAAATTGATGTAATGATCATCAATCTATTAAGAGCTTTAGATTTATTAATGACCAAAGATTTAAAGGTTGGAAATCCATTAGAGAAAACAATTTCCGGTGGACAAAGAAAACGATTAAACATTGGTTTAGAATTATTAAGAGAACCAGCAGTAATCTTCATGGATGAACCTACTTCAGGTTTATCATCTCGAGATTCAGAAAACATTTTAGATTTATTAAAAGAATTAGTCCTTAAAGGAAAAATCATATTTGTAGTAATTCACCAACCTTCATCAGATATCTATAAGATGTTTGACAAAATGTTAATTCTTGACGTTGGTGGTTATCCAGTTTATTATGGAAATCCGGTTGAAGCAGTAATGTACTTCAAACGAAAAGCAAATCAAATTAACGCTGAAAGTGGAGAATGTGCTACCTGTGGAAATGTAAACCCAGAGCTTATTTTCAACATTGTTGGTGCTAAGTTAGTTGATGATTACGGAAAGCATTTAGATGAGCGTAAAGTATCTGCAGAACAATGGAATGGCTATTACAAAGCCGAGATTGTTCCCGAAATTGTTAAAGTTGAAGAAGTTGAAGAACGAGCTCCAAGCTCATTACATATCCCAAGTAAAGTTGGGCAATGGGCTACATTTATCAAAAGAGATGTTCTATCTAAAATAAAGAATAAGCAATACATGTATCTAAACATGTTGGAAGCACCAATTTTAGCTTTCGTTCTTGCCTTTATAGTTAGGTATATAGGAAGCGGACAAACAGAATATACCTTTGCTGCCAATCAAAATGTTCCTGCATATATCTTCATGAGTATTATCGTATCCCTTTTCATGGGACTTATGGTGAGTGCTGAAGAGATAATTAAAGATGCGAAAATTCAAAAGAGAGAGACCTTCTTAAACTTAAGTAGAGGGAGTTATTTATTCAGTAAAATTGCTATTCTCTTTACAATTTCAGCAATCCAATCTTCTATGTTTGTATTGATTGGAAACAACATCATGGGTGTTGAATCTATGCTGCTTGAATACTGGCTAGTACTATTTACTGTTAGTTGTTTTGCCAATTTATTAGGATTAAACATTTCAGCTACATTCAATAGTGTTGTAACGATTTATATCCTTATTCCATTAATCCTAATACCTCAAATGATTTTAAGTGGAGCGATGTTTAGCTTCGATAAAATTAACGGTGTTCTTGGAGGAGGTTCTAATAGTGTTCCTAAGATTGCAGAAGTAATGGTTTCAAGATGGGCTTATGAAGCCTTGGTTGTAAAGCAATTTAAAGACAATGATTACGAAAAGAACTTCTATGCTTTAGATAAGGAAGAAAGTACTTTTGATTATGAAATGGCTTATCATATGCCTGAAGTAAGAAAGCAACTTGATGCTATTGAAGCTGATTATAAAGCGATCAAAAAATGGAAGCGTAAAAAGAAAAAAGCAATCAAGAAAGGTAAAGAAATCCCTGTTTTGGAAGTTGATACAAACGCAATGGATCTAAATATGCAATATATGGATGTTGCTTTGAAAGATCTATATAGTCATAG
>CAWVWF010000239.1:0-4055 GCA_963933885.1 uncultured Flavobacteriales bacterium | reverse complement strand
CATTTCTCGCAGCTTCGTAGGATTTAATCGTCGGTGGTAATTGTTGATGATCACCAGCCATTACAATTCGATCCGCTTTTAAGACTGGAATCCAACTCGCAGGTTCTAAGGCTTGTCCAGCTTCATCCATGAATACTGTTGTGAAGCGCATTCCCTTTAACTTCTTATTACTTGCTCCTACTAACGTACAAGCAACAACTTGACATTTCATTAATACATCGTCAGTAATGAAATTAGAAAGCTTCTGAGCTTCTGTTTTCAGCTTACGAGCTTCTGTTAACATCATCTTTCTTTGCTCTCTTTCCGATGCTCCAAAACTACGCTTCCATTTATGACTCATTGCAAAGTACTCTTCAGATTGCTTTTTTAAATCTTTAAGTAATTTGAAATCTTGATGCTTTGCAACTTTAGCATCTAAAGTCTGATTAAGTATATCTTCAGTTACTCTTGCTGGATGTCCCATTCTAACAACACCCAATCCTCTTTTCGATAACTTTTCTACCAACAAATCAACTGCAGCATTACTTGGAGCACAAACCATTACTTGGTTTTCAGTTTTCAAAGTCTGATAAATAGCCTCAACCATTGTTGTTGTTTTCCCTGTCCCAGGAGGTCCATGAATCACAGCTACATTTTCTGCATTCTGAATTAATCTTAAAGCCTTGTTTTGACTCTCATTCAAACCACTTACATCATAACTATAGTCTTCCGTAAATGCAGGATCAAGCTCACCCAATAACTTATCTTTTAACTCATTTAACTTTGGATCTATAGATTCAATTAAGAATTTTAAAGCAAATTCCATTTCACGGTAAGTGTTCTCATCAAATAACAATTGAACACCTAATCCTCCTCTTTCTATCCAACTTGGAACTTCATCACAATTTAATGTAATAACCATGTGAGATTCTTTCACTTGATTAATTACACCGTTAACATCACCAGCATTGGAATCACTATTCAAGAATAGATTAACTAATTTACCGCTCTGAAAACTATGAGATTGTTTATGTTCTGGAGTCCTCACAACCTTAATGAGTAATCGCTCACCAGCATCAAACTTTGTGTCGTCAACTAAAACAGGGTACCACAATACCCCTAACTCTCTCCTTTCTTTAAAAGAAGAACCAGCCATCTTTTTTTCATACTTCACAAGGTCTTCCTGCTTTTCTTGTTTCAGTAAACCTTGTAATTCTTTAAGTTGATCGTTAGATGATTGCGACATTTTATAAAGATAAATTTAACTATATGAGTTCCGATAAAAAATGATTGGTAAATTAGTAACATTATGGTGTGTTTTACCATATACTTTCCAGTCTTAAAACTCAACACCATGGATATAGAATTCAATAAAAACGAGGACAAAATGAAAATGATGCTTTCTGATTTAAACAGAAAGCTCAAAAAAGTTTACAAAGGTGGTGGTGATGCTAAGATTGAAAAGCAACACGCAAAGGGTAAACTTACAGCTCGTGAAAGAATTGAATTGCTATTAGACAAGAAGGCTCCTACTCAAGAAATTGGAGCGCTGGTTGGTGATGGAATGTACAAAGAATATGGTGGTTGTCCATCTGGAGGTGTTGTAGTTGTTATGGGATACATTAAAAAACGACAAGTTATTGTTGTTGCTAATGATGCCACAGTAAAAGCCGGAGCTTGGTTTCCTATTACTGGGAAGAAAAATTTAAGAGCTCAAGAAATATCAATAGAAAACAGAATTCCAATAATATATTTAGTTGATAGCGCAGGAGTTTTTCTTCCGCTTCAAGATGAAATTTTTCCAGACAAAGAACATTTCGGGAGAATATTTAGAAACAATGCAATCATGTCTTCCATGGGAATTCCGCAAATAGCGGCAGTAATGGGAAGTTGTGTTGCAGGAGGAGCTTACCTTCCAATCATGTCTGATGAATCTTTAATTGTTAAAAAAACAGGTTCTATATTTTTAGCTGGTTCTTATTTAGTTAAAGCTGCAATCGGAGAAACTATCGATAATGAAACTTTAGGTGGCTCTTCTACACATTGTGAAATTTCTGGAGTAACTGATTACGAATCAGAAAACGATCAAGAATGTTTAAGTACAATTAGAGATATCGTTGACAAATTCGGAAGTCCTGAGAATGCTGGATTCTCTAGAGAAAAAAGTAAACCACCGGTTAAAAAAGAAGAAGATATATTAGGAATCTTACCTTACGACAGAGCAAAACCATACGAATCAAGAGAGATAATTGAAAGATTGGTTGATGAATCCAAGTTCACAGAATATAAAGCTGGATATGGTAAATCTATCATCTGTTGCTATGCCAGAATAGATGGTTGGAGTGTTGGAATTGTAATGAACCAAAGAAAGGTTGTGAAAACTAAAACTGGTGAAATGCGATTTGGAGGTGTAATATATAATGACTCTGCCGACAAGTCTGCTCGATTCATTATGAATTGTAATCAGAAAAAAATCCCATTAGTTTTCCTTCATGATGTTACCGGATTTATGGTTGGATCGAGATCAGAACATGGTGGAATTATAAAAGATGGAGCCAAAATGGTAAATGCCATGGCTAATAGTGTTGTTCCTAAATTTACAGTAGTAATCGGAAATTCATACGGAGCTGGAAATTACGCAATGTGTGGAAAAGCATATGATCCTAGATTAATGCTTGCATGGCCAACTGCTAAAATTGCAGTAATGGGTGGTGAACAAGCCGCTAAGGTCTTAATGCAAATTCAATTGGGTAGTAAAAAAGCAAAAGGAGAAGAAGTTTCTGAAGAAGAAACAAAAGCAATGTTTGATAAAATTAAAAAGAAATATGATGATCAAACAACACCTTATTATGCTGCTTCTCGATTATGGGTTGATGCGATTATAAATCCTTTAGATACTAGGAAAGCATTAAGTATGGGGATTGAAGCAGCGAACCACGCTCCTATTCAAAAGCAATTTAACTTAGGTTTAATTCAAACTTGATTTTAAAAATAAAATGGAATTGAATTGTCGAAATCAGTCATGATTCCAAACAGATATTCTCCTAAAATCTCTTTCTGAATTTCCTTGGATTCCTTTTCGTAAGTACTCCAAACATTACCATGCCCTTTAAATCCTGAATATTGGAAATCGAATGGTCTTGTATTCATTTGATATAGATAAGTAGACATCCCTAGTGCGAAGATCATAGCACAAACTTTGTGCATTCTAACTTTCATTAATTTCCCGATTAAAGTTGTTATTAAATTCAAAAAGACAACACTCAAAATAATCAAGAACAAATCATAATTATTCCACCACCAGATATAACCAGTTCCACCAGTATAATTTGTAGATGGGAATAACAATGCTACTCCACCCCATGCAAATTCTGGTGTAGGCATATCTTCAAATACGTGGATCATAAATCCAAAGAAGAAACCTAAAATCAAGGGTGCTTTTCTTTTTAATATATTGATTGGTTTCACGGATCGATTTTTTAAAACTACAACCAATGAGATAATGCAACTGTATAAAGTTGCGGCTAATAAAGAATGGTTAAATGCATGATGACCATACCACACTTTGCTATGGTATATTTCCCTACCACTTTTGGATAGATTAAAAAACGAACCTACTGTTTCATCAAAACCACTCCACATACTAAAAGCATCTAAATCGGGAATAAAACCTCCTAAAGTTGATAGAAATAAAACTGTTGATTTTTCTTTTATTCCACCTTTACAAAATTGCATAGCAACTGTACCAACTGCCATTCCCGAAAACGTATGAGATAATATATCCATTTGGTTAAAATAGATAGTTAATGAGCTTCCTAAGCCGTTATCTTTTTATTTGAATGGTATTGGTTATTTTTCGTTGTGTAAGCGAGACGTCTCATTCTATTCTATTTGGTTCTTCGCTGGCGCAAGGCTGTGCCTTGTTGTTTCAAATATTGGTTCCGAGTTGCCGTAAAAGCCTTCACACAAGTAAGGCACAGCCTTAAGTGTGCGGGAAGTACTACGGGGGGACACAAGACTCAGTCTTGCGCCAGCGGAGTTAATGAGCTTCCTAAGCCATTATCTTTTTATTTGAA
>CAWVWF010000238.1:0-4174 GCA_963933885.1 uncultured Flavobacteriales bacterium | reverse complement strand
TAAAGGCTAAAACTACAAATCTAAAAGTTGCATTTACTAATTGAATTTAAGAATGGATTAGAAACGAGTTGTCTTTTTTGTATAATTTCATCAAAAAAACAGAAATATCTTAAATTGAAATGATTCATTTAAAAACAATTGTCAATAAATAAATTCACTTTCGTTTTCAGTACCCAACTAGGTGTATTAAATTCGCGGTTAAATCAAAACTAAACTTATTGCATTATGGAAATTTTAATGGTCATTGTGTTTATTGTAGGTTATCTAATGATAGCCTTAGAACACAACATTCACATAGACAAAGCACCAACAGCTCTTATCGTTGGTATGGTGTGCTGGGGATTGTATTCTTTCATTCTACATGGAACTGATCCTGAAAACGCTCACCACATTTTAATTCATGGACCTGATGGAACAACAGGCTTGATGCACCATATGTTTGATATTGCAGGAATCTTATTCTTCTTATTAGGAGCAATGACTATTGTTGAGACTATTGATGAACACCAAGGTTTTACAATTATCACAGATAAAATAAAGACTACAAACAAAGCAAAATTACTTTGGATTATAGCAATCTTGTCATTTTTCTTCTCTGCATTCTTAGACAACTTAACTACTGCAATCGTAATGATTTCTTTATTAAGAAAATTAGTTGGAGACAAACAAACTAGATGGTTATTTGCAGGTATGGTAGTAATCGCTGCAAATGCAGGAGGAGCTTGGTCTGTAATTGGAGATGTAACAACAACAATGTTATGGAATGGTAAACAATTACCTGACTCTCTTTTAATTGCGATTCCAAATCTTATTATCCCTTCATTTATAGCTCTTCTAATTCCTCTTTTAATCTTAACATTTACAATGAAAGGTGAAGTTGACAGACCTTCTTTAGATGGTGGAGATGGTGCTCATAAATTTGACACTACGAGTAAAGAAAGATGGATTCTTTTAATATTAGGAATTGCGGGATTATTATTTGTTCCAATATTTAAGACTTTAACTCACTTACCTCCATTTACAGGTATGATGTTGTCTCTAGGGATTATCTGGGCTACTACTGAAGTAATGCACAGAAAAAAAGATCAAGATCACAAATATCATTTATCTGTAATCTCAGTTTTGAAAAAGGTTGATACTTCTTCAGTACTTTTCTTTTTAGGGATTTTATTAGCAGTATCTGCTTTACAAGAAGTAGGTCATTTAGCTGTAATGGCAGATTTCTTAAAAGAAACACTTCCAAATAATTACGCGATCAATATCGCTATTGGATTCTTATCATCAATTGTAGACAACGTACCATTGGTTGCTGCATCACAAGGGATGTATGCTATAGCAACACCTGAAGCAGTTGCTGCTGGAGAAATTTCTAGTGAATTTTTAGCAAACGGTTCATTCTGGGAATTCTTAGCATTATGTGCTGGAACAGGAGGTTCTTGTTTAATCATTGGATCTGCTGCTGGAGTTGCAGTTATGGGACTTGAAAAAATCGATTTCGTTTGGTATATGAAAAAGATAAGTTTATTAGCTATTGTTGGATATATTTCTGGAGCAGCTACTTATATTTTATTTTTCACATAATAGAACAAGAAAAATCAACGTTGAACATTAACAAATACGCTTTTATATATGTTTGGAAATATTTTTAACCTACAGGACGGAGTTAGCCCTTCAATGATATCAGATCCAGGTGCATCAGCTCAAATTACTGATGACGCAACTGCTGCAGCTGATAAAGGTGGAGATTTATTGATAATCGATTTAATAATTGACTCATGGATCATCATGTTGCCTTTATTTATATTATCAATCATCGCTGTTTACATATGGGTTGAAAGATATTTAGCCATTCAAAAAGCATCGGCCATAAACCCTTCGTTTATGTCTGATTTAAAAGATTCAGTGGCGCAAGGAAATTTGGATAAAGCCAAAGACATTTGCGCCACTTCTAACACTCCAGTTGGAAGAATGCTTCATAAAGGAATTTCAAGATTAGGGAAACCTCTACCTGACATCTCTGCTTCTATAGAAAATGTTGGGAAAATAGAAATTTCAACAATGGAGAAAAACCTTTCAATTTTAGCTACCATTTCTGGAGCAGCGCCAATGATTGGTTTCTTAGGGACTGTACTTGGAATGATGAATACTTTCCACAAAATGTCTGCCGGAGCAGAAAGCTCAGGGATTCAAATAGGAGATCTTTCAGAAGGAATAATGTACGCAATGTCAACAACTGTTGCAGGGTTAATCGTAGGTATTATTGCTTACCTAGGATATAACTTAATGGTTAGTAAAGTTGATAATGTTGTACACAAAATGGAAGATGCATCATTAGAATTTATGGATTTATTGGACCAACCAGCATCATAGAAAAGGTATGAAAGGTAGACAAAGAAAAAAAGTAGACGCAACATTCAATATGTCAAGTATGACTGACATTGTCTTTTTGTTGTTGATCTTCTTCATCGTACTTTCCACTCTTGTATCCCCTCCTGGAGTTGTAATTGACCTTCCAAAAGCGGATGGTGAACCAACAACTCAACCAACAAGTTTGTCAATTGACATTACTATTGATGAAGAATACACACTGAACGGTAAACCAATTCAGTATGATGCTTTATTGAGAGAACTTGCGGCTAAAGTAGGAACGTTAAAAAACACTGCAATCAAACTAGGTGCTAATGGAAAAGTACCTTTAGAGGTTGCTCTAAGTTTATTTGCAGACATTAAAAAACTTGGATATCAAAAGGTTGTTATCGCAACACAGAATAAAGACAAGTAAATGAATAAGGACAATCAACATACAGATAAGAAGAATAGAAAAAGAACAGGTATAATTGTTACTATCTGTGTTCACTTATCGTTTATTGTTTGTTTTATATTATTTGGTTTTAAAGTGGTTGACCCTAAAAAAGGAACAACCGAATTAACTTGGGAAGTTGAAGGCGTTACAGATGCAGGTGGAGAAAGCCAAGACACACCTACTTCAGAAAAACCATCTACAGATCAAGAAAATCAGAAAACGGCTGCAGCATCAAGCCAAGCAAGTGATGATAAGAAATTAATCTCTGATGAATCTAGTGAAGTTGCAGTAAATAGCTCTCCAGAAAAAACAAAAAAAGCTCCGGCTGAAGTTACAAATACCAAGCAAGAAGAAAGTACTGACACCAAGACAGAAGAAAGCCCATCTGACGATTTAAAAAACATGATGGCTAATTACAGTAAAGGTAAAAATTCGAAAACGTCTAATTCAGGATCCGGGAGTAAAAACGGAAAGGAAGGAAACGAAAACACCAATGGAAAAGACGCTTCTGGTAATAAAGGAGCAGGTAATGGCGAATATGATATATCAGGTAGAAAAGCAAAAAAACTAGGGATTCATAAGAATCCTTGTAATATGTCTGGAACTGTTATTGTAAAAATCATTGTAAATCAAGCTGGAATAGTGACTGAAGCTATTCACGTTGACGGAACTACAAGTGACAAATGCTTAATCAAGCAAGCAAAACTATTTGCTAAGCAAATAAAATACGAACCTTCTAAAGCTGGAGAAGCTAAAACAAACGAAGGTAGAATTACATTTAAGGGAAGTTTAAACTAAGCACTCCTAGCTTACTCTCCATCAAGAACCTCAAACTTAGCTACTTAATAATAGCAATTTCTGCGTTCCATTACCCATACCTCAACATCAAACTATCTGAATTATATTTCACCAACAAAATACTGAGTTGCAAAAAAACATGTTATAACTACACACTAACACGAAATTAGATGAACGTAGAAAAACAAAACAGCCTCAGCAAGAACAGAAAAAGGAAAAGCATTATTGCAACAATCAGCATTCACCTTTTAATGATTGCATGTTTTGTTTTATTCGGATTTAAAGCTGCTGATGAAGATAAAATAGTACCTCAAAAACCAACAACTCTACTACTATCGTCTTTAAAACAAAAAACTACACCTGTTTCAAATAAAATAAACAACACAAAAGATTTATTTAAAGACAACTTAAATAAAGTCGAAATACCAAGCTCTACAAAACAAACGAAAGAAAAACCTACCAAAAACACAACGAAAGGCATCTCAAGTAACTTACTAAATATGTCTAAGGCGTATAATCGGGTCACGTTAATTTTTATGGGGAGCGGACAAAATTACGCGAAAAGGTTTTGCA
>CAWVWF010000237.1:0-4186 GCA_963933885.1 uncultured Flavobacteriales bacterium | reverse complement strand
GGATGATGAAGAAGATATTGAGGATTCTGAAACGCTCGATGAGCTTAAGAGTTTTGTAAGTACACACCCAGGAATAGAAGAACGCATTGAATACTTAAACAAGAGAATTATAGATGAGTCTATTGATATTCCTGCAAAGGATTTTGATTTGGCAAAATTTCAAAAATTTATACAACTAAAACTAAATTAAAAATTATGGAATTTCAACTAGAAGGAAAACCATCATTCGCATATATACATGTGGATATGGCCCCTGGTGAAGCTTTCATTGCAGAATCTGATGCCATGGCAAGCATGAGTTCAGATTTGGATATGAAGGCGAAGCTAAACGGTGGACTGTTTAAAGGTTTACTGAGGAAATACTTAGGAGGCGAGAGTCTTTTTATCAATGAATTCTCGAACAATGGCTCTGAAAACATGAAGTTAACTTTAACTCAAGCAACTCCTGGAGATATTATCCAAAAGGAGTTAAATGGGGATAGTTATTTCCTACAACCAGGAGCATACATTTGTTCTACTCCAGGTGTTGAGGTTTCAATTCAATGGGCTGGAATCATGTCTTGGATTGGAGGAGAAGGTTTATTCAGATTGAAAATATCTGGAACAGGAACTGTTTTCTTCGGAGCTTATGGAGCTTTAATCGAGAAAGAGATTGACGGTGAATATATTGTTGATACATCTCACTTGGTTGCTTATGAGCCAAATATGAAATTGAAGCAACAGCTTTCAGGAAGTTTAATCTCAAGCCTTACAAGTGGTGAAGGGTTAGTTACTCGTGTTGAAGGAAAAGGAAAAATAGTTATTCAAACCAGAAGTATTAGTGGATTAACAAGCTGGTTAAACCGTTATTTATATTAAGACCATGGATATAGAAATTCAATTAGGGCCAGGAAGTTCTGCAGCTAAAGTTAGTTTAGCAAGTGGAGAGATTTTAACGGCTGAAGGAGGTTCGATGATCGCTATGAGTAACGATATGTCGCTTACCACTACAACATATAAAAAGAAGAAAGGAGGTGTTTTAAAAGCACTGAAAAGAATGATTTCTGGAGAAAGTTTCTTCATGAACCATTATGAGCCAGGACCAAACGGAGGAGATGTTTTTTTAGCAACTGCTTTACCTGGAGATATGATGACAATGGAATTGAACGGTCAAGGATTGGTTGTTCAAGGAGGTTCTTATGTTGCATCTTCTCATGATATCGAAATTGATTTTAGCTGGCAAGGTTTAAAATCGGCTTTCTCAGGAGAAGGTTTGTTTTGGTTGAATATTAATGGAACAGGAAAAATTGTTGTGAACTCTTTTGGAGCAATTTATCCTATAGAAGTTGATGGAGATTATATTGTTGATACAGGGCACATAGTTGCTTTTGATGAAACATTAGATTTCACAATTACTAAGGCTGGGAAAAGCTGGATATCATCGATGTTAGGTGGTGAAGGATTAGTTTGTAAGTTTAAAGGAAAAGGAACTGTGTGGTGTCAATCACATAATGAAACTTCTTTTGGACAAGTTGTTGGACCAAAGTTAAGAGCAAGAAAATAGATCATGGAATTACAAGAAACGCAAGATAAAGCAGGATTCGAATTTAAATTCGAAGGAAAGCCAGATTACGGTTATGTAACGGTTAAAATACCTGCTGGAGAAACATTAAAAGTTGAGGCTTCGGCAATGGCTACAATGGACACGAACCTTTCTATGAAGACTAAATTCAAAGGAGGTTTCTCAAGATTGTTCCAAGGAGAATCACTATTTATTAACGAGTTTACTGCACAAAATGCACCAGCTGAAATAGGAATTGCTCCTGCAGCACCTGGTGATATTGATCATGTATATTTAGATAACGAAGCAATATTCTTACAGAGTTCTGCATTCGTAGCTTCTGGTATGGATGTTAAAGCTGAAACTAAATTTCAAGGTTTAGTTAAAGGATTTTTCTCAGGTGAAAATTTGTTTTTAATCAAATGTTCAGGAGTAGGGAATCTTTGGTTTAACAGTTATGGTGGAATTATAGAGATTGATGTTAACGACGGTTATGTTGTTGATACTGGACATATCGTTGCATTTACTGAAGGGTTAGAATATAACGTTACTTCTGTAGGTGGTTACAAATCATTATTCTTTTCAGGAGAAGGTTTAGTATGTAAGTTTTCTGGACAAGGAAAAGTTTGGATACAAACTAGAAAAGTAAATCCATTAGCATGGTGGGTTCATCCTTTTAGAAGAAGTAGGAAAAACAACTAGTATAATTAAGGTCTCCAAATGGAGGCCTTTTTTTTTGAGTAAAACTATTTGATTAACCCTATTTCTCTTAGTCTTTGAAATAAGAATCCTTCTGCAGTAATATCTTCAAATTGTTTTGGTTGCTTATCACTAATACAAGTAGATAAACAGTTTAATGGCATTTCTGGATTTGCATGCATAAAGAATGGAATAGAGTATCTTGAATTCCCTAATTGTTCTTTAGGTGGATTTACAACCCTGTGGATAGTAGACTTTAAACGTCCATTGGTATAGCGTTGAAGCATATCTCCAACGTTCACAATGATACAATCTTTAACAGCAGTTATTGGAATCCATTTATCATCTCTCCTTTTTACTTGAAGTCCATCAGCACTAGCTCCCATTAATAGTGTGATTAAGTTGATGTCACCATGTTCTGCTGCTCTTACTGCTCCATCTGGAACATCATTTATGTTTAAAATCGGAAAGTAGTGTAAGGGTCTTAAAATGCTAATACCTCTATTTACTTTTGATTCAAAATGGTTTTCTTCCAAGTCTAAGAAAAGCGCGATTGCACTTAACATCGTCTTACCAATATTTTCTAAAGTTTTGTACGTCTCTAATGTGGATTTTTCAAATGAAGGTGTTTCTGATGGGAATATGTTTTTTTGGTAATGATCGCTATCGCTACCTTCAATTTCTTTCCCGATATGATAAAACTCTTTTAGATCACCAACATTTCTGCCTGCCGCATGTTCTTTTCCTCTTCCAGTATATCCACGTTGACCACCTGTGTGAGATCCATCATAGTTGTTTTTAACGTTTTCTGGTAAATCATAAAATGACTTGATTGATTGATATAACTCTGATTGAAGTTGCTCTGCAAATCCATGGTTTTTTATTGCTACAAAACCTATGTTTTCATAACTAGCTCCAAGATCATTTACAAATTTTGACTTTTCATTGCTATCTCCTGATACAAAATCATTTAAATCCAACGTTGGGATTTTATCTAGTAAGTCGTACTGCATAATCAATCAATTTTATGCTAACTTAGTTAACAATATGAGTAGTTTTTCAAATAACAAGTCCAAGTTTTTCACAATTCTATGGTTTATTGTTTTTTCAATAAGTTCATCAGCTGTATCAGCACAAGTTTTAGTTAGAAATTCAGAGACTGGAAAAACAATTGAAATTCCTTTTGGATCAACTTTATATTACCAATTACATTCAGATTCAATTTTATCAGTAAAGCTACCAAAGGAAGAAGGGGTTCTTCAAACAACAGGAGATAGCACTTTTGTTTTTATGGATCAGTCTGAAATTGTAGTTAATGATATTAGTTACCTTGAAATTCGATCTAAAAAAATAAGGAAATGGCGTGCTGTAATGGCGCCTTTTCTTGTAGGAGGAAGCGGTGCTTTGATTAGAGGTTTAGTTATGTTGATTGGTGAAGGATCTGAGAGTCATAATAAACATATCATTCCATTATATACTGGAATTGGAGGGGTTGCAGTTTTAGGATCTTCAATACCATTTTTGATGAAAAATAAGTCATTTGACCTTAATAATTCAAAATGGGAACTTGTTATTCCTTAAATTTACATCATGAAGTATAACTTAAGTGAGTTGCGCGACATTATTCGCAACAGACGAAGCATTAAACCAGAAGATTTTAAGCCAAGAAAGGTAATGGATGATATGGTTTCTGAAATTCTAAACAACGCACTTTGGGCACCTACTCATGGAATGACTGAACCTTGGCACTTTGTTGTTTTTCAAAATGAAGCCATTGAGGCATTAGGTGGGTTTATGGCTGATACGTATAAAAAGAATACTTCAGAGGAATCTTTCATGCAAAAGAAACATGATAAGTTTAAAGATCGTCCTAATCTTTCAAGTGTAGTTATTGCTATATGCATGAAGCGTCAAGAAAGTGAAAAGATTCCAGAAATGGAAGAAGTG
>CAWVWF010000236.1:0-4192 GCA_963933885.1 uncultured Flavobacteriales bacterium | reverse complement strand
CTCTAACTTCTTAAAAACTCTATTAAAGTTGTTTGGCGTATTGAATCCAACCATAAAACCAATTTCAGAAATACTAATATCTGGTTCATTTAAGAGCAAGCGCTTAGCTTCATCTATTCTAACTAAAGCTAAATATTGGGGAAAAGATAATTCGAATTTAAGGTTGAGTTCTTCCGCAATTTTTTTGTGGTGAATTCCCACCGTTTTTTGAATATCACCAATTTTTAAATCAGCATTTGAATAATTATGGGAGATATACTGGGTGATTTTATCAATACTTTCAATCCCCTTTTCAATATCTTGAGGCACAATTGGCATTCTTACAATACTTGCTTGCTTGAGTTTCTTTCTTCTATCAAGAATAAAAAAGATAGCCATTAGCAAGAGATAACCAACTGTTAACTGAATGAACAAAGTGGTATTGTTTTTCCCAAAAGTTATCTTGCTAATTGTTATTTCATCTTCAATACCCTTTCCTAATAAATGACAAGACTCTATAGTGATCGTTCTGATCTTGTCGAATGAAGTAACAGGCAGTCCAGCTTTGTTGAGGTTATTCTTTTCAAACCACTCAGCAGGTGTTTTAAAATCTGATATATTCAGTTTATAACTGATCTTGTTATACTCTAAGTCTATATATGCCGTTAAGTAGCGAACTAAACTATCACCATAATGCAGACTTAATTGAACAGGTATTCGCTTCCCTTTTTTACTTTTTAAATCAATCTCAATTTCATCGTAATCTGTAAAATCAATAAACAGTAGATCCAAAGGGAAATAAGCTCCTGCAAAGGCATGATCTATTAATGTTGATTTTTCATAAGCAAAAACATATTCTGAATTTGAAGAAATTAAAACTGCTTGAGAAGCTGAGTCTGAATAATTCTCTTTGTAAATATTTGGCTTTTCTTGATTATCAATACTGTTTATAGCTGATAAAACATCCAATTTGGGTTCTAGTAATAGATAGGAAATCAAAACAAGAAATAATGCTGATACAGCTACCAAAAGTGCTTTTACAGATATATTATTTCCTTCCTTCAAAGTTTCTCTTTAGTTAAAAATTGAATTACTAAAGTTATATAATTTTAAAGATCATCTCGTATTTAAATAAATAAAGTCTGAGTAAACCCTCCCGCTAAATTCGATGTATTAACTTATTTTTTTCAAAAGTTATTCTGCGTATTTTTTACACCAACTAAAGTGTTGTTCCGTAATTTCTTCTTTATTATCCTTAAGAAACGCTATATAAGCTATTCCTGCAAAAGAAAGTTTTTTTTGCTTTAACCAGATTAAATTCCATTTTGTGTTTATCGGTAAATCTTGCCTTGGAATTATTCGCAATTCATTAGCTTGGAGTTCATGTTTCAATCCAATAACAGGCATAAGCGAACAACCTATTCCTGCAATAACGGCTTGTTTTACAGCCTCATTTGAAGTTAATTCCATTTTTTTGGAATTAATCCCTCCATAATTTTTAAAATAATTTTCCATTGCTAATCTTGTAGCCGAACCTTCTTCTCTATAAATGATAGGGAAATGATCTATTATTTGTTCTGTTTTATGAACTGTGCTATATTGAGCATCAGCACAACCAATTAAAGATAATTGATTATCCATAATCTCTATCGACTCAATATCAACACCTTATGGAAGTACTGAAACTAAAGCAAAATCAACGTTATTATGTAACAAATCATTAATAACATTTTTCCGGTTATTAACTTCCATTTCTAAATTTAATAAATTATGCTTATCGAAAAATTGCTTTAAAAAATAGGGAAGAACGTATTTCCCTGTTGAAACAGAAGCAAATTTTAGTGTTCCTTGAAGTAATTTTTGAGCGTTAGAAACAGTCTCTTTTATTAGATCTTTAGTATGTATAATGTCTTTAGCTAGTGGAAGGACTTCTTTTCCTAATTCCGTTAATTGAACCCTTTTATTGATTATCTCAATCAATGGATTATCAAATTGTTCTTGAAACTTCTTAAGTTGAATGGAAACCGCTGGTTGAGTTAAAAAAAGTAAATCAGCAGCTCTAGTTATACTAAGCGTTTCTGCTACTTTAACGAAGATATCTAATTGGTGTAAGGTATAGTTAATAACAAGTATAAGTATAAGTATAAGTATTATTAACGGAACCTTTTTAACTAGGTTTCGGTAAACCAAGACGTAATCACTTATTCAAACATATTATGAAACTTATTCAATTATTTTATACATCTCAGGCAACTAGTGAAATCAATATTTCCGAAATTGAAGATATACTTTGTGTTGCTCGTGAGAATAACGAAAAAATAGGGATTACAGGTTTATTAATGTTTAAAGACAATCTTTTCTATCAATGTATAGAAGGGTTGGAAAGTGATATAAATGCAATTTTCTCTAAAATTGCAATTGACGATAGACACCATAATGTTCAGGTAATGGGGAAAATTAAAATTGAAAAAAGATCATTTAATGATTGGAAAATGGGCTTTGTAAATTTAGATGAACAACAAAAAAAAGATGGGTTTTCAGACATTAATAAAGCTTTAGAATTAGCTCAAAAAAATACACTTTCTCTTGTTAAATTTATGGAGTTCTATTCCGGAGCAGCAGATTCTAATTCGGCTGCATAATAGCTCTTTTTTTTAGAATTAAATATGGTGCTATTAGAATAGTAAGTGATAGAAAAAGACAACTAAATTATTCTTATTTTTTATTATTACTTGACTTTACTTTCGTTATTCTCATACTGTATTTTAAGTATTCGGCATAGTCATTTCGTTAAAATAAATTCTACCATACAGCCTTTGAAACCCTAGTTTTTTTTACACCTTTTAGAAATTGTATACTTATAAAGAGGAATTGTAGATTCTTTCATTAGCCATTCAGGTATCTTCTATTACTGTTTAAAATTTAGGAATTGCATAAGGGCACAAGAAAAATATCATATTGGATTTTCATGTTGCTTATGGCAGCATCCTTCTTTGGCTTTTCTCAATGTCCCGGCGTACTCGAAATTTGCAACAATGGAATTGATGATGACTGTGATGGGTTAATCGATTGTTTTGATGGTGATTGTTCTGGAAACACAGATTGCTCAACTTTTTATTTTGGTAAAGATTCAGGAGATTGTCAAATTGCTCCTCCAGTTGTTACTGGTTACAATTTAGTAGAAAAATGGAGAAGTACTGTTAATGTTGAAACACGAGGTACTCCAATCGTTGGAGATTTAGATGGAGATGGAATTCCAGAAGTAGTTACGCATTTCCGAGACGACAATACTGTTTACATTTTGGACGGTGCTACTGGTGCAACCAAATATACAATTGATGCGCATTTGAGTGAATACTCTCAATCTCCAGCAATTGCTGATGTAGATAATGATGGTTTTGGAGAAATATTTTTAATAGATCATTGGGGGAAATTAAGATGTTTCGATCATCAAGGAAATCCTAAATCAGGATTTACAGATATAACGATTAGTAATGGACAGGGAACTAATGCTGGAGTGTTTGCAGGAAATCCTTCTTTCGCAGATTTCAATGGAGATGGAGTCGCTGAAATATTTATTGGAAATCAAGTTTTTGATGCTGTTTCAGGATTAATTGTAGCAGCATTACCAGATCCTTACAACAGTTCTAAAGGAGCAATAGGGGTTAACGGACATATGTTTCCAGCAGCGTTCGATATCTTACCAGATAATTTCTGTGCCGATTGTTCTGGTATGGAATTAATTTGTGGAAATGTAGTGTACAGCGTAAACGTTGCTACTGGTGTAATGACAAAAGTATCGGAAGCGCCTTCTACTGTTAGAGATGGTAAAGTAAGTTTAGCAGATTGGGATGGTGATGATCAAATGGACATTATCGTTTCAAGTGCATGCTGTGGTGATGGAGGTGTGATTTACATTTGGGATCCTCGTACGCAAGGTTTTGTAACACATGATGCTGAAGGAAATTTATTACAGGAAAATCCATTTGATGTTCAACCCGCTTTAGGTAACCAAGTAGGTTTGGCTTCAATTGCAGATTTTGATGGTGATGGATACTTAGAAATAGGAATGGCATAGAATACTAGGTGACGTATACTTGATGAAAAACAAGAAAAAACTTATTGTTTACTGCGTTTTTCACTTATTTTTCATGTCGGAATTCACCCGTTTTCAACATACGCTAGCGAAAGTTTTAGCGAAGCCTAACTTGTG
>CAWVWF010000235.1:0-4198 GCA_963933885.1 uncultured Flavobacteriales bacterium | reverse complement strand
CCTCTTTAACATAAATGAATTAGAAGCCTCAATCATTTGATTGGGGCTTTTTTTTGCTTGATATTTAAATGGGTAACCCTGAAATATTTAATAAACATCGTACTTTTAGATTTATAATCTGAAAGGTAAACTGTCCGATTTGTAATCGGAGTTTGTAGTATACATGTGTGAATACCGATTATAAATCGGATAGTTTATCTTCTAGATTTCCGTTTCACTCAAATCAAGAAGTACAGTAGACTAAGCCGCTAATCCATCAGCCATGTCATCTATATATTGATCATCAAAAGATGGGTCTAAGTAAATTGCAGGCTTTTCTTCACTAAACACAACGTTAGAAATTTTGTACTTTCTTAAGTATTTATTGAAAAATAAAGGAAGTACACTTTCTCCGATTGAAGTAAGAGCTCTACAATCAATTAATCTTTTTACCAATTCAATTTGAAGTGCAGTGTTGTTTACTTCAATTGAGTTACTCGTTACTCTTAAACTAATTCCGTTGATTTTGCAATTTACAATTGTGTTCATCTTTGTTGTTTTTAAGTTTATAATACAATGATACAATAGAAGACCGTAGTCAGTTTACGGTTATCTTTTTTGTAAGAAAAAACTTTTTTTTAAATATTTTTTTCTTCAAACAAACGGTATGACTGAATTATAAACCAAGTGGTTAGAACGTGGGAACTATTGATAACTAAACAGTTTAGAGTAGTCTTTCAAATAATATTTTTTTGTTATTTTCACTGTTGCCAATTTATTGTGTTGAAAAACTAAAACTTTCAAAATATGATTATAATTAGGTGTAACATATTGACTTTTCGATTGTTTTATTTTTGAACTGAACTAATACTTTTTGCCAAACGAATGCATATGAACTATAAGAAACCAAATGTTTCATTGATCTATAAGGGGTTAATGATGTTAACATTAATTTTTTCGTCATTACAAATCAATGCTCAAAAAACTTGTCCTACTTCTTGGAATGAATGGCAGTGGCCAACACATACGAACTGGTACTTTGGAGAATATAATAAAATGAGTTTTGGACCTTCTGGAACAGCTGCGCCAACAATATCGTCACTTACAGGTGCTGTGTCTTGGGGAGAAAAAGCGTATGAATCTTGTGCAACAGTAAGTGATAACGCTGGAAACTTAGTTATAATGACTAATGGTGTTAAAGTTTGGGATGCAACTGGAGCAGTTGTAGCAGTGCCAGGTGGTAGATTGTTAACAGGGGCTGAGAATCCAACAGGAGATGCAGGGTCTGCAGTTCAGGGAGTTTTTATAGCAAGTCACCCTTTAGATATAGAGAACTATTATATTTTCACAACAGATGATGCAATATACGGTGAGACGGGTGTAACAAACGGTTTTAATTATTATACATATAATTCAGTTTCAAATACAATAACAGCTGGACCGGTTAGATTACAAACAGCAGGTGGTGCTGATTATAGAAGTACAGAACAAGTAGCAGGGACATTTCATGGAAATGGAATAGATGTTTGGGTTTCAACGCATGAATCAACTTCTGCAGGAACACAGAAATTTTTCTCTTACTTGATTACATGTACAGGTTTAGAAGAAGTGCCAATAGAATCATCAACTGGATTTAATGTTAAAGCAAATCCAGGAGGAGGTGGAAGAGCCAACGAAAGAGCATCATTACAATTTAGTTGGGATGGAAGTAGAGCTGGAGCAACTTATCATAATGGAAATGGAACATGGGATCCAGCAGGATCAATAACGATAATGGATTTCGATAATTTAACAGGAATGTTTTCTAACGGAATCAAAGCTGCTCCGAACGATGCAAATCACAGTGCGCCTTATGATTGTGAGTTTTCACCTTCGGGAAATAGATTGTTTGTAAGTTACCAATGTAACGTAGGTTCAGAGATCGGGTATGTTGATATGGGGTCAGGAGCTTATACAGCAGCAGCTAACTTTGATGCAAATAAATCTGGTTCTTTAAAGTTAGGAGGAGATGGTAAAATATATACAGGGACATTTAGAGATTGTGCGGGATGGTCATATGGAACAACTGTAGGAGCAATTTCAAGTCCTGACGGAGCTCCAACTTATAATGGGAGTGCAATAGCAGCGCCTAAACTAGTAGGTTGGGGATTAGGAAACATGTTTATTGCACCAAGAGACTGGTTAGAAATCCAAGATCCAGGTCCATTAACAGAATGTGATTTGCCATTAGATCTTGCATGTTTATGGGAATGTCAGGGAACTGATGCTGAAAATACACCAAGATATGAAGCAGCATGGTCGGTGGAGCCAGGAGAAGGAACAACGATTAATGATACAACAGGAGTTTTTGATGCACCATCTGATGGAGTCTATACAGTGTATTTCGAGATTTGTTCAATCAGAGATACGATAATTCTTACAGTAGGAACTTGTGGTTGTGATGTTGAAGTAGGTACAATACCTGCGATTTGTGCTGGCGAAACAGTGGATCTTAATCCTTTGGTAATTAAAAATAGTGGAGATGGTGTTTGGACGATTGATTCAGTGCCAACTTCAACAGGAATTGATGCTGTATTAACAGAAACATTAACAGATACCACTTTTGATGCATCTGATTTAGATACTAAGCCTGGAATTTATAAATTAATATACAGAGTTGATAATACTTGTGAAGACACACTTTATCTTGAAGTTAAAGCAATACCAAAGGTTGATATTATTGAATTTGGACCATTATGTGACGATTCGGTATTAACAAATATGTCTGCAACTCCAATAAATGGAGTTAACGTAACTGCAGCATTTGGTATTGATGGGGCTTTAAGCTTAACAGGGATATTTGATCCAGCAGTATTAGGAGCTGGTTGGCATGAAGTGATTTATGGAGCAGATAGTTTAGGTTGTGTAAATTCAGATACATTAAATGTATTTGTAATTGAAAGACCTGATCCAGTAATTACTCAAGTAGGTCCATATTGTACAAATGATCCAGCAGTAAACTTAGTTGTTGTGCCTGATTCAGGTGCTTGGAGCGGAACAGGTGTAAACGCATTAGGTTTATTTACACCATCAAATGTAGGAGGTGGTGATCATGAAATTATATATACTATTTCAGGAATGTGTGGAAATGCAGATACAATAGAAATTCATGTTGATATTGTACATGATGCATCTATAGCTACTCCAGATAGTACGATGTGTGAAACTGATCCGGCAATAACTCTATTAGTTGCAGAATTAGGAGGGACTTGGTTCCTTAATGATACAAGTGCAGGTAACGAATTAGGAGGGACTTCTTTCGATCCAGCAGTTCATGGAGTTGGAGTTCATGAGTTAATTTACGCTATTAATGATCCGTGTGGTGATCTAGATACAGTTGTAATGACTGTAATTCTAAATAAAGATGCAACAATACAAACACCCGATAGTTCTATTTGTGCAAACGATCCAGCAGTGGTTTTAACAACTTTAGAAACTGGAGGAGTTTGGTTTGTTAATGACACAATAGGAGGAAGTGAATTGGGAGGAAGTTCTTTCGATCCCGTAATTTATGGAGGTGGAACTTATGACTTAATATATGTATTAAACGGATCTTGTGGTGATATAGATACTGTTGAAGTGACGGTGATTCCAAACCAGGATGCATCGATACAAACACCAGACAGTTCTGTTTGTGCAAGTGATCCAGCAGTAGTTTTAACAACTGTAGAAACAGGTGGAGTTTGGTTTGTAAATGATACATTAGCCGGAAGTGAATTAGGAGGAAGTTCTTTTGATCCATCAGTTTATGGCGGAGGAACTTACAATTTAATTTATGCTATTAGTAGCCCTTGTGGAGATATAGATACTGTTGTTATAACGGTAATTCCAGATAAAGATGCAACTATACAAACACCTGATAGTACAGTTTGTGCAAACGATCCAGCAGTAGTTTTAACAACTGTAGCAACTGTTGGAGTTTGGTTTGTTAACGATACAATAGCAGGAAATGAATTAGGAGGGAGTTCTTTTGATCCAGCGATTCACGGAGTTGGAACTTATGAGTTAATATATGTAATGAACGGAGCTTGTGGAGATTTAGATACTGTAGAAGTAATTGTGAATCCACTTAGAGATGGTACGATTAATACGCCTGCGGATACGATGTCTTATTGTGTTTTAGATCCTAATCCTACTTTTACTGTTAATGAAGCAGGAGGTACTTGGGATAATGGTTCTG
>CAWVWF010000234.1:0-4205 GCA_963933885.1 uncultured Flavobacteriales bacterium | reverse complement strand
GCAAAAGCCACCTGACCCCATCAATAAATCATCAGAAAAAGGCTTGTTTTGTATTCGAGACCGTGCAAATACCGTGCAAATGGCAAAAAAAAACCCTCAAAAAGAGGGTTTTTAAATTTCCGCATATCACTGTTGTGATTGACTGTGGGCCCACCTGGACTCGAACCAGGGACCCCCTGATTATGAGTCAGGTGCTCTAACCAGCTGAGCTATAGGCCCGGAAGTTTTCACTTCTGGATTTCTATTATTTCTCTAGAGAAACAACAGACTGCAAAAGTATTTTAACTCATTTGATTAACCAAATATTAAGGACATTAGTTGAGGTTTTATATGAAAATAATTTTGTGTGGAATTATATTTATTAACTCTTATGTAATTCGTTTCCTTCGTTTAGCTTTGGTTTATGAGAAAATTTGGTCTTCTTATGTCTGTATTTATTGTCGTTACTACAAGTTGTATCGGGCAAGATTATTTGGACATTGTAAAGTTTAAGAATGGTTTTGTGCCTAGTAATGAGTTTGAAGAAACGGGGCATGAAACGGCGGTGAATAATTTTTCGGCTAAGGTTTCTTATCCAATTGTAATTAGCGATAAGTTGGTGTTTTTAACAGGTATGGATTACAGTCATATTAACTTAAAACTTTCTGTTGATAAGGAAGTGATTAGTTTAATGAGTAGTGGAATTAGGTTAGGAGTAGCTTATAACCACACAGAGAAGTTAAAGGGGGTATACATCGCAATACCAAAGTTTACTGGGAACTACAAAGCTGGAAAGAATAAGTATTTTCAAGTTGGAGGAATATTACTATGGAAATATAAGGCGAAAGAAAACTTGACTTACAATTTTGGAGTGTACGTAAGTACAGAAATTTTTAGTGTTTATTCAACTCCAATTTTGGGATTGTATTACCAGAGTTTAAATAAGAAATTAGAAGTGAATTTAACACTTCCTATATATGCTGATGTTAACTACAAGATCTTAAAAAAGGTAAGGATTGGAGCTGATATGTTGGCTTTGACGGCTGGATACGATTTAAACCAATATAGTTTGGCGTCAAGTTATGTTCAGAAAACTACACAGGAATTTGGAGGGTATCTTCAGTTTGATATTTGGAAATCACAATTGATTTTAAGAACCAAAGTATTGTATACAATTAATGATTTTCAATTGTATGACGACAGTGAAACAATTGATTTTGGGATGACGGGTATATACTTCGGAGACAATAGAACTAAGTTGGTTGATGAATTAAAAAGCGGACTAGGTTTTCAAGTTTCTCTAGCTTATCGATTCCATATTAAAACGGATGAAGTTAAAAAGTAAGAATCAAATAACTTTTCGATTTACAGTATAAAAAAAGCCACTCTCAAAAGGAGTGGCTTTAATTTTTTATAAGAATTGTAAATTACTTTACAACTACAGATTTTGTAGATACACCGTTTACAGATGTTGCTTGTACGAAGTGTAATCCAGCTTTAAACTCGATTGTGCTTACGTTAACAGATCCTCCAGTAACAGTAGTATTTAATACTAAGTTTCCAACAGCATCAAATACTCTTACGTTTTCAAGTAAATCTCCTTTCACAGTAAACTGATCAGTTGATGGATTTGGATAAACGTTAAAGTTTGCAACAGAAACTTCTTTAGTAGCAGTAGGTGCATTGAAGTTGTTTCCTTGCATAATAGTTAAGTTTCCATTAACTAAATATGCAATTCGTCCATATTCTTTAGTTTCCCAATAATGATATGTTACTACTGTTCCTCCAAGATTATATACTTCTTCAATTAAAACACAGTCAAATGTTCCGTATGAAGTTGTAATTTGCCCTTCAGCTGCTACTCCACCTGCTACAGTTACTGGAACTGCTGACATCCATGTTGTTGCGTCATTCCATGATCCTAGGTATGAATGTGGTAATCCTATAGATAAAGATCCATCTAAAGCATAAGGTGTTGCCCCATTACTAATTGAACTCACTTCATAATCTGTAGAACCACCAATAAAGTTTGTCTCAGGAATAATAGAAGAATTCATACTTACGGTAGAGCCTGTTCCAAATGTAGGTCCTGAAACGATAATAGTATCTTTCCCTAATGCTGCTTCAAAAGATGTTAAATCCCAAGAAACTCCAGTTCCTGTACTTGTAAAGCTTGATATGTTTTGACCTGGCGTAACTGCCATGTACCATTTGTTTCCAATTGTTAATTTTAAATCTGCTTTTTCAACTGTTATCCCTCCAAAAGAGGCTAAAGAAGCAATTGAAAAGATTGAAAGTAATAATTTTTTCATATAAGTTATTTTTAATAAGGTTGATAGTGTCACACTAAAATACAGTTATCCTTGAAGTTATCCAATTTTTAGACTGTTGATAATTCGATTGGGCAGTTTTAATTGTTGCTCGTATCTTTGATTTATGCTGAAAACCACGGTTTTTAAAGGAGCTAAGATCCAGTACGAGAAAAAAGGAAAAGCAAAACGCACAGTTGTTTTGCTACATGGATTTTTAGAGTCGCATAAAATCTGGGATGATTACCTCAGAATTCTTTCAAAAAAAAATACTGTAATTGCTATTTCATTACCTGGACATGGGGCTAGTGATTGTTTAGGTTATGTTCATTCTATGGATGAAATGGCCGATGTTGTTAAGCATGTGTTGCATGAAAATGGTAAAAGGAAAGCCATTTTTGTAGGGCATAGTATGGGAGGTTATGTAGCCTTAGCTTTTGGAGATAAATTTCCTGATGCTGTTAATGGGTTATGTTTGTTTAACTCTACAGCTACGGCAGATTCTGATGATAGAAAAACTTTTAGAAATCGTGCAATTAAGGTTGTAAAACACAATCATACTTTGTTTATAAATGAAGTGGTACCTAATCTCTTTGTTGAAGAAAGAACACCTGCACTTAGAGGTGCTATAAAACGCATACTTAATATTGCTATTAAAACTCCTAAGCAAGGAATAATTGCGGCTTTAGAGGGTATGAAAATTCGTCCAAATAGAGAGATTATTTTAAATTTCGCGCCTTACCCTGTTTTATGTTTGGGAGGGAAGCATGATAGTGTAATTTCTTGGGAAGACTTAGAAAGACAAAGTAAGTTGAGTGAGAAGGGGGTATTCCATCTATCTGAAACAGGTGGGCATATGTGTTTTGTAGAGGATAAGATTCCTTGTTTAACGGTTTTAGATAATTTTATTGTTAGTTGTAAGAAACTGTGATTGGCGTCTGGAGACGCGCATGTAGTTACACACGCATGTCCTTCGACTCCGCTCAGGAAGACAAACATGCGCGCGAGTTGAATTATCTAGAGAAGATCATTCTCTGAGATGGGTTTGAAGCCAACTCGATAATTTTACCGTCTTCGTATACTTTCACACCGTTAATGAAAGTAGCTTTGATTTGAGCTGCAAATTCTTGATCTTCAAAAGGAGACCAACCACATTTGTACATAATGTTAGATTTAGTAACCGTCCAAGGGTTGTTTAGATTCACTAAAACTAAATCTGCTTGATAACCTTTTTTGATGTATCCTCTATTTGGAATTTGAAAACACTCAGCAGGTGCATGACTCATTTTACGAACCGCTTTTTCGATTGTCATTTTACCTTGACGAACCAATTCTAGTACAGCAACCATTGCATGTTGTACTAATGGACCTCCAGATGGAGCGCTGAAGTATTTGTTGCTTTTTTCTTCAAGAGTATGAGGAGCATGATCTGTAGCGATAATATCAATACGATCATCTAGTACTGCTGCCAATACTGCATCTCTATCAGCTTCAGATTTTACAGCAGGATTCCATTTGATTAAAGTTCCTTTAGTATCGTACTGCGCATCTGTAAACCATAAATGGTGAATACAAGCTTCTGCAGTAATTCTCTTTTCACTTAAAGGAATATCGTTTCTGAATAAGTTAGTTTCTTTTGCAGAAGAGATATGTAAGATATGTAAACGAGCATCTAATTCTTTTGCCAATTCAACAGCCATACTACTTGATTTGTAACAAGCTTCAGCATCTCTTATTATTGGGTGGTATTTGATTGGTAAATCTTCACCAAATTTTCCTTTATAAATTGCTTCGTTAGCTCTAACTGTAGCTTCATCCTCACAATGTGTTGCGATTAATAATTTACATTTTCCGAAGATATTTCTAAGTGTTTGTTCATTATCTACCAACATATTTCCAGTAGAAGAACCCATGAAG
>CAWVWF010000233.1:0-4216 GCA_963933885.1 uncultured Flavobacteriales bacterium | reverse complement strand
ACAAACAATTCCCACCCATAAATACAATCTACCTTAAATGGGCAACTTATATTACAAATCAGCGGCCTTCTCCAACTCCTGATACCAATTAGCACCAAAACGACGAATCAGTGGCTCTTTTAAAAATTTATAAACCGGAACTTTTAACTCATCCCCCAATACACAAGCACATTTGCAAATCTCCAATAGCTGCACATTAACAGCAGTAAAAGTTGGATATTCTTTTAATCTCACAGGGAATAAAGCACATGAAATTGGTTTTCGGTAATCGGTTTTTCCTTCTAAATGAGCCTTTTCAATAGAACATTTTGTAATCCCTTGCTCATCAAAAAACACATAAGCACATTCCTTTTCATTTACTAAAGGTGTAACCAAATCACCATCAGAATCCACAACATAAGTTCCTTCCTCTTCTACTCTCGCAATTCCTTCAGGACGCATGTATGGCTTAACATCCTCGTAAATATCATCCAGGATGGAACACTCTTCTTCAGACAATGGTGCTCCGCTATCTCCGTCAACACAACAAGCTCCTTTACAACTGCTTAAATCGCAAACAAATTTCTTGTCAAAAATATCATCTGAAATTAATGTATCCTTTATTTCGAGCATCCTGATGTGTTTTGCACAAAAATAGGCGATTAAACTTAAAGGTTTAAACTTATAATTATATTATTTTTGCATCATGGCTACACAAGATGATGTATTTAAAAAGGTAACTGGACATGCTAAAGAGTATGGTTTTGTTTTTCAATCAAGTGAAATTTATGATGGTTTAAGTGCTGTTTATGATTACGGACAAACGGGTTCGGCTTTAAAGAAAAACATCAAGGATTACTGGTGGGATTCAATGGTGAAGATGAATGAAAACATCGTGGGTATTGATTCTTCTATCTTTATGCACCCAACAACTTGGAAGGCTTCAGGACATGTTGATGCTTTTAGTGATCCTTTAATTGACAACAAGGATTCTAATAAGAGATATCGTGCTGATGTTTTAGTTGAAGAATACATCCAAAATAAATTGGAAGCCAAAATTGAAAAAGAAGTAAAAAAAGCTGCTAAACGTTTTGGTGATGCTTTTAATAAAGAAGAATATTTAGCTACTAACCCAAGGGTTATTGGTTACCAAGAGAAAATTACTGAAATTGAAGCTCAACTGAAAAAAGTTCAGGAAGAGGAAGATATGGAAGGATTTAAGCAACTT
This sequence comes from uncultured Flavobacteriales bacterium, assembly GCA_963933885.1. Taxonomy (GTDB): domain Bacteria; phylum Bacteroidota; class Bacteroidia; order Flavobacteriales_C; genus CAWVWF01. The sequence goes on along the minus strand of CAWVWF010000233.1, from coordinate 3,009 downwards.
ATTGTTGATCTTGAAATTCCTTGTCCAGTATCAGGAAGTAAAAACTGGACAGATGTTCGTCATTTCAACTTAATGTTCTCTACCGAAATTGGTTCATTGTCTGATGGATCAAGCAAGATTTATTTACGTCCTGAAACTGCACAAGGTATTTTTGTAAACTACCTAAACGTTCAGAAAACAGGTAGAATGAAAATTCCTTTTGGAATTGCTCAAATCGGAAAAGCTTTTAGAAACGAAATCGTAGCCCGTCAATTCGTTTTTAGAATGAGAGAATTTGAACAAATGGAAATGCAATTCTTTGTTCGTCCTGGTACGGAAGGTGATTGGTACAACCACTGGAAAGAGGCTAGAATGAACTGGCACAAAGCAGTTGGATTCCCGGAAGACAGTCATAAATTCCACGATCATTTAAAACTTGCGCACTACGCTAAAGAAGCTGCAGATATCGAATTTAAATTCCCATTCGGATTTAAAGAATTGGAAGGAATTCACTCTAGAGGAAACTTCGATTTAACACAACACGAAGAATTTTCAAAAAAGAAACTAAGATATTTCGATCCAGAAATTAACGAAAGCTATATTCCAAATGTAGTAGAAACTTCAATTGGAGTGGATCGTATGTTTTTAGCGGTTTTAAGTACTGCATACACAGAAGAAAAATTAGAAGACGGATCAGAAAGAACCGTACTTAAGTTTCCTCCTTTCTTAGCGCCTTATAAAGTTGCAGTATTACCATTAACTAAAAAAGATGGTATGCCAGAGAAAGCAAGAGAAATCATTCAATCTTTAAAGTACGATTTCGAATGTTACTACGAAGAAAAGGATCAAATAGGAAAAAGATACCGTCGTCAGGATGCTATAGGAACACCTTACTGTGTCACTGTTGATCATCAAACTTTAGAAGACAACACAGTAACAATCAGAGAGCGTGATACAATGAAACAAGAAAGAGTTGCAATAGCAGATCTTGAAAAGATAATTGGTGATCACGTTAGTGTAAAGAATGTATTGAAGAAATTAGGATAGATCATATTCCTATATAAAATCACCGGTGCACAATACGTTTGTTATTGTGCATCTTTGTTTTCACTCAAATCTTAATTACTCTAGCCGTACTTTTTGATTTACGGAAGCCCAATCTAAACTATAAACTCGCGCGTCATGTTCCGAAGGACATGCGTGTGTATCTACAATCGCGTCTCCAGACGCAAGAAATCACGTACTTTTTGATTTAGCGAAGCGCAATCTAAAAGGTAAACTATCCGATTTATTCATTTACTAATCCATCTATAGGAATTCATTGTTCGCTCCGCTCGGTTATCAATCGGTACGCAACTAAATACACAAATCTAAAACCGTTGCCTCCCCCCACTTTACAATTCACCTCCACTGTGTCATTCACTCCCACCTTTAAACATTCCTCCGTTTTGTCATCCCTGCGAAGGCAGGGGTCTAGACGCCTCGTAACACTTATAACTCATCACAACAAGTAACAAATAAGCTCAACAATAATCATCCTCCCATATATTCCTGCCAAATCACAAGCACAAACTTTACCTTCCCTTTATTCACCTTATAATGATAATTGCTCTTACAATAACCCGAACAAAATTTACGATCACTTCTCCCTTCAACAACCTCCTTACAATTTAAACAATTACCTCTTTTTTCCATAGCCATACCGTTAGACGTCTAAATGTACAGCTACATTTTTTCTTCTCCTTCCTTATTCTCATATTGCACTTCTATTATGGAAAAACAAACAAAACAGGTTAGTTTAAAACATTTACTGATCAATAATCAAAAGTGTATTGGACTACAATTCTATACCGACAAAGTGATTCAAGCACTAATAAAACAACTTCCTTCACCCAAATGGAGTGATAAATTCAGTATGGTATACCTACCTAATAACAAACAAAACCTGGATGCAATCTTCAAACAATTCCGCGGAGCTGTTTGGGTAAACACAAGCCACTTCTTTACAAACAAGCCTATTAAACCTGATGCCGAACCTATTAATGTAGACTGGTTTAGAAAGCGAGTCATTAAAGAAAATTACCGTGTATGCCCAGAAGAATATTTACTCAAATTAGAGCTAAAAAAATACGCGAACAATACTGTTAAAACCTATGTGTCCTGCTTCGAAGCATTTATAAATCATTATCATAATATGGAACTAATGAGTATTAATGAAAATGATATCCGAAGCTATCTTCAAAAGCTAATTCAAGAAAAAAAGTCCAATTCGTACGTAAACCAAGCCGTTAATAGTATTAAGTTTTATTATGAGGTAGTACTAGAAATGCCAAATAGATTCTATAGTGTAGAGAGACCAAGAGTTGAAAACAAACTACCAAAAGTAATTTCTAAAAATGAAGTCTTAGCTATCATCAAAGCTACCAACAACATTAAACACAAATGTATAGTTAGTTTATTATACTCATCTGGATTACGACGTAGTGAATTACTTAATTTAAAAATCACGGATGTTGATAGCAATAGAATGCTTATACGGGTAGAAGGTTCAAAAGGAAATAAAGACAGAATGACTTTGCTCTCAAAATCTATTTTAGTAGATCTTCGAATCTATTTCAAAGAGTACAAACCAAAGAAGTGGTTATTTGAAGGTGCAAAAGGTGGCATCTACGGTGGTGAAAGTGTGCTAAGAATTATTAAATCTGCTTGTAAAAAAGCAAATATTAAAAGAAATGTAACGCCTCATACACTAAGACATAGTTTTGCTACTCATTTACTAGAAGCTGGAACTGATTTGAGGTATATTCAAACTTTACTTGGTCATAGTTCTTCTAAAACAACAGAGATATATACTCATGTAGCAACCAAACAATTTACACATATTATTAATCCATTAGATTAGTGTTTTTCATATATGTGATATAAACAAACAAGTTTGTTTATTTGTAAATAAACAAATAGATTTGTTTGCATATACGTTGTATTTAATTATCGTTTAGGATTTATAACACCTTTCTCTCTCGTGTTATA
>CAWVWF010000232.1:0-4232 GCA_963933885.1 uncultured Flavobacteriales bacterium | reverse complement strand
TAATGGAAAAATTATTATTTAACTCAGGAGTTGCATTTATGAGTTGAATTCAGCATATCTTTTAATTCTGATGTTTTGTAATTCAAAATGGCTTTACTATTAATTGTTTTTATTTTCTTGAAATTACTTCCTTCAAGAGGAGGAAATGAAAATTCTCCTGGCTTTGAAAAAGTAAATTCTTTTTTTGTGTCAATTTTTGTTTCGTCGATTTTACCTAGGTAGATGTTCGGTGCAATATTTTTATTATAGGGGTTTAAAAAGATATTGATCTCAATACTGTCTTTTTTAAGATCAAAAGAACCGTAATTAAGTGAAACGACTACTTCTATATTAGTGACAACCATTCCGTTACCATGCATTTGATTTGATAATAATTCAAAGAATAATTTAACGCCTTTAGAGATATTAATTAACTCTAGTTTAAAAAGTAGTTTTATTTCTTCAGTTTCTGCTTTATTAATCGAGTCGAGGATGTTTGAATTAAAACATTTAACAATTTTTTCTTTATCCCTCTGAATCCACATGAGAGGGTTAATGTTATTATAAGTAGTGATTTCTTTCAGTAAATCATCTTTTGATTTTATGAATTTTTTGATTCCATTTTCGTTGGCAAATTTAGTTTTTGATCCAAAAAGTTTATTCAAACTGGAGTCTAACCCATAAATTTTTTCAATCAATTCAATTTCTGAATTATCAAAGAATCTCTTTGAAGCAGCTTTAGTATAAGAGTAATTTATTTTAAGCTCATTTTGTTCAAACAAAAGTTTACTCTCGATGTCTTTTGAAACAACACTGATGATAGAATCTTGATTTGAAACACAACTTAATAAGACAGTAGAAATAACGATAAGCGCTAAAATGTTTTTCATGAATTAAAAGTGAAAAAAAAGCGCTTCAAAAATAAATTTTGAAGCGCTTAAACATACATGATTATAAAACGGGGGGGTATTTATAAAACTTTGAGATTCATGTGTTTTTACTATTACAAATTATATTCCAAAACCATAATATGATTTCACACCGTTTGGATACACACCTTCAATTAAGAAACCACCTTTCTTATTTTTAAGTAATGCGATTACTTGTTCTGGGTTCGTTACCTTCTTGTTATTTATTTTGGTGATGATGAAGTCTTTCTTGATTCCTTCTCTCATAAACTTACCAATTTTTAAATCACTGACTTTAACACCACTTTCAATTCCAAGTTCTTTTCGCTCAGCACTAGAAACCTTATCTAATTTCGCACCTAAGAATAAAACCTCTTTTTTAACAGATGCAGTAGTTCCTAGTTTGTTTTTTAAAGTAATCTCTTTTATCAATAAATCACCATCTCTTTCAAAAGTGATCTTCACGATATCACCAGGATGAAACTGACCGATTTGTTCTTGTAGTTCAGCTGTTGACGAAATAGGTGAGGAGCCAACCTTTCTTATGATATCACCTTCTTGCAATCCACCATCTTTAGCCGCACCATTTAACATCAATTTGGATATATAGACACCTTTTAAATTGGAAATATCTTTTTGTTCGGCTAACTCTTGATTGATATCTTTTATTTGAACACCTAATAAAGCACGTTGTACAGTTCCGAATTTAAGTAGATCTCCCATGATTTTTTTAACCATGTTAACTGGAACTGCAAAAGAATAACCTGTATATGATCCTGTGTTTGAAGCAATAGCTGTATTAATTCCAATTAACTCTCCATTTTGATTAACCAAAGCTCCACCGCTATTTCCTGGATTTACTGCAGCATCTGTCTGAATAAAACTTTCAATCGCATAAGCTTCTTTTAATATATTAATGTTTCTTCCTTTTGCACTTACGATTCCAGCTGTAACTGTAGAGTTTAAATTAAATGGATTTCCAACAGCCAACACCCATTCTCCAATATTTACTTGATCTGAATTACCATAGTATATAGCAGGCAATTCATTTGCTTCAATTTTCAGTAAAGCTAAATCTGTAGTAGGATCGGTTCCAATTACTTTTGCCTTGTAAGTTCGTTTATCATTTAAAGTAACTTCAATTTCCTTTGCGCCTTTAACTACATGATTGTTTGTCGTTATATAACCATCGTTTGAAATAATCACACCTGATCCAGAACCAGCAACTTCTCTTTCCCTGGGTTGGGATTGGGGATTCCCAAAAAAGAGACCTTGAAACGGGTCGTTTCTAGTTTGCTGATTCTGAGTGCTAATTGTTTTAATATGTACGACTGAGTTTACTGTTTTTGAAGCAGCGTTTTCAAAACTCGGCATTGACACCGTATTATTAGCAGATGCATTTGATAATGTGATTTGTGGTTGAGCAGTTACTATACTACTGTTGTATTGCACTTGTTTTTCATTTGCAAACATAAAAAAACCGCTGAGGGCTAATGCGCCTCCAGCGGTTGCTGTGATGATTCCTTGAGTTATATTTCTGATATCCATTTTGAATGATTTTTAACTTGTTCAGAAAAGTAACGAATGAATAAGCTGTAGTATATCTATGTCCGGTTAAAAAGTGTTAATTTTGCAGGAGAAAATACATTACCATGGAAATCACATTTTTTAAATATCAAGGAGCAGGAAATGATTTTATAATCATTGATGATAGAGAGGAGAAGTTCGATAGATCGAATACTGCATTGGTTGCTAAAATGTGTGACCGTCGTTTTGGTGTTGGTGCTGATGGTTTAATGCTATTAAGAAACAAAGAAGGTTTTGATTTTGAAATGGTGTACTATAATGCAGATGGGAATGAAGGTTCTATGTGTGGGAATGGTGGTAGGTGTATTGTAGCTTTTGCGAAAAGTGTTGGAGCAGTTGGTGATAAATGTTATTTCATTGCAGTTGATGGTCCACATGAAGCAGAAATGTTTGATCATAATGGTGCTAACTGGGTTAGTTTAAAAATGATTGATGTTCCAGATATCGAGAAAGGTATTGGTTATGTATTCATGGACACAGGCTCACCTCATTATGTAGCTTTTAATTCTAACAACTTAGACAATATGGATCTGGTTGAGGAGGCAAGAAAAATCCGTTATAATGAACGATACTCTAAAGGTGGAACCAATGTTAATTTCATAGATATTAACGACAATGTTATAAAAATAAGAACCTACGAAAGAGGTGTTGAAGATGAAACTTTAGCTTGTGGAACAGGTGTTACAGCAGCAGTTTTAACTGCCCATATTACAAGTAATGTAAAAGGGAATGAAATTGATGTTAAAGCAAAAGGAGGAGATTTAAAAGTGTTGTTTGAAAGAGTAGGGAATGGATATGAAAATGTATGGTTGCAAGGTCCTGCAGAATTTGTGTTTAATGGAGTAGTTAATGATTAGTGATTTTAAAATACTTGATCTTTTACCTTTAAAGGAAGAACAATTAAACGAAGGTGTTTATTTGTTAATTCTTAATGCTCGTACTGTTCCGCCTCATTTACTATTAACTGTTTCGGGAAAAGTATATGGTATTAGTACGAAAGGTCTTTCTTTCGATACAAGTGTTGGTGTTTATATGAACTATGTTAAGAAAAAGAACATAGAAAGTGTATTTGTAAAACTTAAATTGCCAGTAATTTATACTGATAAACAGATGTTAGATTCAGTTCGAAGTATAGTGAAAGCATACCCTAGAGTTGATATTGGAGCGGCAACTTGCTTGAGTCCAATTAAGGATTTTATGAGTGAAATTTATAGTACAGAAATTCATGATGTACATCTAATATTTGATTTATTACCAAAGCTAAAATCTCAGAATATTATTGAAGGTTATTACCAAATGAATTTGGATGATGCAATGGCTAAAGGTGAGTTACTCATGAAAAGGTATTCTGTATTCGAAGTGAACGAAGCTATAATTAAAGCATTACCTAAGGCTTTTAAATAATGTTATTAAAAGGAGAAGACATACAGCTAAGAGCGCTTGAACCAAATGATTTGGATTTGCTTTATACTTGGGAGAACAATTCTCAAATATGGAATGTAAGTCAAACGCTTGTGCCGTTTTCTAAATTTGTTTTACATCAATATTTAGAGAATCAACATCTAGATATCTTTACAACAAAGCAACTAAGGTTGGTTATTGTAGATACTAATAACAAGCCTGTTGGATTGATTGATTTATTTGATTTTGATCCTAAAAACAGTAGAGCTGGAATTGGAATATTAATAGCTGATGAAAAGGATAGAGGGCAAGGTTATTCGAAATCAGCTTTAAAAACATTTTTAGAATATGCTTTTG
>CAWVWF010000231.1:0-4243 GCA_963933885.1 uncultured Flavobacteriales bacterium | reverse complement strand
GATACATTGCTGTATACACGCTTTCCAGGCGTGCGCCTTAAACCACTCGGCCACCTCTCTGTTGGAGTTGCAAACTTATCTAGTTTTTTGTTATTAACGAAAGAATGAGTTACTTTTTTTCTAAGAAGTTTGAGTAAATGATGTGGGGAATTGGTTCTGAGTATTTTATTGAATTCGAATATGTGTAATTCTCAGAGTGTGTTGTTTAGAATTGAGTTTTGAGTCTGAAATTTCCAACGGAATTTCCAGACTCAAACTTCAAGTTAATTAACTACCACACATTTCGCAATCGTCAGCATTACCGTCGTATAATTTTGCAGTACCAAGTTCTTTTTCGATTTCTAAGATTTCATCTTTAAGTTCGATCTTTGTCATAAAGCTAGCGCCTTCAAGATCAGCCTTTAAAGAATTCATTTTGTTTACCAATGCGTTTCTTCTTTCAAGTGGATTCATATCAATGTTTTTTTGTGGATTCTAAACTACTTCAATCTAACGTTAATCTCAATTAAATGCTTGTGAAGATTTCAATAGTTTTCAACATGACGATTTTAATATGCTGAGAATTAGAAAGTAAGGAGAACTGTGTGATTCCTTCTTATTTAATTGTTATTTTTGTACTATAATTTTGTAACAAAAGCGATCGCTATTTGTTATGCTTTTGACGGACCTAATGGGGATTAGAGGATAGTTCAGTCAAATATTGACATATTAAAATATTTAAGATGAAAAGGGCACTATTAATTCTTATCATTTCTTGCAGTTTCATTGTTGAAACTAAAGGACAATGTTCTGTTGTACCAATAGAAGAAGCTGTTAGAAACGGTGATTTTGAAGGAGGGTATTTATCAGGAAACGGAACAACTCATACATCAACAGGTGGAGGTCAATTTGATTTCTACAGCGATATGGATTTTAAAGGATCTAAATTTAGTGGAGCCGGTACCAATAGCTGTGGTTGTTGTCAATATGGGATGGGAGATGGCTATACTGTAGCCCGAAACGATACTTTTACATGTGCGAGCACCCTTCAAAAAGGTACCCATTGGGGAATTGATTACGGAGGAGATAAAAATTTCAAAGATCATACTGCTGGTTTGAATGGTGATGGTTATGCTTTACTTGTTGATTTACATGGTAGATCCACAAGTCCGAAAACGGGTGGGAAGCCTATCGCTTGGGAGCAAACAATGAGTATATATCCAAGTGAATCATATTGGTTCTCTGCATGGGTTGCAAATTTCAGTAGTGGAACTGCTCCTGTGATGCAAGTAACTGTTATTCCTTCTTTAGGAGGTGTTCCAGATGTAGCTAATACGATAACTTTACCAACAACTGGAGCGCCTTCAGGTTTAATGAATTGGACTCAAATGTCTGCAGCTTGGACACCAGTTGGTATTTATGATGAAGTAACAATTCGTTTCGAATTTGTTAATGCGGCAGGAGGAGCTTCCGGTTTAGATGTAGCGATTGACGATATATCATTTATTAACTCTTGCCAGAATATTGTTTCTCAAAATGTATATGGAGCTGATTTCGGATTACCTGATACAGTTAATATATGTGGAACATCTGGTTCTGTTCTTTTAGATCCTCAAGTTCCAGTTGGACAAAGAGGTAATGCTACGATTACTTGGTATGAAGGATTTGGTAATCCACAATCATTAATGGCTTCAGGGACTTGGACTGAAACAGTAAGCAAACTAGGTAAATTTAGAGTTTGTGTTGATGATCCAGATAATGGATGTCCAGTTACGGATCAAGTTGTAATCATCGATAGATTAGAAGTTGAAATTCCAGATTTAGAAATTTGTGATCCTACTTCAGTTGTATTAAACGCAACATTAGATCCAGCAGGTGGAACCAATGTTTTTGATTGGACAACTTTACCTGGTGGAGTTACTGACCCAGGGAATTCAAGCAGTGTTGTTGCTACAGAAGCAGGGAATTATACAGTAAGTGTAACTGGAACTTCTTATACAGGAGGAACATGTGCTGCTACCGATAATGCTACTATTACAATAAACAATACTACAACTTTAAGTATTCCAGATTTCGAATTATGTAATCCAGCAGTAGTTGCTTTTGATCTTGATAATTACTTATCAGCTTCTGGAACTTTCCCTAAAGATTATGATTGGACTGTTACTGGTGGACCTTCAGATCCTGGAAATACAGGAACTTTCACAATTGATGAGGCAGGAAATTATTCTATTATATTAACAAATACAGATGCTACGGCTTGTATTGTGACTGATGATTTTGTAGTTACTAAAAACTTACCGTTAGTTGATACTATTGATTACTGTAGTGGAGGTAATGTAGATGTTACGTTAGCAATTCCAGACGCAAAAACTTACACTTGGGCAACTGATCAAGGAATGACAAGTATTATTGGAGTAGGTAATGGAGCTCCATTAACTTATAGTGTGCCGGGTGGTTCAACAGGATTTATTGATTTATGGGTTCAAGATGCGGCAACTACACCGTTAGGAAGTGGAGGGCCAACTGTGGGATCTTTGTCTAATTACCCTGATGGAATACATTCTATGACATTCACAGTAACTCAAACTGTTGAGTTGACTTCCTTTGAAGTGAAAGGGAAAACATGGTTGAATAACTGTGGGGGATCTGGAGTTGGAAGTCAAACATTTACTGTTTCAGGACCTGTTAATGATACATATACTCAGGACGTTGGTTGTTCTGGAACAACTTCAGTAACACCAGGGTGGTTACTTGGGCCAGGTACTTATACGATTACTTCAGATGGTCAATATCAATCTACAAATACAACTACAAATACATCGATAGGAGGAGGAGTTGTTGATATAACTTCTACTGGAAAAGCAATGTTTGGTAATTTAACTTTTGCTACATCAAATGCATGTGTTCCAGTTCCTGTTGTCCTAAGACCAATATCTTGTTGTACTGCTCCAACTGATGATCCATCAATTAATATTGTTGCATCAACATTAGAAGTTTGTTCACCTAACGATGGTGAAGTTGTTTCGGTAAGCGGATTAACAAATGGTTTGGATTTTCAATGGCAAGAAAGTGTTGATGGATTAACTTGGACTGATATCGGTGGAGAAACTGGTGATGTTGCAGGAGGAGGAATTACTTTAAGTAATATCTCAACAGAGCAATGGTACAGGTATGTTATTGCAGAAGATGGAAACTTAGGTAAAACTTGTGTGAAGTATTCTGATTCAGTTGAGTTTATCTTGAATGCATTGCCAGTAATAGATTCAATTGGATTATCTCCATATCAATCATCTTACTGTGCAGAAGTTGTTCATGAGTTAGAGGCGCATGTAGATGAAACTGCTGGTTATTCAGTAACTTATGAGTGGAAGGATGAAGGAATAGGGACGGATAGTGTAACTGATGGGATTACAACAGTTGGAACTCATAATTATAAAGTGGTTGTTGATTCAAAAGGATGTTTAGATTCTATGACAATTTCAATCACGGTTGATCCTTTAGATTCTGTTAAATTAGATTTAGGTCAAGGTCCATTTTGTGTAAATGATATCGCAAGCCCAACAATAACATATGATGGAGGAACAACTACAGGAGGAACTTGGAGTGTGCTTTCAGCATCAAATGCAACAGTAAATGCTTCATCTGGAGAGTTAACAATGATTGATTCAGGGTTTGTAGATGTAGTTTATACAACAGCTGGAAACTGTCCAGATGCTGATACTTTAAGAGTTGAAATTAAACCAGGAAGTGAAACAGGATTTTTAACAGCAGATTCTACATTTTGTAAAGATGATGTGTCGTTTCAGGTGAGGTTAACTACCACTTCTACAGCAGGAGGAACTTGGAGTTGTAAAGAAGATGCAGGAGCAGTTAACGGTTCTGGATTGTTTGATGCAACTGGACTTGCTGCTGGAGACTATGTAATTAAATATGCAGTGAATGGATTCTCTACAGCATGTAGCGATTCTGATAGTGTAACTGTAACAATATCGCCATTAGATACGGCTGCAATTACACAAGCACCAAGTGTTTGTTCGGTTGATCCAGCATTCCAATTATTATTGGAGGGCGTTACTACTTTAGGTGGGACGTGGACAGATTCCTTAGGAACAAATGTTTATGTTGATGCAGCCGGGATTTTCACACCCACAGGATTGGCTAAGGCAAAATATAAAGTATACTATACAACACCAGGAGTTTGTTTTTATACAGATTCTGCATATGTAACAGTAACGGATAATATCTCTTACACAATGCTTTC
>CAWVWF010000230.1:0-4332 GCA_963933885.1 uncultured Flavobacteriales bacterium | reverse complement strand
AAGTCCATCTCTTTAGGTTTTATGTGAAAATACAACTCTCCCCATACTTTTTAATTCGACTCATCATTATTGAGGTAAAACACTATTAATCAATTCATTGAATGGTGTTTATTTAGGTTTGAACGTCTTAATTTCAGAGATTCCATTTTGAATAAGCTACTCTCTAGAATGGTGAAGGAAACCCCAATGAATTATAAATCAATTAAATACAATGTGACTTAAAGGGTAGCCCTATTAGTTTACACCTTACTTTTACTCCATTTCTACCGGATTTAATTGATCCTAAATAGCTAGTTTGGTTAATTATTTCTTTACTTTGTACTGATTAAATTGTAAATTGAAGGCAAATGTTTAGGCAAATAGAAAACAAGGGACAGATTATTGCAGTTGTAGTTTCAGCTCAATTTAAAAAAGAAGGAATTGAATTTTTCACACCATCAGATTTCTCCCAGCAATTAGGATATATGAACCGACCTGAAGGTTATGTTATTGCGCCGCATGTTCATCTTGAAGTTAAGCGACAAGTAAATAATACTCAAGAAGTTTTATATATAAAATCAGGAAAGTTAAAAGTTGACTTGTATGATGACGATAAGAAATTCTTGGAATCTTTAGTTTTACAAACTGGGGATATAATTTTATTGGCTTCTGGAGGGCATGGATTTGAAATGCTGGAACAAACAGAAGTCATTGAAGTTAAACAAGGACCGTACGCTGGAGAAGAGTGTAAGGAGAGATTTTAAATACTTGAAGAAGCAATTATATGAGTGGATTTATTCCTGTTAATATTCCCTTAATTAGCGAAGGTAATGAACGTAAATATGTTCTTGAGTGTATTGACACTGGTTGGATATCTTCTGAAGGACCATTTGTAAAGAAATTTGAAGAACAATTTGCATCTTACTTTTCCTCGAAACACGCGATCACCGTCTCCAATGGAACAGTAGCATTAGATGCTGCGATTGAAGCCATAGGCATTAAACCTGGTGATGAAGTTATCATCCCGACTTTCACAATAATTTCATGTGCTTCCTCTGTTGTTAAATCAGGAGGAGTTCCTGTCCCAGTAGACTGTGACCCGCGACTTTGGAATTCTACACCACATCAAATAGAAGCAGCCATAACTTCAAAAACAAAAGCAATCATGGTTGTCCATATTTATGGATTACCAGTTGATATGGATCCAATTTTAGATCTAGCAAAGAAACACGGACTATTAATTATTGAAGATACTGCTCAAGCGATCGGTTTAAAATATAAAGACAGATTGTGCGGAACAATGGGTGATGTAGCTTGCTTTAGTTTCTACCCCAACAAACATATTACTACAGGTGAAGGGGGTATGGTAATGACCAACTCCGACAAAATCGCAGATAAAGTGCGATCAATTAGAAACTTGTGCTTTCAACCAGAAAAGAGATTTTTTCATGAAGATCTGGGATCCAACATGAGAATCACAAATATTCAAGCCGCTTTAGGTTTAGCTCAGCTTGAACAATTAGACGGTTTTTTAATTAGAAAAAGAGAAATAGGAAAAAGATATATTAAGAACTTACAGCATCTTTCCGAGTACATTGAGCTACCTGTTGAAAAAACAGAATATGCAGAGAATTGTTTCTGGGTTTTCGGTATTTTAGTGAAAGATGATATGAAAACATCTACGAAAGAGATCATGGCAAAATTAGGAGAGAATGGGATTGGAACAAGGCCTTTCTTTTTCCCAATGCATTTACAGCCTGCCCTTCATAAGTTAGGTTATTGTTCTCAAAAAGGGTTAAATCATTCAGAATATATTGCTGAAAATGGTTTTTATGTGCCGAGTGGTCTTGGTATTTCAAACGACGAAATTGACCGAGTATGTAATGTTTTATCTAAAGTTTTAAAAGGATGAGTTCAGTATTTGATAAATATTCAAATTATTACGATTTAATATACGCAGACAAAGAATACGAAAAGGAAAGTGATTATATCAATCTACTAATAACAGAGTATTCCTCTAACAAAGAATCTAAAGGTGTTGAACTTTTAAATTTTGGATGCGGAACCGGTCGACACGATAGAACTTTGGCTAAGAAGCATGGCTATAAAATACATGGCGTAGATTTATCGTCAAGTATGATCGATAAAGCAGTGGAATACCAGATTGATGGAACAAGTTACTCCCTTGGAGATATTAGACAGTTTAGTTCTGGGAAAAAATATGATGTGTGCACTGCTCTTTTTCATGTTGTGAGTTACCTAACCGATAACGACTCCGTGAAAAAAGCCTTCTCAAATATTTATGAGCAGCTAAAAGACGGTGGTGTATTTGTTTTTGACTTATGGTATGGCCCAGGGGTTGTACAATTCCCTCCCTCTTCGAGAAAACGCTCATTTAAGGATGAAAAACTAAGTGTAGAAAGAGTATCAACACCTAATCAAGATTTCAATAATTGTTCTGTTGAAGTTAATTTCACAGTAGACATTAAGGATCTTGAAAATAACGAAACTTCACAATTAAAAGAGACTCATTTAATGAGATACTTTTTTCTCAATGAAATTAAATTATTTGCAGAAGCCGCTGGTTTTAAGTTTAAACACTCCTTCAATTGGATGGAAACAACTGAATTAAAATCGGATTCTTGGTATGGTGTATTTATTTTAGAGAAATAACTGATGAAGTTAGGTATTTACATTCCGGATATTTCAAAATCAGAAGGAGGAGGGTTTTCCTACACCAATTTTATTGTGGATTACTTTAACAGTAATCCTGATCTACATCATCAGTTTACCTTCATTATTGATTCTGATTCAGCTAAGTCTTACTTACAAAGTAAATCTGTAAGCGATATAGAGTTCTTTGACTCGGAAAAGGGCAAAGTGATTCCGGAACAAGAAGAACTAGCAAATTTAAAAAGGCAAATTAAGAGAATGCATTCTCTAAAATATCGCCTGAGACTAAAAATTTTAGCTCCATTTATTGAGATACTGGAGGAAAAATCAAAACTTAAAGAACAAATAATCAAAACAAAACAATTTGATCTGTTTGCTAAGAATGCTGGAATCGATCTTGCATACTACCCTTACCCATTTCAAACACTTAGTCTTAATTTTCCGTTTATAGCAACAGTATGGGATCTTGGACACATAACCTTAAAAGAGTTTTCTGAAATTTCTGACGCTGAACAATTTGAATTCAGAGATAAACTATACGGGGATATGCTCCCAAAAGCTCAATACGTAATTTGTGAATCGGATGCGGGGAAACAACTTGTAAAAGATAACTTTAGTGTATATGAACCGAGATTGAAGGTGATCCCGATGCCACCAGCATCTTATATTAGCGCTCAAATCCCAGACGGATTAGAAGTTGAGTTTTTGAAAAAAAATAATTTAACACAAAGTAAATACCTTTTTTACCCAGCTCAATTTTGGCCGCACAAAAATCATGTTAATATGTTAGAAGCCTTTGCGAAAATCTGCAAAGAAGCTGGCGACTTGTCCCTCGTTTTATGTGGAAGCAACAAAGGTGCTCTCAGTCAAATAAAGGCAGTAATTGAATTGCTGAAGATCACGGAAAAGGTGAGAATATTAAACTTTCTTCCAGATGAAGAAGTAAAAATATTGTACGAAAATGCTTTTTGTTTATTTTACCCTTCGTTTTTAGGACCCACTAATATGCCATTGATTGAAGCTGCCATATTAGGATGTCCAGTTGTTTGTTCCGGTCACGATGGGCACATCGAGCAACTAGGAGACGCTGCATTGTACTTTGATCCTCATAATATAGATTTGATGGCTGATCAAGTAATAAAGCTTTACAACTCTCCCGAAGATCGAGCAAAATTAATTCAAAAAGCAAAAAGTAGAGTGAACAGTAAATATCAACCTGTTTCTAATCTTTTTACAGAATTTATTGAAGCGTTGGATGAATACGATAGAAAAAGAAGATGCTGGGCATAATCATTCTAGCGAATCTAGTACTTTCACCACCTCAACAAAACTCAATCGATCCCCAACCATCACAACACAACAACCCGCAATCAACTTCTCCCATCCAACACGAGAATCACCATCAATATCAGCAACCAAACTCAACATCTTCCACTAAACATCCAAAAGCTCTCACCTCCATCCTCTCAATCAATGGTGCAACAGCGGAATCAACATTATAAAAAGTAGCAGCACCAAAATCACCTAACAAACAATCAGCACTTTTATCAATTAATATATTATGATGATATAAATCACCGTGATTAATCTCCTTACTGTGCAACTGTGCACAAACGGATGCAATGTGGAATACCTAGTAAATTTGGGACTAATTTTATCAGGCCGCTTTGTTCATAAACC
>CAWVWF010000229.1:0-4681 GCA_963933885.1 uncultured Flavobacteriales bacterium | reverse complement strand
AGGAAGTTATTGAAGCTCCATTTGGTGACAATACAGCAATAGCACTTTCTAAGTCTGCAAGAATAAATATGGATTTGAAAAGCTATCCAAAAGCAATTGCTCGTTTCTTGTTGCTAGAGGAAAATGCAAAGTTTGATGATTATAAATTTTCTGCTCAAGTTGGTTTAATGACTGCGTACAACGCGATTGAGGATCATGTGAATACTGGTAAATACGCTGA
Source organism: uncultured Flavobacteriales bacterium (assembly GCA_963933885.1). Classification (GTDB taxonomy): domain Bacteria; phylum Bacteroidota; class Bacteroidia; order Flavobacteriales_C; genus CAWVWF01. Next base: position 4,461 of record CAWVWF010000229.1, on the reverse strand, counting down.
GTTAGTTGAGAAGAATACAATTGATGATAATACTGTGAAATACCAGGCATCAGTATTATTAGGGAATTCATTTTTGAAATCATTCAAACTTGATTCTGCGATGTTAGCATACGAAAGAACAGTAAAAGGTACTCAGAAAGTTATGGCTGCAGAGGCTCAGTTTAATATTGCTTATATCTACTTTGTACAACAGAAATATGATGAAAGTGAAGGAGCAATTTCAAAGTTACTTAAAGAGTTGAGTGTATATCAGGATTGGGCATCAAGAGGATTTATTTTACTGGCGGATATTTATGTTAAACGTGGTGACGTGTTACAAGCAAAATTTGCTTTGAATACTGTAATCGCTAATCATGAAGGTCAAGAAATTGTTGATTTAGCTAAGTCTAAATTAATAGAGATCGAGGAGTTGGAGAAAGCCAAACTTGTTGAAAAAGAAGAAGAGAAATTTGATGTGAATATTGGAGGAGATTCAGAGGTTAATAATGAGCTTTTTGAAGAAGATAACGATACTGAGGTTGAACTTTTAGATTCTTTAAATACAGATGTAGTGGTTCCAACTGATTCTACAATTACTAAATAAAAGATTATGAGATTAATTAGTTTAATAATATTGATGCTGTCGTCTTGTTTTGTTTTTTCTCAAGAAGAAAAAAAGTCACCAGATGAAGTTATTATAATGGAAGGTCCTGCTAAGCTTACACATAAGTATGGAGCGAAAATAGGAGATGACCCAATCTTTAAGGATACTGTAAAAGTGGACTCTGAAGTTGGTTATAGTTTCGTAGATAAGAAGGTAAATTCAAACTTTCAAGTTAAAGCAATCAAAGCACCCAAGTTAAATATGCTTGAACCCTTGGTTAAGCTTTACAAAGGATATGTTGCGTTAGGGGTAACAGATTTTAAGTCACCTCCATATTTTGATTTTAACTATAGTACTATTCGGAATAGACATTATAATGCAGGTTTTGCTTTAAATCATATTTCTCAAGAACAAAAGATTGATGGTAATCAAAATGCAAGATATACGAACTCCAATGCAATGTTTTTCGCGAAGAAGTTTTATAAGAAAAGTACATGGTACTCAAGTTTAGATTATGATTATAACTCTTTTAGAAGCTATGGTTTTAATGATACTCAAGTAGATGGTTCGGATGAGGAAGCATTATTGTTCGGATATTCAATTGCTAATGTTGAGACAGGTTTAATGAGTAATGTTAAGAAGAAAGGAAGGTTTGGTTATGATGTAAGTGTAGCTTATGATCAGTTTTTAGAGGATCAATTAGCTGTTGCAGAACATAAGGTTGGGTTAGCGTCGAACTTTAACTGGAAGGTGAAAACTAATCCACTGGACTTTATTATGGATGTTGATTTTGGAGCTTCTTATTTAAATTCTGCAAATACAAGCGAAGAACATTCATCAATTGTTTTTGACTTAGGTTTTAAGGTTAATAAAAAGAGTGAAAAATATGATGTAAGTGTAGGGGTGAAAAGTTTCTTCCAAACTGATAATGAGCGTAGTTTATGGGCATTCCCTTTTATCGAAGCAGATTATTCATTCGTAAAAGATGTATTGCATGCTTTTGGTAGGCTAACAACTGATTTCTCTAGAAAATCTTATCTTGATTTTGCAGACGTGAATCCTTTTATCACAGATAGAGAAGCTGTTGTAACTACAATTACTAAGCAGGACTTTATGGCTGGTTTAAAAGGAGCTTTCAACTCGAAATCTAGTTTTAATGTTGGAATGAGATATAAGAATATGGTTGACATGCCTTTATATTATAACGTAGGGGATTTTGGATATAATAAGTTTCAAATCTTAAAGGATGATGTTAAACAGAGACAATTATTTGCTGAGTTGATGTGGGATGGTAAAAAGTTAGACTTCGGGGTTAAGGGAGAGTATAATACATATGATGTATATAAGAATGAGGCTTTTCACTTACCAAATATTTATGGTGAACTTAATGCTAGTTATAATATTCAGAATAAGATTGAAGTTGGAACTGAGATGTTCTTTTATGGTAAGCAATTGGGCTTAGAGAGTTTTGATTCTCAGAATAGACCAATTACTAAAGACTTAGATCCTATTTTCGATTTCAATTTTAATATAAAATATAACTACTCAAAGAGGTTGGGTGCATTTTTGAAAGTAAACAATATTTTAAATACAAAACATGTTCGTTGGGATCAGTATTCAAGCTATGGTCTTAACTTCTTATTCGGAATTGGTTATTCTTTTTAATGAGTAAAATACTTACATACCTCTTCATCATCATTTCCATGCATGTTTTTGCGGGGAAACGTTTAACACCTCAAGATTATCTTGATAATTATACTGATGATGCTATTGAGGAAATGAATAGAGCAGGAGTTCCTGCAAGTATTACGTTGGCTCAAGGTATGTTGGAAAGCGGTTATGGTAATAGTCCTTTGGCTAGAAAAGCCAATAATCATTTTGGAATAAAATGTCATAGTGATTGGACTGGACCGATCTTTAGAGTTGATGATGATAAGAAGGATGAGTGTTTTAGAAAATACAAGTCAGTTAAGCATTCCTTCCGAGATCATTCTAATTTTCTGAGAGGGAAGAAGCGTTATGCTTCATTATTCGAACTTAAGATTACAGATTACAAAGGATGGGCTAAAGGTTTAAGAAAGGCTGGATATGCTACCAATAAGAAGTATGCAAAACTTTTGATTGACCTTATTGAGCGTCATGATTTGAATCAATATGTAAAAAAGAAAGGAAGACGAAAAAAGAAAAATAAGGAAGCGAAGAAAAAAGATAAGATTATAGAGTCTGAAGAAAGTGATGATTTTGAAGTGAATTATTCAGCATCTAAAATCCAATTGTCTGATAACTGGATAAAATACGTTAACGTAACTAAAGGATATACTTTTTATAAGATCTCCAAGGAGACTGGAGTGCCGTTGAAGAGATTATATAAATACAACGAATGTGATAAACATACGGTATTGTCTTTAGGTGATAGAGTTTACCTTCAGCCGAAAAAAAGAAAATCAAAAACGAAGACTTATATTTTTAAGGAAGGAGATGATTTGTATCGTATTTCTCAGAAATTCGGAATTAAGCTTAAATCTATTTATAAAAGGAATCGCTGGTCAAGTTCACATAAGCCAGTCTCTGGAGATGTTATAATTCTTAGAGGAAAAAAGCGTAAAGCCTAAACGGTTCAGGTTCGCTTAATGTAGTCTATTCGTCGTTTAATTTTGTTGTTTAACAGATGAGTTTGTTTTGCATTTTAATACCTTAATTCTTGCGTGGTGACGAATAAATGTGTTTTTTTGTAGCATCCTAATAGTCAACTTGATTTATAATGTGTTGGCTTTTAGGTTTTTGTATTGTTTTTAATTGGGGTTAAAAGAATACAGATCAAAAAAAACAGTAAAAGGGTATGCAGCTTATTAGATTTACAGGCTTTTGGGGAGCCTTATTAGTAACTATTGTTACTAGTTTCAATTCGTATGGACAAACGTATTCGTCCGTACCGTATTCAGATAATTTTAATTCCGGATTAGGAACAGAATGGACCACGAGCTCAACCGAGCCTCAGGGGATCATTGAAGCTCGTGACGAGTCAGGTGGTTGGCCGCAGTTTGGAACTACAACAGATTCTTATGGGAATACAACTGGGGGGAATGGTCTTGCTTTTTACAATTCTGCAGGTACTACACCTGAAGATACGCTTTCAGCATTATTACATTTAAACTTGGCAGGAGCTTCATCTGTAGAAATGAAATTCTCTCTTGTTGACTGGGGGACTGGTTGTAGTGGTTCAGCAGATAAGATGTTTGTTTACTTATCAAATGATGGAGGAGCAACTTATGGTTCTGTTGGGACAACTGTTTTTTTAAACCTAGCACCTCATAATGATGGTTTTTGGAATAATACAACTGTTGATATAGATGCTATAGCGACAGCGAATACAATGACGTATTCGTCAACTTCAATTATTAAATTTAGTGTAAACCTTAAGTGTGCGGGTAATCCCGGTACTCCTAAGATGGGATCCACACAAACAATCTATATGGATGGTTTTGGAATTAGTGCAGTAGCTTCTTGTCCAGATACTTCGATTACACAACCAAGTGATATTTGTGTTGGATTTACAGAAGATTTAGTACTGCATGAAGCAGGAGATGCAGGATCATGGAGCATAACGAGTACACCAGGTGGAGGGAACTCAGCAGTAATGACAGGAGATGTTTTTGATGCTTCTGCTTCTAATACTGATCCGGGGACATATGAAGTTACTTTTACTGTTGATGCTCCTGTAGGTGGTTGTGCTTCAACTGCCACGAGAAATATTGAAGTAAATGCTTTGCCAGTTGTAAGTTTATCAACGGCAAGCTTCTGTTTAGGAGATAGTGCTCAGTTAGATGCCGGAAATGTAGGCTCAACTTATGTTTGGTCACCGGGCGGAGAAACGGTGC
>CAWVWF010000228.1:0-4725 GCA_963933885.1 uncultured Flavobacteriales bacterium | reverse complement strand
TAGGCTTCGCTTAAACTTGCGCTAGTGTATGTTGAAAACGGGTGAATAATTCGGGACAGTCCTGCCAGGGAAAACCATCAATAACTCAATGAAAGCAATGATTTCAAACGAAATTAGCGTATTTGAAATCACCCTTTTTTGACATGCTTATTTTTACAATAAAATCATTTTTTTGGTGACAGTTACGAAAGTTTTTTTAAGCAACGTATATCAAAACAGATCAGTTATTTCTTCACAAAACGAGTATTACGTCGTGTACCATTATTTTCTTGAAGGACCATTTGATAAACTCCTTTTGACAAAAAGGATACATCAATAGATTGTTTGTTGTTAGCATTAAACGTTCGAACAACACGACCTCCCAAGTCGATAATAGATAACACACCATTTATACTATTCTTAAAATGAATCGTGTTTGATACAGGATTAGGGTAAATATCAAGGTTTAGTATATTGGAATTAACACGACTGATACTGTTGCCATTATCTTCGAAGAACTTAAACCAGTTTAAACCAAACCAACCTTTGTTGATGTATATCTTAAAAGTATGTTCTCCAGCCGGTAGAGTTATATGGTGTTGAATTGTTTGCCACACTTCCCAACCACCAGTATTTGGAACTAATTCTTGAAGAATTTCGGTGCCATTTAATTGTAAGCTATAGTCAGCTTGACTCGTTGCAGTTGCAACTCTCATTTCAACTATATAAGTCGTACTGTCAGGAATGTAAAGTTTATATTCAGCCCAAGCCCCTGTGTTCCAACCACCAAGTTTTACTTGGTTGTCGATATCAGCAGCTGTTCTTATTTCAGCACCAAACATATCATCAAAATCTTCAGCTTCGACAGTTGCAGGGATTGGCGTATAAGAACCATAGTAAGCTCCCAATTTAACCTCTTTTGCATCTGTAGTATCATTTTGAGCTCCACAACTGTCAACCAACACACAATGGTAATATCCACTATCTGCTACATTGAAATTGTCCACGATTAATTCAGCAGATTGTGCTCCTGAGATTACATTATTATTTACAACAGCAGTATCGTTCTTATACCATTGATAGCTAAGTTTTTCACCATAAGCGGTTACTTCCATCGATATAGCAGAATCATTCGCTAAAATGGTAAAGTCAGTCTCAATATATATTGGTGGACAAGAAACAATTTCACTTCCAATTTTAATGTAATCGATCGTGAAAGTACCTGCAGTCCATTGTTGTGCAGCTCCATTATTATCTCTAAAGTATAAAGCAACTGTTTTAAGTTGGGTTGCATCCATTAAAGCACCCGTCCAATGTGTTAAATCTTTAAAGTCAAACCTTAGCGTATGCCAATTTCCAGCAGTTAGTTGATGGATCGTTAAATTTCGATCGGCACTAAGCCCATTCTCATCCGTTAAAAGGGCTAAAAATTGTGGGACATCAACAGTTGAGTGAATTCTAATTTCCATTACCCTTTGGTCGGGATGACTTAAATCTAATAATTCGCCATTACATTGATTGTTAAATGCGAGGGCAATATTTTCAGCCCCAGTTTGCTGTCCATTTGAGTTAATTACTAAATGTCCTCCACCAACAGAAGTGACATCATATCCATTCGTTGCATTATTTGAAGTGGCATGTGGGATCATCGAATCTACGCACTGTAATGCAGTACTTTGATCAAATGTGAAAATGTATCCTTTATTAGAAGCGTCTGTTGTTGCGTTTGGCTTAGCGTATAAGCTGGAAACCTTGAAGAGAATAGTATCATAAACTATTGCTCCGTTAAAATCTTGTGCGCTAAAAATAATCTCTTCGTCTCCTTGCCACGTTATTGTAGATGAAATATTTGCTAATTGCCCATTTAGACTGATCAGAACTTTTGAATTTCCAGAAACCGTATAAAGTAAATCTTTATCTAATGTTTCAATGTCATTAAAAATCAATCCTAGATCTATTGTATAGTCAACAAAGTCAGTAAATAATAATTGATCGGCAAATAAGCTATCCACAACAGGAAGGTTATTTGGGCTTGGAACAGTTATGTTAATATAGTCGATGTCAATTTTTTCTTTAGCATTTACTCTAAGTACGGATACGCCAGAATCTAATTTTAAATTGTAAATTTTATTAGCTACTAGCATATTGGTATCCGAAGTATATTGAATTTTGAACACCTCTAAAAGCTGTCCATCTATATTTAATTGAGCAGAACCATTCGCTGAATAACTACGTCCTGAAATATCAATATCGTAATATCCAGTACTATTAACTTTAATGGTGTATTCAAGCCACTCATCTTTCTCCATAAGCACCGTATAACCATTGTTGTTTTTAATGTCTACGCTGTCTACTCTATAGTTATTGATGTAATAGTTATCAGTTTCGAAAAAAGCAATATGAACTCCACCAGAATCAAAATCTTCAGTTTCAATTTTAAAAGGAATTTCGATTGGTGAACCATAGTATGGTATGTTTTTTCCTTTTACATTAAAAATCACCATATGATCTGTTTTCTTTCCAGATTCATCTTCTGCAGAAAAATAAACAGTATCAATTCCTTCCCAATCGAATTGTGATTTTATATCAACGATTCCATTATTAAGATTAATTGTTATTCCTGATTGACCTGAAACTGTATAAATTAAATCTTCATCCGCAGTGTTGGCATCTTCAAAAACGTGATTTAAATCAAAAGTTAAAGAATCGAAGTTAGCAGGTAAATTTTGATTTGCGATTGGATTTACTATCGCCGGAGCAGGGAATGTTTCATTTTTCAGTATCATTTTGATAGGCCCTAAATGTGGGTAAACATGTAAGTGAAAAACTCGATCAACTACTGAATATTGAACTACAGAATCGTTTTGAGTGATTTCCCAATCTCCCGATCTTGAATTAAAATCTACCATTACAGTAAGAGGAGTAGTATAGCTTAAATCAGAAAGATAGTTAGCTACGTTTACCGAATAACCAGGGTTGATACTATCCCAAGCAATATCCCAAGTAATAGAGTCTGATTGGCTTAATTGAGGTTTGAATTTCAGTTTTTGAATTTGGTAGGTTAGTACTTCCGATATTGTTCCAACCCATAATTCACCACTATTCATTTTAGTTTGAACATAATCTAAATGCTTTGTGTACCCATCCAAACTACAACTTCCCCATCCGGTTCCACCAACGTTATGTAATTCTCTGTTTGCCCATTCACCATTTTGGAGAGCATCATCTACAGCACTGTTTAGTATAAGATCGTGATTTGGTAACGGAGTGTGTGTATCATCAAAAACTCGAACAGCCGTTCTGAAAAATCCGTTTGAGTCAGGGTAAAAAGTATTTAAATCATTTGAGTTGTATCCGTTTCTGTAAAACGACTCATTTTCAGCAGAAGTCCAACCAGTTCTTGATCCTATGTAGCCTAACTCTTTTAACTTCTTATTTGCTTCATTATTGAATCGATCATACGGAAAGATGTAATACTGAGGTTTATGACCTGTTCCGTTTTCAATACTATTTGTACACCCAATAATTTCATCTTGAAAATCATCAGTTTGAGCCCATCCATCAGTGTTACATGGTGACCATCCGGCTCCACCAACAGCACAAGAATGTGTGTGTGAATGGGCTATGATTTCATGACCGTGTTGATCCATCATAACTTGTTTAGCATAGTCGTAAGGATCTTTATATCCATTGATATTTCTTGCATTTTCACAGCTCGAAGAAATTGCTCCAATTGTAAATTTTATACCTCTGTTTGCTGCAATGGTATCAGCGTATTTCCAAATTCCATCTACTACAACATCACCATAATCATCGTGAATAATTGAATAGGCTGCTTTTGCATTCCCCTTCCAAGTGGCAACAGATATAGTTTGACTAATTCCAGCGAATGAAATGCAAAGAATTAGTAATGTTATTTGAATACGAATTTTCATGTTCTGTACTTAATAGCAGTGAAAATTTCCACTAGCTTTTGTAAGTTGTAAAAATAAGTAGGTGGGAGAGTAGGAGCAAATCAGATGATATACAATTACTGGTAAATCGTGTACAATTTAGTGTTTATCGGAAACTGATGAGAAAAACTGGTGATAGGTTGTATGTTTAGAACGAAATACACCATAAATGAAAGTGTACGTTATCTAGTTTTTCCATGATAAAAATGTACAATTGTTTGAAGTAAATAAGGTTCTTTAATCTCGGATGTCATATTCCTTACTAGGGGACTGTCCCCCTTTTCCAGTAAGTACGCTGGCGCAAGGCTGTGCCTTGTGTCCCCACACAGTAACCATAATAGATCACTTTGACTTTTCTCCCCACTTAAGGCACAGCCTTGCTAAGGAAAAAGCACAAGTTACGCTCCGCTAAACTTACGCTAGCGGTGGTTCTTTAATCTTGGATGTCATATTCCTTGCTAGGGGACTGTCCCCCTTTTCCCTAAACTTACGCTAGCGGTGGTTCTTTAATCTTGGATGTCATATTCCTTGCTAGGGGACTGTCCCCCTTTTCCAGTATTTCAGAACACATTTTTACTTACCAAGTGCATATGTAATGCATTTAAATTTTCTTGAATTTTTCTTAGTCGAGTTCTTGTGGAGTATAATTTAAAAGCTGACTTATTTCTTTATATTCGTTGCAATTAATCTTTAGGGTTACCCCTTTAAGTCACATTGTATTTCATTGATTTATAGCTAATTGGGTTTTCCTTCACCATTCTAGAGAGTAGTTTGTTCAAAATGGAATCTCTGA
>CAWVWF010000227.1:0-4780 GCA_963933885.1 uncultured Flavobacteriales bacterium | reverse complement strand
GCTGGATCTTTTAAAATTAATGGATGATTTTCCATTATGTCCATTAACACTTTCCTAGCTTCCTTAATATTCGCATCATAAGAAATCCCAATTGATATATCAACCCTTATCTTCCCTTCCATTGTATAGTTAATGATATCACTATTGGAAATCGGACCATTTGGTATGATGACTGTTTTATTTTCTGGAGTTAATAGAATTGTAACGAATATTTGAATTTCTTTAACACTACCTAAATGACCTTGAGTTTCTATTATATCTCCAATTTTAAATGGTTTAAAAATTAAGATCATTACTCCACCTGCAAAGTTTTGTAATGTACCAGAAAGCGCCATTCCTATGGCCAATCCAACAGCTCCAAGAATTGCGATAAATGAAGTCATTTCAACACCAATCATCCCAAGTACAGTCACACCAATAAGCACCTTTAACGTAGCACTAATAAAGCTTGTAACAAAGAATCTTAAAGAATCATCAACTTTACTTTTCTCCATCATTCGCGATGCCACTTTCACAATTAGTTTTGAGATATAAAACCCCACTAATAAGAATACAATTGCTCCTAAAAGCTCAGGACCTTTTTCGAAAGCTAAATCAATTCCTTTCTTTGTGTAAATATCCAAATCCATTATTCCACTAGCCATTTTACTTGATTTTATAAATTAAATATTTTGATCTTATTTCTTTAAATGCTTCAACTTCATTCTTCCAAACCAAAGGTAAATCGTTTACTGCTTTGTACTTTTTAAAGTGATTTAAAATAGTATCGTTTCCTGTAAGTAAATTAAAGAATTCCGCTCTATCGAAAAACTTTTTTATTGGTTTTACATTTTGAATAGCATCTTCTAAATAAGTTAAATTCAATCTTGCTTCTTTTCTAATTGAATCAATATGATAAGATCTATAATCTTCTCCGAAACAAACTTTGTTTTCAAATTTAGGATACTTGCTAATCCCTGGTAAACTAACAGGCTTAAAACTAAAGGCTGAATCCTTCTTAAAACCAGGATGTCCATATACCTGAAATGGAAATTCTGTCCCTCTTCCTAAACTCGCTTCTGTTCCTTCAAGTAGACATAAACTTGGGTATAAATATATTGAAAGTTGATTAGGTAAGTTAGGACTTGGTAGAATTGGTAGAATATAAGGTTTATCGTAAGTCCAATTTTGAAGAGAAATTACAGTCAAATTAGCTTGAACAGAATCTTTTAACCAATATTCACCATTTATCATTTTACCATACTCACCTATCGTCATTCCATATACAATTGGCACTGGATGCATACCTATAAAACTTGTATGCTTCTTTTGCATTATTGGACCATCTATATAATGTGCATTTGGATTAGGACGATCTAAAACGATGATTTCTTTCTTACTTTCTGCTACAGCTTCCATTACATAATGTAATGTTGAGATGTATGTATAAAATCTAGCTCCTACATCTTGAATATCGAATACGATTATATCAACACTATCCATAATTGCAGCACTTGGCTTCTTGGTTTTTCCATGTAATGAAAATATAGGTAAACCTGTTTTAACATCTACGCCATGCTTTATAACAGCTCCTGCGTGATGATTCCCTCTGAATCCGTGCTCTGGACTAAAAACTACTTTAACATCTAAACCTAAACTAAGTAATGTATCAACTAAGTGAACACCATTAATTACACTTGTTAGGTTACTCACAACTCCGATTCGTTTCCCTTTTAATTTCGATAAATAAGCTATTGTATTTTCTGCACCAACTTTTGTTTCTAAATCATATATTGAAGGCTTTATAATTTCTTCGACTATGACTTGATTTTGAGGTATTTGAGAAGAACAAGCGGTAACAATTATAACAATCAATAAAACCTTTCCTAAAAATTCGCTTGCTCTTATCATAAAATAGTATTTTTGACTTTCTAAATTTACAGATAATCCTTGAAAGTAGAGTTTTTTATAGCGAAGAGAATTCTTTTTAACAAAGAGAACAAGAACACTTACACTCGGCCTGTGATCAATATCGCAGTATGGGGAATTGCGCTTGGAATGATCATTATGATCATGGCTGTATCCATGACTAAGGGGTTCCAAAAAGAAATTAAGGATAAAATAGTTGGTTTCGCTTCTGATATTCAAATCAGTAAAACTGGAATAGATGAATCCTACGAGAGCACACCGTTTTTAATAGATTCATCTTTATACGATAGACTAAATGCTCATCCATTAATAAGTCACGCTCAAGTTTATGCTACTAAGGCTGGAATCATCAAAACAAGAACGAACTCTCATGGGACAATTTTAAAAGGGGTTGGTCCTGATTTTAATTGGGGTTTCTTTAAAGAGAATTTAGTTGAAGGTGATACAATCACTTTAAAAGATGTTGGAATAAGTAGAGAGTCTATTATCAGTAAGAAAATCGCTACAAAGCTTAATTTAAAAATTGGAGATATCTTCAGAGTATTCTTTGTTACACAGAGAAAAAATGATCGAGGAGAACTTCAATATCGCCAGAAAAAAAACTCCTTTAAAGTTAAAGGAATCTATCAAACGGGGTTAGCTGAAGAGTTTGATTCCAAGTTCATTTTCATTGACTTGAAAAGGGTTCGTAAGCTAAACAAATGGACACCTCAGCAAATTGGAGGTTATGAGATATACATGAATGAAGAGACTTCCTTTCTAGATCTTTTCAATAAAAACTCTGGGTTCGAACATTACCAAGAACAAGAAAACATAATAAAGGATGAGTTTTACAATGATATTGGCTTCCTAGATGTACGTTCTATATTTTCTAGATACATCCAATTCATCAGCTGGATAGATTACATGGATATGCATATTGGAATTATTCTAATGATTATTCTTGTTGTTTCGGTTGTAAACATGTCTTCCGCTTTACTAATTCTGATACTAGAAAAGACACAATTTATTGGAATATTAAAGGCTTTAGGTGCAACGAATGTAAGCATCAGAAAAATATTCTTAATTCAGAGTAGCTTCCTAATTGGTAAGGGAATTTTGTACGGGAACATCATTGCATTAGCAATCTGTTTAATTCAATACTACTTCCAGCCTGTAAGCTTAGACCCTGAAGTATATTATGTAGATGGTATTCCTTTAGATTTAAATTGGACTTACTGGCTATCTCTTAACCTATTAACTATTGTGATTTGCACGTTCATGCTTATCATCCCTTCGATTATCATTTCGAAAGTATCTCCAGTTAAAGCGATTCGATTCAATTAAAAAAGGTTATATGCTTATCGGCTTCTTTGCCCAAGGCTTTTCATTATAGATAATCATCCAGCAACGTCCCCTCTTTGCAGAAAGGGATCAAGAGGCTCATAGCACCTGATTTTTAATTTAACTTTAAAAAAAAAGCGTCTGGAGACGCGATTGTAAATACACACGCATTTCCTACGGAACATGACGCGCGAGAATGGGGTAGTAAGGTTACTTGATTTTCTTCTTACGCATAAACGCTCTGTAGATTGCTGCGTTCGCATTATGTTGTCTCAATGACACAGCAAAAGCATGCTTACCTCCTATTTTTGGATTTGCACACATAAAGATATACTTGTGCTTTTTATAATCAAGTACAGCATCTAAAACGCCACTTGCTGGTACCCTGATCGGCCCTGGAGGTAAACCAGTAAATTTATAGGTATTGTAAGGGTTGTTAATCGTAAGGTGCTTATTCCAAACTCTACGGATTGTAAAATCTCCCCAAGCATAAATTACTGTTGGATCTGACTGAAGCTTCATCCCTTTTTTTAACCTGTTCAAGTAAAGTCCTGCAATTATTGGCCATTCTTCAGGAAATCTATTCTGCTCACTTTGTACGATTGATGCCAATACACTTACTTCAATTGGAGATAATTTTAAAGCTTTCGCTTTTTTCAATCTGCTTTTATTCCAAAACCTCTTATGCTCTTTCACCATACGATCAACAAATTCTTTTGCTGATGCATTCCAGTACATTTTATAACTGTTTGGTATAAATACAGCTAAGAAAGTCTCTTTGGCATAACCTCTTTCTTCTATAACTTCTTCGTTGGTTAGCTGTTCCAGTAAATCATCTTCAGAAGCTTCTATTTGTGTTGCTACCTTTTTTGCAAGTTGCTTTAAAGTTCTAACATTGTTAAAAGTTACTTGAACTTCATCAATCTTTCCTTGTCGCAAGTAGAGTACTAATTCAGTCCAAGTCATTCCTGATTTCAGAGAATATCGACCTGGGTAAATATTTCCTTTTAAATGGCGTAAATCTGCCAACCAAGCGAACCCTGCTTTATTTGAAACGATCTTATCTTCAACTAATGCATCTATTAAATCATCAAAACTACTATTCGATTTTAGGTAAAAGTATATTTCCTCCTTTTCCCCAGTATTGATCTTTTGTTCAAAAACCCCGAAATAAATATAGGAAGCTCCTGCTCCAACAAGCAGTGCTAAAACGAATAATATTTTAATGATACTTTTCATTCGAAACTTATTTCTTTAAATAAACTAGGGTTGCTCCTTCTCCGTATTTCCTGAAGTCACCATCTTCAAACTTAATCCCGTAATATCCTTTTAATAATTTTCGGATTTCAGCTTTCAACGTCCCGTTTCCTTTTCCGTGAATAATTACAATCTCCTTTTTACCGCTAAGCATTGACTTATCTAAAAAATCCTTCGCAGTTTCTAATTGTGCTTGAACTATTTCTCCGTTAGATTTCCCCTTGTTCTGTTTAGCATCATGCTCAACATGAAGGTCTATCTCATTTTCGTTTTGAAGTTTAACCTTCTTAGA
>CAWVWF010000226.1:0-4792 GCA_963933885.1 uncultured Flavobacteriales bacterium | reverse complement strand
CGGATGGGACTATTGAGAAAAACGGGAAGTTCTCTATCAAAGGAAAACCATTCGTATGGGGTAATAATGATGAGAAAATATTCAATGATGGTTCTATCGAAAAAGGTGGCATCCTTTCTTTAAATGGGAAGAAATTCAAAGTTGGAACGAACAACGAAAAGATATTTACGGATGGTACTATCGAGAAGAACGGAGTATTCACTTTAAACAAGCGTAAGTTCATCTGGGGTAATAATGATGAGAAATTGTTTGCAAACGGAGTTACCGAAAAGAATGGAATATTTAAAGTAGGAGGAAAACCATTTACTTGGGGGGAAAATAATGAGAAGATATTTAAAGATGGAATAACAGAAAAAGATGGAAAACTTGCATTGAATGGAAAGCCTTTTGTTTGGGGGTTCGATGGAGAAAAGATTTTCCAAGATGGTTCCATTGAAAAGAACGGATCACTTTCTTTAAATGGTAAGAAATTTAAATTTGGAGCTAACAATGAGAAAATATTCACAGATGGTTCCATTGAAAAAGATGGAATATTCACTTTAAATAAACGTAAGTTTATTTGGGGGCCAAACGATGAGAAGATCTTTAACGATGGTTCTATCTTGAAAAACGGTGTGTTAACATTAAACAAAAAGCCTTTCACTTGGGGTGAAAACAATGAGCGTTTATATAAAGATGGATCTATTGAAAAGGATGGTGTGTTAACACTTAAAGGGAAGAAGTTTGTTTGGGGAAGTAATGGCGAGAAAATATTTGAAGACAATGATAAAACTGAAAAAGAGCAGTTAGCGATATCAACTAAGAAAACTCAACTTGATTTAAACAATTCAGATCTTGATAAAACATCAAAGGATAGTAGTATTATTGCTTCTACAGACATTAAATCTAAAAAGTCTAATGCACCTGCTAAATTTGAAGACCTCACTCCTATCAAGTCTGAAACAGACTTTAAATCAATTGATGTTATCACTAGTGGAGTTGTACAATCGAATGGTAAGAAGATTCCAAAAACTAGAATTAGAATCACAAGAGACGGTAAGTTCTACAAAGAAGTAATTACAGATGCAGAAGGAAAATTTAAAGTTCTTTTAAATAGAAATGGTGTTTACAACATAGAAGCAATTAACAGTGAATTCGATATTGCTAAACAAACAGTTGCTCCAGGACAAATGAGTTCAGATTCAAAAGGAATCTTCTTAAACTTTGGTCTTAAAAAGAAAAATATTGACAACAAACCAATTGCTCCTAGGTTGATAACAAAGAAGGCGTTAGACTCAGCATTTGCTGAGATGCCTCATCAAAGTAAAGACATTGAAACTGTAGGTATGATTTTCAATGATGATAAACCTGTAGGAAATGCAAATGTTAAAATCTTTGAGGGTAACAAGTTAATATTAAGTACAACAAGTGATAATGATGGTAAGTTCCTCGTAACATTACCAAGAGATAAGAAATATACATTTAGAATTGCAAAAGAAAATTACAAGAGCGAAGTTGTAGATTTTGATCCTACTAGTGCTAAATATAGTGATCACTTATCGATACCATTTGAGTTGGAGAAATTCAAAGAAAAAGGAGCTCCAAATGGAAAAATACATTTTATTGGAACTGTTAGTTCAGAAGGAAAAGCACTACCAAATGTTGTAGCAAAACTATTCCTTGAAGGTGAGAAATTCATTGATGTAAAAACAAATGAATTCGGTCATTTCAATGCAGACCTCTCCCCTAGTGATTTGTATACTTTAATTCTTAAGAAAGAAGATTACTACAGTAATCAAATTTCATTTTTCCCTAATCAAAAAACGGATGCAGATACCTTGATTCTACATTTTGATATGCCTATTAGAAATGCAGTTATCAAAAAGGGTAGAATTACAGCTAACGGAAAACCAGTCTATAAGGCAGATATTCAAGTTTATCAAGAAGGTAAATTGATTACGAATACTTTAACAAATCAGGATGGTGAATTTAAAGTAGCGCTAAGAACTAATCAAGATTACACATTTATGATTAACAAAATCAACTACTTCCGTCAAGAACTTAAAGTATCAACATTCGGAGAAAAAGGAGAAAGTGATCTTGAGATTAGTGTTAAAATGAGAAAGCTTCAAACAAGCCAATCAGAAACAGTTAAGAATGTATATTTCGAATACAACAAATGGTTAGTTAACTTCTACGCTAAACAAGAATTAAACAGATTAGCAGAATTCTTAAAAGCCAATCCAAGAATTAAAGAAGTTGAAATCACAGCCCATACTGATAATAGAGGTAGTGAAGGTTTCAATCAGAAATTATCTCAGAAGCGTGCTGAAGCATGTGTGAAATATTTAATCTCAGTTGGAGTACAAGCACACAAGTTAAAGGCTAAAGGATATGGTGAAATAAGACCTATTATTAAATATCCATTAAATGAAGATGAACATTCCCAAAACAGAAGGGTAGAGTTCGAAATCACTAAGATTTACAGATAGGTTATTTTAAACCAGAATTACTAAACGGGTTAAAAGATTTTAGGGTTCCCCATATACATCACAGATAATTTTATATACTACTTTTTCTCGTGTGCATCAAAAGACACCAAACTCAAGGCAGATTTGTCTTTCGGGACATACACGGAGGAAATGTTTAATAGAATGAATTTAGTAAGTAGTACTTTCTGATTTTTAATCTGAAAGATAAACTGTCCGATTTGTAATCGGAATTTGTAGTGAAAGTTGGTAAATACTGATTAGAACTTAATGAAACGAACAGATAATTCACACTAATAAATATAATGTGACTTAAATGGGTAACCCTAAAAGTTTTATCTGCTTCATTGACTCAACTTATACACTTCTCTCCAATAAATTTTCTTTAATCCCTTAGTAGTATCAACTTACCTACTGTAAATAGTTCGGTTCAAAATTGCACGTGTAAAAAAAGTTAGTACTTTTGCACCAAAATTAACCTATGAAAAAGATCGAAGCCGTAATCCGGAAATCTAAGTTCAGTGCATTAAAAAAAGCGCTACACGCAATTGAAGTAAACTTCTTCACATATTGGGATGTTACTGGAATTGGAAACGAAAGAACAGGAATGGTTTATAGAGGGGTTAGTTACAGTACAAGTGACATTCAAAGAAGATACCTTTCAATAGTTGTATCAGATAATTTTGAAGAGAAAACAATCCAAACTATTATCGATGTTGCTCAGACTGGAGAAGTAGGTGATGGAAAAATATTTGTTTCAGATGTTCAAGAAACATATAGAATTAGAACAGGAGAGAAAGGATCACAAACTTTAAGTTAAAAAGCAAAAAAAGAACATCGATGGATACTACAATGTTGACAATAAATAATATTTGGATGATGGTAGCGACTGCGCTAGTTTTCTTCATGCATTTAGGTTTCTCTTTTTTAGAGATAGGACTAACACGTCAGAAAAACACAATAAATATATTATTTAAAAACCTTTTCATAATCTGTATTGGTTTATTACTATACTGTTTCATAGGTTTTAATTTAATGTACCCAAGTTCATTTTTTCATGGAATTCTGCCTAACTATTTCGTAGACCTTTTTGGGTTAAATGTACCTATGGTTATGGGGCCTGATGGTAAAGAAATTTTAGATTTAACCTATAACGCTGGATACACTTACTATACTGACTTCTTATTCCAAGGAATGTTTGCTGCAACTGCTGCAACTATAGTTTCAGGAGCTGTTGCTGAAAGAATCAGAATTGATAGCTTCATGTTATTTACAATCCTTTACGTAGGTATAATATACCCTATTGCAGGATCTTGGCACTGGGGAGGTGGTTTTTTAAAAGACTTAGGTTTTCATGATTTCGCAGGATCTACAATTGTACATTCAGTTGGTGGATGGGCAGCTTTAATTGCTGTATACCTACTAGGTCCTAGAATTGGGAAATTCAAAGAAGATGGAACACCCAATGTGATTCTAGGACATAATATGCCACTAGCTACTGCGGGGGTATTAATCCTTTGGTTAGGATGGTTTGGTTTCAATGGTGGTTCTGTTCTTAGTGCAGATCCTACTTTAACTTCACTTACGTTAGTTACAACATCATTGGCTGCTGCAGCTGGTGGAGTTGCTGCATTTGCATTCACTTTGTTCAGATATAAGAACTTTGATATTTCAATGTTCTTAAATGGTATTCTAGCTGGTTTAGTTGGAATTACTGCAGGAGCAGATCTAATGTCACCGACAAACGCTATTGTTATTGGAATGATCGCTGGTGTTCTAGTTGTCTTTGCAATTACTACATTAGATAGATTAAAATTAGATGATCCTGTTGGAGCAATTTCAGTTCATTTAGTTTGTGGAGTTTGGGGAACGCTAGCAGTAGGTGTTTTCGGAAGTAAAGCTGGATTTGATCAATTGTTAACTCAATTAACTGGTGTTGGAGTAATCGCTGCATTTTGTTTAATTTCATCTTTCCTTATCTTTTATACAATTAAAAAAACAATGGGATTAAGAGTTTCTGCTAAAGAAGAAGTTCAAGGTTTAGACATTCACGAACATGGTGCAATGGCTTATCCTGATTTTGCTGAAAACAAACATTAAGAAAATATAAATTCAAAAAAAGCCACTCTAATTTAGAGTGGCTTTTTTTTGCGCTAATTTTCAAGAAAAGACTTAATTTTAATTCATGAGTAAATTATTAATCATTATCACTTTAATCTTCTCTGCACATTTTGTTTTTTCACAAGAAGCGCATGATACAACTTTACAGCATTCAGAAATTGTACAGCTAAACAATGATTCAATCATAGACCCAACCAATGAAG
>CAWVWF010000225.1:0-4866 GCA_963933885.1 uncultured Flavobacteriales bacterium | reverse complement strand
TCTTTTTTCACAAATCAATATTTTACTTGGAGGGATTATTAAGCTGAATAAAAAAGTTGAATCTAAGAAGCCTGTAGAAGGGAATTAAAGGTTTTATTCCTTGCTATTAAATCCTGTTGTTGAATTAAATAGTGCCTATAAAATTCACTCAACACTATAGCAATACTGATAAAGGGACTTAAAATGTTTTTTCATGGCTCTTCTGGCAGCATCAGGATTCTGACTTCTAATAGCATCAATGATATCGTTGTGCTCTTGAATTCCAATAAAGGCAGTATCCTTGTCACAGACGTGATGTTTTTCGAAGTTATTTATGATTTCGGGTGTTATCTTGAGCATAAAAGTATTCAAGGTTGAATTTCCACTTGCACGAGCTATAGCCAAATGAAAGAGTAAATCTTCCTGTACTGCATCTTCGCCAGCGTTGGCTTTATCTGAATAGGCAGCTAAAGCGTTTTCTAAGCGAATCAAATCGTCGGTTGTTCTTTTAATTGCAGCTAACTTAACGCCCTTAAGTTCCAGAAATATTCTGGCCTCAACCAGTTCTTTAAAAGATGGTACAGGCAGACTTAATATGTCATCGATCATACCATTTAAAGCGGTAATACCTATTTCGGCAACAAATGTTCCACTCTGGGGTATTGATTTAACTAACCCATAATATTCTAATGTTTGTAAGGCATCGCGAAGATTTCCTCGAGACACATTGAACTTTTCGGATAACATACGCTCAGAAGGAAGCTTCTCTCCGGGTTCTAAGTTTTTAAAATTAATTAAATCCTTGAGACTCGAAATAATCCTCTTTTTCGTACTCTGAATTTCGTTGTCAATTATCATTATCGCCTATAATTCTAAAACATTAATCTTGTTTCATCAAATCAGGGGTTTAAGAAATTACTTTAATCATGAGAAATTTCTAACTCGTAATATTTTACTCTCGCATAAGAACCTTCATCTCTACTCTGAAAGTAATTCCCTGCTTTAAAATAATTTTCAAAAATACCCCACTTTTGAATGTGAATACTATCGTACATGATGGAATAAAGGTCATTAAAAATAATCTCCATATTCCCATCGGAAACAATCACTTCAAGAGTAAACTTATTATGGCCAACGTCAATTGGAATGGTATATCCATCGTCGTCACCCCATGTACTTTCATGCAATAACTCTTCATAGGAAGCATTCAAATCTTTTACTACTTTAGTTTTGATTCTAACACGGCCTTTGTCCCAATATATCTTAAGCATTGGAGGAGCATTGTTATCATCCTCACCTATCAAATCTCGTTGGATGTTAGTAAGACGTCCATGAATTTGCATGATGATAACCTTATGTGATTTTCCATTTCTATCTAATGACACTTCTGGAACCGACAATACGCCACGCATACGGCCACCTTCGGCAAAAGTCCAATTGGTATTATCACTTCCAGGAACCATTTGTTCTCGCAACTCAGTTCTTGAATATGATGAATTCGCAGTAGTTGATTTTGGATACGCATAAAAAACTAGAGAACCATCAATAGAATCGTTATAAAGAAACGGTTTTAAAGTCTCGTTATTTGCATAGTCCAATATCTCGGGAGGACGTACTGAAGTTGGATTACCTATCGGTAAGGTTATTTTCCAATTATTTAAATCAATATTTGGCAGTAAATAATCTCCGTTATCTGAAGTAGTTGTCGCAGTAGTACTTTCCGATGAACTATCATCGGAAATACTACTTTGACTATTTATTAATTCTTTTTCAGCAATATATAAATCAAGTTCGCTTAAACCATTATCCGTTTTTTTACAACCAGAATAAGCTAATAAAAAGCTGAGGAATAAACAATACAAGCATACATTGTGTAGAGAGAATATTTTCATTCACCTAATTTGGATTAATCTACTGGATAAAGCTTAACGTTATCTATGTAAGCATCCTTAGATGTAATACCATACATCCAAATAGCTACTAATCCACTTTCTGGTGCAATAAAAGATTGTTTTACAAGCGTAAAGTTTCCTTTTCCGAGAATAGCCGTACTTACAATCTGAGTTAATGGTGATGCTTGAGAGCTAGCTAAAGCATCGGCACCATCGCTGAAGTGTCCAGACAACATTTCAACAACAACTCTATCTCCAGTTGCATCAAGCCCTGCTCCACCTGTTTTAATAGCATAACTATACTCAATCCAGTATTCACGACCTGGTGAAACTGTATGAGCTTGATATCCAAAACGAGTTGAACCACTTAAGTTTGGTCCAGCAGAAGTTGAACTAGTCCATTTAGCACCTGGTGTTTTACTTCCATTGTCCGATCCATCATAATTTAGGTTTTCCCCATCAGAACTAGAATTGTATGGACTTGTTGTTCCTGCAGTGAAAGTTGAAACTTTCCAGTTATCTTGACCATTAGTGAAATCACCATTGATAACCTCTGGGTTAATCGCCGGTGGAATTGGGGGCTCTACTACTGTAACTTCGACAGTGTATGAATCGCTAACTAAAAGCTTATCTGTAGCTACTAATGAAATTGAATACGTTCCTACAGATGGGAATGTAAAGCTTGGTTCAACAGCAGTTGATGAACTTCCACCTGGAAAAGTCCAAACGTAATCTGTAGCACTTTTTGAAGTGTTCGAAAAATTGTATGTTAAAAAATCTTCTGTTCCAACAGCACTAAAACTTGCACTTGGAGGTGTAAGATCCTCTATAGAACCTGCCTCTGGTAATTCAAGTTTTTCACAGGAAACAGCTCCTAGCAAAAGAAAGTTAACTAAAAGAACAAACGGTAAGTTCATTGCTTTTAGTCTATTGTTATTAAATATTTTCATAAGGTTGTTTTTTTAAATACGGACTCGAATAAATCTAAGTCCGTATTGTGTTTAACTATAGATTAATATCCAGGGTTTTGCGTTAAATTTCCTAGACTCAAACCAATTTCTCTCTGAGGAATTGGTAATAAAATATCTGTGCTTGTAAAACCATAACCATTTGCAGTTGAAAAAGCAGATAAAACATCTTCTGCTACACCTAAACGCATCAGGTCAAATAAACGGTGATTTTCGAAAGCAAGTTCAACACGGCGCTCAGTTAATAAAGCATCTTTAGTAACTATTGTTACTGGGGTTGTTAAACCTGCACGGTCACGAACTGATTGAAAAGAAACCAAAGCTGCTGGATCAATAGTTTCGTTAGCACCGGCCATAATTGACTCTACATGCATTAATAAAATATCAGCTAAACGTAAAACGATCCAATCGTTACCTGCTTTTGTTGGATCAGCAATGTAAGGTGCGTCCAATTCTCCGTTTGGGAAATATTTAGCAACCTGGTATTGCTCTGGCTGACTTGCATCTTGTCTGAAAGAAACTGCAGTTCTATTTCCACCAAAATCTTCAAATGCTGAACGAACATCTGCCGTAACATAATTCACTCCAGATGTTCTCCCAACAGCATTAAGCCATTCTGCAGAAAAATTCTGGCTATCTAAACCACCTGCTGCATATCCAATTGCAAAAATAATTTCAGAGTTACCCTCATCATAAAATACATCGCTGAAGTTAGCCTCTAAATCATATCCGCCCGATGATACTACTGCCTCCAGTAATGCACGAGCATCATCATAGTTTCCAAGAGTTAAATGAACTTTAGCTAATAAAGCTTGTGCAGCCGAGCGAGACGCACGAGTACGGTAATCATTAGTTAAGTTTGAAACTGCTGTTGTTAAATCACTAACTATTAAAGCATATACATCTGCTACTGCTACACGAGTGTAAGCAACTTCAGTGTTTAATGGACTAATAGGCTCAGTAACTAAAGGAATAGCTCCGTACAGACGAACTAAGTTAAAGTTAGCATAAGCACGAACGAATTTTGCTTCTCCTTCGAATTGACCCGCTGAAGCTCCAGCTGCCTCAAGATTTGCCAAGACTGTATTAGCACGGAAAATTACGTTGTAAAAACTTCTGTAGTAATCGCCAACAATACCGTTGGTAGCCTCTACATTGTAGCTTTCGAATTGAGCAGCTTCACCTTCACTTGATTTTGTTCTTGTATTATCAGAACGCATTTCGGTGATGTAAAACTCAACTTGAGTAGAGTGATTATCGTTTCCAGATGAAGAATTAACTCCCTGTAAACCGTCGTACATGTTAATAACAGCCGATTCTACTTGCTCTGCATTAGAGAAAAAATTAGATCCGTTGATTGCCGACGTAAGTGCTGGCTCCAAGAAATCCTCCTCACAAGAAGAAACAAATGCTCCTAACAAAACCAGTGTTAAAATTTGTAAATGTTTCATAATATATTTTTTTCGTTTAGTATAATTAAAATTCAATATTCAGTCCTAATGAAACTGTACTAAATACTGGAGATCCAGCTCTTTGATATCCGTAAGTAGTTGGTGACGTAGTGTTTATAGACTCTGGGTTGAAACCAGTATAGTTCGCTGCTGTATTGTAAAACAGGTTTTGACCTGAAGCATAAATTCTAGCAGAGGTTACATTTAATTCCTCTAAGAATGATTTTGGAATTCTGTATCCTATATTTATGTTTCTTAAAGCTAAATAAGATGCATCTTGTACAATGTCGTTTGTAAAGATTTTTTGCTTAATAAGATGTTGATCCGGAGTTGTAGCCTTATTAAAGTCTTGAGAAGAGTTAAAGTGATTGAAGATATACTGATCTCCCATGTTTCTTACCATTGCACCTTCACTTCCTTGAATCATGAAGCTAAAATCAAAGTTTCCGAATTTAAAATCATTTGCAAAACTCCATACTAAATCAGCATAAGGATCTCCTAAAATTGTTTTATCATCGTCGTCAATTAAACCATCACCATTTAAATCTTTTACATAAACATCTTGTGCTTCTGCTC
>CAWVWF010000224.1:0-4877 GCA_963933885.1 uncultured Flavobacteriales bacterium | reverse complement strand
AGAAGCAGCTTCATCAACAGGAGGGACATACGGACAAGGAGGTGATTTATTATACCGCTGGGGAAATCCAATGGCATACGACCAAGGAAATCCAAACACTCAAAAGCTTTTCTTACAACACAATACACATTGGATTCCAAAAGGTCTTCCAGGTGAAGGTGATATCATTGTATTTAACAACCAAGCTGGTGATGTAGTGAATGAAAATTACTCTACAGTAAATACACTTCAATTACCAGTTGATCAAAATGGTTTTTACACTTACACAAGTGGTTCTTTCGCACCTGTAGATTTCGATTGGACATACAAAGCAGCTACACCAACCGACTTTTTCTCAAACATTATTTCAGGAGTTCAAAGATTGCCAAATGGTAATACTTTGATCTGTGAAGGAGTAGGAGGAAGGTTCTTCGAAGTGGATGATCAGAATCAAACTGTTTGGGAATATGTAAACCCGGTTACAGGAACGGGAACCTTAAATCAAGGTGAAACTGTTACAGGAAATAATGTTTTTAGATGTACTCGATATGCACCTGATTATCTTGGACTAGTTGGGAAAGACTTGTCTGGAAACGGACCTATAGAAACTGGAAATACATCTTTGTGTACTTTAACGTCAGTACAATCAATTAGTGAAAGCGACATTGAGTTGTTTCCAAATCCTGCCAGCGATGAATTTTGGGTTAATCCAGTAGATAAAACGCAATTAGAAATTATCAGTCTGAATGGAAAAACAATCCAGAAACTTCAACTTGGAAATGGATTGCAAAAAATAGATATCAAAAATATATCAGCAGGAGTATACTTAGTAAAGTTAACTTCAAACAATGTTATTTCCCAGGCTAAACTAATCGTTTCAAAATAAAGATCATGATCAAAAAAACGACAGTCATTTTACTTTCTATTTTTGCAGGATATAGTCATGCTCAGTGTGATTATAATGTAATATTTGCTAACACTACTACCAATGCATTCTGCTTTGATACAACAGCAAATACAAGAAAAGTATACACGAACGATATCCCTAATCATACATACGGACCATTCGGAGGAAACAATAGTTTAGTTCCTCAACAATTCGAATATTCAATGTGTAGGTATCCAGAATTAGGCACAGAAACAGTTTACTTAATTCAAGATTTATCCCTCACTGGATGTTCCGGCGGAATCATTTTTGGAGTATCACAAATTGGAATAAACTACTCTCCTTTTGCACGTCTCTATTTTACAAATACGCAAACTCAAGCTGAAAATTTAGCTTTTGAAGAAGAGGCAGTAAATATTCTAAACATGGATCTTAATGGAGGACATGTTAATACCTTAGGTAGATACCATTACCATGAAGCACCGATGGATTATTTTGTGAATGATCTTAATATTGATGGATCAAGCCACTCTCCAATCCTAGGTTATGCTGCAGATGGGTTTCCAATATATTACAAATACCTTTATGATAATGCCAACGATAATTCAAGTCAAATAACAGCATTTTCAAGTAGCTATCAAATGAAAACAGGTGCTCGTCCAGGTGATGGAATTGCTGAGCCAGATGGAACTTACGATGGAACATATTATCAGGATTACGAATACGATGCTCAACTTTCAGAACTAGATGAATGTGGTGGTCGTTTTGGTGTAACACCGGATTATCCAAACGGAACTTATTACTATGTACTAACTGATAACTGGCCTCATATTCCAAGATGTTTAAAAGGGAAATACATAGATAATTCATTCAGATTAGGACCAAATTGTGCCAACTCAACTGCCGCTCAGGATTGTAGTATTGAGATCGCTACAGGTATTTCCAAAGTAGAATCAAATTTGTCTCTTAACATATTCCCAAACCCAGCAAGCAGGTTCATTCAGTTAACATTAACAGAAAGTGCAGAGGATAAAATTTCTTCCATAAAGCTTTACGATATCACAGGTAAGATTGTGTATCTCAAGTACTCTTTCGAATCTAAAATAGAAGTAGGAAACTTAACGAAAGGAACTTATTTCTTACAGATTAATGTTGATGATGAGCAAATTACAAAGAAGGTAGTCTTAAAATAGAAACATGAGAAAATTACTTTTAGCAGCAGTTTTATTAATGAATTTCGCTGCGAATGCACACATTGGTAAAATTGCTGTTTTCAAGTATACGCAAGTAGAATCAACAATTCAATTAGAGGTAATTATCGATCATAAATACGCAGTTGGATTTGGAGAAAGTATTAATAATGGTTGTGACTTCAACGGATTAACAGCCTTGTGTATGTCTAAATACATACTTGAAAATACAAGCTTAATCATCAACGACAGTACAACAATTGTTTTTGAAATAGCTGATTCTAAGATTGAAAAAGGACATCTAATCATGAATTTTTCAGCCAAGCTTTCTAACCCAAAAATTGAAGCCTTTCAAATTGAGAACAAGTGTTTTGTTCCACTAGATAAGGCGTTCAGAAACAGGGTGAAGATTAACTTTGATAACTATAGAAAAAGCTATATGCTAAAGGGGAATAACTTCAATATTCAAAAGAAGCTTAATTAGCGGCTAGTGTAAATACATCACTATAAAACATCACATCCTTAAATCTATAGCTGGAGAATTTTTCACCTACTACAAACCGCATTCTAAATTCGGAATAGTTTTCAGTCTCATTAATCGGTTTTTGTACGTCTATATTTAGAGTAATATTTGTATCTATAGGAGCGTATGAAATTGACTTAATATTTGACTGAAAAACATCATCTAAAACCAAACTCCAGTTCCCATGTTTTTTCCCTTCAATACCAATATTAACCAACTCTTTATGCTCACTTAAGTTTTTAAGAAAAATGTGAATGTCTTGGGCAGACGAATAATTTTTTCTTAAACCAATTACATTAAAATTAGGAATGGTTGAATCGTTTCTTGTAACGTTTCTTCCACATTGGTTAACCGTTTCTTCATACACTGTAACAGTGCTACCCTTATCGTTTAATGTATAGAAATCAGCGAAAGAATATTGACGCTTTGTTGCAACTGAAATACCTTTAGATGTAAATTGTACACACCTATAAAAAACAGTTGAACCATATTGGATTGTATCAAACTTACAACTCGGCGCTGTGTCTTGAGCCTTCAATAAAAAGGAACTAGCAACAAGTAAAATCAGAAAAAGTAAGCGTGTGTTCATGGAGTAGGGAAGATAAACCAATTGCATGAATCTGAGGTTATAATTTAACCAGTTTATTACAATTATTCCACTGGGTTCGGGTGCGCACAAGGAGCACCCCTATAGGGTCAACGAACCTAATTAATACTGGAAAAACAAACATAATCGCAGGGGTGCTCTTTGTGCGCACCCACACCCAATAAAACGAAAACAACATCTACTTTGTATAATGTCAAACAATCCCGTAAAAATCATAATTATGCGTAACGTAATTACCCACGTTAATCCGTAGGGGTGCCTCTTGTGGGTACCCGAAACACAGTAACAGGCAAGTGCATCTACTTTTTATAAGGCCTAACAATCACCCGAGAACCGTTATTAAACTTCACATAATTCCAAGCCCAATTTATAAATACAACAGCCCTATTTCTAAAACCAACCAGCAACATCAAATGAACAAACATCCAAACAAACCAAGCCAATACACCCTGAAATTTAAACTTATTCAATTCCACAACAGCCTGATTTCTTCCAATCGTAGCCATCGTTCCCTTATCACTATAAACAAACGGAATTGCCGTTTTTCCCTTCAGTTTTTTATTAAACGTTTTAGCCAAATAAGCACCTTGTTGCATCGCTACAGATCCAAGCATTGGCAATCCATTCGGATAACGTTCAGATTGAATCAAACCAACATCACCTAAAACAAAAACATCAGGGTTATTCTGAAGCGCACAGAATTCATTAATCAAGATTCTATTACCTCTACCAATATTTTTCGCATCTATTTCTCCTGGGAAGTCTCCCATAACTCCAGCTGCCCAAATCAAATTGGTAGAATGGAATGTTTCTCCACTTGTAGTTATAATATCGTTCTCGTAGTTCTTAACGAAGGTTTCTTTCCAAACACTAACACCAAGGTCTTTTAAATATTTCTCAGCCTTAGCGGAGGATTCCTCACTCATCGCTGCCAACACTCTTGGTGCCGCTTCAACAAGGTTTATTTTCATCTGACGAAGATCTAGGTCTGGAAAATCCTTAGGTAATATTTTACTCTTCAATTCAGCAAGCGCACCAGATAATTCAACACCAGTTGGACCAGCACCTACGATCACAAAATTCATTAACCTGTCTCGTTCTTCAAGATCAGTAGTATTCAATGCTTTCTCAAAATTACCTAGAATCTTACTTCTTAAATCCAATGCATCAACCAAGGATTTCATTGGAACAGCATTGTCTTCTAAGTTTTGATTTCCGAAGAAGTTATTGGTTGCTCCAGTAGCAATTACCAAATGATCATATTCAACTGCACCAATATTGGTATTTACCTTTTTACCGTCGAAATCAATGTTCTCAACTTCCGCTAATCTGTAATATGTATTTGGTTTTCCTTGAAGCGTTTTTCTAATAGGATAAGCGATAGAATCTGGTTCTAATCCTGCTGATGCAACTTGATATAATAAAGGCTGAAATGTATGAAAGTTATTCTTGTCGATCAACACCAATTGATACTGTTTGGTATTTAGTTTTCTTGCTAGTTTTAAACCTGCAAAACCCGCACCTATTACTACAATACGGGGTAAACTTACCTTTGGAATATTCATGATCGAAAGTGTTTAGTTGACCAACTTCACATAACAGAATTGTTATCTCATCTTCTATTAAATTTAACGAATTTTAAGACAAAAACCGAGCACATATTGGCGAACCAACCGAATCATATGTTGAACT
>CAWVWF010000223.1:0-4936 GCA_963933885.1 uncultured Flavobacteriales bacterium | reverse complement strand
TTAAACTAGACCTGTCATTCTGAGCGGAGTCGAAGAACGAGCATCTACTTCCCCTGCTTAATAACAATCAACTTATCCCTACTCATTTCTTGCATTGAATGTTCAATACCCCCCATTCCAATTCCAGATACATCTCTACCACCAAATGGCATCCAATCAACCCTAAATGCTGTATGATCATTTACCATAACAGCAGTAGCATTTAATTTCTGCACAGTATCCAAAGCAACATCAATATTCTTAGTAAATACAGAAGCTTGAAAATGATATGGTAAACTATTCGCTAATTTAATAGCTTCATCTCTATTACTATAACTATATATACATACAACAGGACCAAACACCTCTTCAGTGGAAACCAATGATCTCTGAACAGGGTTTAATAACACAGTAGGTTCATAACAAGAATCAGAAATACGTTTACCACCACAAAGCAACTCAGCACCTTGTTCTACAGCTTCATTCACCCAAGCTTCTACTCTATCAACTTCTCTAGGCAAGATCAATGGCCCTACTTCTGTTTGAGCATCCATTTGATTCCCTACTATTAATTTTTCAGCCAATCCAGCTAATCCATCAGCAACCTCGTTCACAATAGATTCGTGAACATAAACTCTTTGTACAGAAACACAGACTTGCCCTGCATGATAAAAACCTCCTTTAGACAAAGCTGGAAGCAACTCGCTAAACTCAGCATCAGCCTCAACAATTACAGGTGCAGAACCACCATGTTCAAGCGCACACCTAGTCCCTGGAGCTAGTTTAGATTTTAAATCCCAACCTACTTTAGCAGAACCAATGAATGAAACATAATTCACACGAGGATCAGTTGCTAGTTTTTCAGCAAGATCATTTTCACAAATAACAACCTGACACCAACCTTTAGGCAAACCAGCTTCTTTTAAAAGATCAATAAAAGCAATACAAGAAAGTGGTGTTGTTAATGCGGGCTTCACTATAACTGGACATCCTGCAGCAATTGCAGTAACAGCTTGATGTATAATTAAATTTAAAGGATGGTTGAATGCACTAATAGAAACAACAACTCCAATAGGTTCTTTTGTGGTATAAGCAATTCTGTTCTCGGACGACTTTGTAAGCCCCATAGGTATTTGCTCTCCAACTAAACGCCCAATACTTTCAATTGCAATCTTAACTCCATTAATAGCTCTCAACACCTCAACCTTAGAATCCATTAAAGGCTTACCTCCTTCACTTGCTGCCAATTCAGTTAACGCAGGGATTCGAGCTTTCATAAGCTCAACAACGCGCTCTAAAATTTCAATTCGTTCATACGCTGGCAACCAGTTTGATTGATCAATGAACAATTCATGAGCAACACTTAAAGCGTTTTCAATTTCCTGACTTCCAACTAGTGGAATTTCTTTAATTAAACGCTGATCGAATGGAGAAAGGACTTTAAGCATAGTTTAGATTCGAATTATTGGGTAAAAAAATAGCGGAAAATTACTAAAACTTTCCGCTATCAATATTTTTATTTTTGATTAATGGTTGTGACCACTGTGATCTTGACCATCATTTGCATTATGTGCTGGTGCTGCTCCTGCCTTTACAATAGAAACCAATTGAACTCTAAAGATTAAAGCTGAGAATGGAGGAATATCTTTTCCTGCTCCTCTTTCACCATATGCTAACTCATAAGGAATGTATAATTCGATTTCACCACCTTCATTGATAAACTGCATACCTTCAGTCCATCCTTTGATTACTTGGTTTAATCCAAACTCAATAGTTTTACCTCTTTCGAAACTACTATCGAATACTTTCCCACTTAATAATTTTCCTTCGTAATGTACTTCAACCTTATCAGTTGGTTTTGGATATGCTCCAATTCCTGGCTTTAAGATTTTATACTGTAAACCACTAGCTGTTGTAGTAATTCCAGGCTTTGCTTTGTTAGCAGTTAAGAAGTCAATACCTTCTTGTTTCATTCCTGAAGACTTTTTTTCTTGGATATTCTTAAAGAATACATTCAAAATCTCTTTGCTTTCTGTATCAGATACTAATAAAGAATCTCCTTTAAGAACATCGTTTATTGCTTGAGATACAAATTTAACATCAATAGAGTCAACCCCACTTTGTTTCATGTTTTGACCTAACATCATCCCAACAGCATAACTAGATTTTTGATCTTCTGTTAAATCCGTAGATTCTGTTAATTCCTTTTTTGTTGAACAAGACTGAAATCCTGTTATTGCTATTAGCGCAAGCGTAGTTAATTTTAATTTCATAATAGATATATAGTTACTGTTTAATACTTATTTAAAAAGGTAGTCTAACCACCTTAGCTTTAATATTCTTATTTCTGATTTGGATAAAGATCTCTGTTCCAACTTTAGATAATTCTTTAGCAACATACCCCATTCCTATTGCTTTCTTTAAGCTTGGAGACATAGTACCTGAAGTTACCCTTCCTACAATATCACCACTGGCGTTACCAATTAAGTAATCTTTTCTAGGAATCCCTCTTTCCAAGAGTTCAAACGCTACAAGCTTCCTTACTACACCTTCCGCCTTCTGTTTTCTAAAAGTATCAACGTTAGTAAACGATGTGTCTAACTTTGTAATCCAACCTAAACCTGCTTCCATTGGAGAGGTTGTATCATCTATATCATTCCCATATAAACAATACCCCATTTCCAATCTTAAAGTATCTCTAGATGCTAATCCTGCTGGAGCAATCCCTAAAGACTCACCTGATTTCATGATTGCATTCCAAACTTTTATAACGTTTTCGTTTTCAACATAAATTTCAAAACCCCCAGCTCCCGTATATCCTGTAGCTGATATAATCACATCTTCTACACCTCCAAAAGTATCAATACAAAAAGTATAATACTTCATTGCTGATAAATCAACATCTGTTAAACTCTGAAGTGCTTCAGTAGCCTTGGGTCCTTGAACAGCAAGTAAGGAATAACTATCACTCACGTTTGTTAACTGAGCCCCCGTATCGTTTAAACTATTAATCCAATCCCAATCTTTTTTGATATTACTTGCATTTACTACAAGCATATATTCAACATCAGAAATTCTATAAATCAATAAGTCATCTACGATACCTCCTTTATCGTTAGGCAGACAAGAATATTGTACTTGTCCATCAACAATTTTAGTAGGATCGTTACTCGTTACTTTTTGAATCAATGCTAAAGCCCCTTCTCCTTGAACAAGAAATTCTCCCATATGACTTACATCAAAAACACCAACATTTTCTCTTATGTTAAGGTGTTCTGTATTAACTCCACTGTATTGAACTGGCATTGAATAACCAGCAAACTCAACCATTTTACCACCTAAGGCTTCGTGAATATCATTTAATACTAATTTCTTCATTCTAATATTCCTTATTTAAATAAGTTTATAAAATTTTCTCTATTCGACTTAACCGAATAGTGATCTTCTATCTTTTTTCTTGAGTTCTTTGCTACAGCAACAACTTTCTCTCGATCTTCTAAACAAGCCCTAAGTGTTGTTTCCCATTCTTCTAGGGTGTCACAAATAAAACCATTCAATCCATGATCTACAATCTTAGTATTCACTCCTATTGGCGAAACCAAAGCAGGAACTCCTAAACTCATATATTGTAATGCCTTAAAACCACATTTACCATTTGCCCATTTATCTTGAGACAATGGCATTAGGCCGATATTGAAGTTTAACAAATCATCAATCTCGGTATCCTTGTTCCATTTAACAAATTGAAGACTCTTCAATTTAAATCCTGGATCTTGATCACTAATGATCATCAATGTAAAATCAAACTCCTTTTCTAGCTTTTCAAAAACAGGCAACATGTCTGTGAGATATCTCAAAGTACTGTGCGTCCCTGTCCAACCAATCACAAACTTTTCAGATCGTTGATCCTTTATCTTATTGTGGTAATTCTCTGTATCAATCGTTGTAGGATTTACAACTACACTACTATTGTATTGCTTCGCGTGATCCGCTAAGTAATCGTTCCCAACACTCAATTTATAAGCGTACTTACATAATTTAACAACGTGCCCATAGCTTTTCAAGAAAGCAAACTTAGCGTTGTTCGCCGCGAAGTTTGGTAACCAAACTGCATCATCAAAATCATATATAATTTTCTTACGATACACCTTCGCTAATACCCACTCCACAAACTGAGGTCCTACTGGATAAAGTTCTCTATGAATAAAAATCCTGTCGTATTTAAAAGCTGTAAACAATAAAGCATACCTTCTAAACAATCCACGCATTGTAGCAAAAGTCTTTCCTACAACAGCACCTTCTTTATATAAAATACGCCAAGCTTTCTCATCCCAAAAGGATGAAATATCGTAGCTTATCCCCGCTTCTTCTAAGCCGTCGATATACTGCTCAAAACGAAACCGCTGACTAGCTGCTGTGCCTGAAGGATATGGTATTAAAAAAAGTGCTTTCAATTTCATAAAAAATTCAGCGACAAATATAATGAAATCAAATAAATATTAGCTTTTTATTCTATCTTTGATTTCAAGTTCTTTTTTTAATGGGGTCGACTGGTATTGACAGGGAGTGCAATTATTTTGTAAGCATGCCGAGCTTTGGTTTCTATGCTCGTAAATACATGATACCAACTTTTTAATCGACGAAAACAATTTCGCGTTAGCTGCATAATCATCTAAGATGACTTTGCTTGATTCTGTACTAGGTACAGAACTGACTGTTCCGGGTAAGCTTTTGTTCAGCAACTTTACTAATCGGGGCATTGACGAGTATGAACTAGGAATGGCATCGTCTGGCTGTTATTCCGAAATTAACAGAATAAGTTATATCTCGGGCGTTTACACCCAGGGTATAGTCGAAAATTAATTGTAATCTAAGCATGTAGAAATCACTTTAATTCCTTTTTTGGACGCGGGTTCGAGTCCCGCCGACTCCACCAAACTAAAAAAAGCCGTTGATA
>CAWVWF010000222.1:0-4966 GCA_963933885.1 uncultured Flavobacteriales bacterium | reverse complement strand
CATTTACGATGATGTAAGCTAAACCTCCTAGTCCATGTGACTGAGCTAATTCAGTTAACTTTAATATTTGATTTCTAGATAACCTGTTGTTACCCATCTCAGCTTTAGAAACCTTGATAGACTTAACAATTCCTCCAGCTTCGATTGGATTACGGAAAACTTGGAAAGAAGTATTCTTAACAACATCAGTAATCGTTTTCATTGGTAAACCAAATCTTAAATCTGGACGATCACATCCATATTTCTCCATTGATTCAGCATACGTTATTGTAATGAAGGGTTTAAGTTGCCATTTAGATTTAGCATAAACCGTTTTAATTACTTTAACCAGCATATCACTGTTAAGTTTTATAATATCATCCATTGAAGCGAAAGACATCTCTAAATCCATCTGAGTGAACTCTGGTTGACGATCTCCTCTTGAATCTTCATCTCTAAAACATCTTGCGATCTGGAAGTATTTTTCAAAACTACCAACCATCAACATTTGTTTGTACTGCTGTGGCGCTTGAGGTAGTGTGTAGAAACTTCCTTTATGAACTCTAGATGGAACGATAAATTCACGAGCTCCTTCATCCGTTCCTCCTGAAAGGATAGGTGTTTCGATCTCGATGAACTCTTGCTCGTCTAATGTATCTCTTATTAGCTTGATTACTCTATGACGGTTGATAACAGCTTTCTTAGAAGCAGCATTTCTATGGTCTAGGAATTTGTATTCCATTCTCACAGACTCAGCAGTTTTATCAGCTCTCTTGATTTCGAAAGGTAAATTCTTCGAAACGTTTAACACATCAATATGAGTAGCAACCAATTCTAAAGAACCAGTTTTAGTATTAGGGTTAACATCATCAGCAGCACGCTCAATTACTTTTCCTGTAACAGCGATAACAGATTCATCCTTTAGTTTAGCGTATTCACTTAAATCCTCTAAGTATTCGCGAGTTAACTTTATTTGAAACACTTCATTAGAAGCATCTCTTAAATCAATAAACACTAATTCTCCATGATCTCTAATAGAAGCAATCCAACCACCTAAAGTGATTTCTTTACCTAAATCAGCAACAGATACTTCTGGAATTCTATGCGTTCTATAATGATCTTTAACGATTCTGTCGTCCTTGAATTTACTAGGCGTTTCATCGTTTAAATCTCTTTTCTTAGCTTCTTTAGTAACACCAACTGCAGCAGTTGTTTCTTCAGCGGAAGCACTTTGAGAAGCTCCAGCCATACAAGCAGCTATTAACTTTTCTCTTAAGATCTTTCCAGAAACTCCTTTTCCAGTTTTACCCATTGTTGGTCCCATCAACTTTCCAACATGACCTTGATTTCCTCCTGCAACAGAAGCAACAACATCTGGATTAGCAGCAATTACTTCGGCAACTGCAGCATCGATTTGTTCATCGGTAACTGTGTTACTTTTAATGAAAGCAACATAGTCGAATGCAGCATCTTTAAACAACTTCTGGAAACCTTCTTTTACGATGTTTACAGGAATTACGTTGTTTTTAAATTCTTTAAGTAAAGCACTATAAGGTGCTAATTCTTTGAAGTTTATATATTCATCAAGTTTACAATTGTTTAGTAAAACAGTTGAAACTAGTTTAATGTCATTGATGTCTTTATTCAATCCGATAACAACACTAGATCTTTCTCTTTCAGAAGAAAAGAACTTCGCATCTTGTGGACGAACACCTCCTTTAATTAAGATTTCCTCAACAGTTGAAGGAAGTAAAGACAAGTCTACTTTTGTTCTTGCAGCAACATCCGAAATATCCAACCAAGGAATATCAGGCTCTTGAGAGAAACGGTAATCAGCAGCGTCTTCTTTCGTACGCATGATTCTCGTTACTTGTGCTTCCGCATCCCATTGTGCCGTTACAGCATCAGGAGAAGGAACACCATGCTCTTCAAAGTAGTTTAATTGTTTCGTAACAGCTTCGATTACAGCTTTAGTAATGAATGCGTACGAGTTTAAGTTTTTAATCTCTGTTCTAGGATTCAAATCGTTTGTTCCTTTCTTTCTTAAAGAAATAGAAACATCCGATCTCATTTGTCCTTTCTCCATATTAGCATCAGAAACACCAACATATCTTACGATCTTTTGAATGTACTTAGCATATGTTTCAGCATCCTCAATCTTGTGAATACAAGGATCAGTAACGATTTCAACTAGGGGAGTCCCACATCTGTTATAATCTACTAAAGAGTACTTATCAGTATGAACTAACTTACCAGCATCTTCTTCAAGGTGTGCATGGTGTAGCTTAACTGTAAACTCCGATCCATCATCACGGAAACACTTAACAGAACCACCATCAATGATAGGGTGATCCAATTGTGTTAACTGATAGTTTTTAGGTAAATCAGGATATTGGTAATGTTTACGATCCCATCTAACTAAATCAGGAATTGTAGCATTTAATCCTGCTCCAAGAATAATTGATTTTTCTACAGCTGATTTATTCAACTCTGGAAGTGTTCCCATCTGACCAGTACAAACAGAACATATATTTTCATTAGGTGTAGCTGATTCCTCATTATCACATGAACAAAACAACTTTGTTTTTGTATTTAACTGTACGTGAGTCTCTAAACCCATTACAATCTCGTACCCTAAATCTTCAATCTTTTTATCTAAACTCATTGTAATCTTTCTAAAGTGATTGCTCAATTGCGTAAGCAAATCTTAATATTTCCTCATCTGCACCTTTCTTAGCAGTAATCTGCACGTTACTCGGTACATTAAAAGGAGCACTTAATGTTGGTAAACCACCTAAACTAAATCCTACAGTGTACATATCAGATAAATACATTGTTAATGGATCCTTTAAAGAATCACCAATAGTTGGCGCCAATAGAGGAGAAGTAGGCGATAGAATAAAGTCAACCTCATTAAAGTCTTTTACAAACTTTGCTTCGATTCCTTTTCTAACGATTAATGCTTTCTTATAAATCTCTTCAGAATAACCAACCGATAAAACTTGGTTACCTGCAATAATTCTCTTTTTAGTCTCTTCACTAAAACCTTCAGATCTTGTATCTAAATAAGTATTAGTAAGTGTGTCCTTATCCATTGCTCTTTCACCATATGCAATCCCATCAATCCTAGAAAGGTTGGATGCAGTTTCGGCTAAAGCGATAATGTAATAAGTAGCAGTTAATGTATCACCATCAAAGAAATCTAGTTCTTTAACTTTTACACCTTTTGCTTTTAATTGATCAATCAACTTGTTAAACGCTTCTTTAATAGAAGGATCTAAAGATGGATTGTTTAAGAATGAAGTATAAACTCCAACGGTAACATCACCAGCTATTTCTTTACTGAATGAGTTAATATCAATGTTCTCAGAAACTACAGTAGTTTGATCTTTTCCATCTTTACCGCTCATTACGTTTAAAGTAGTTGCGATATCTTTTACAGAGTTAGCAAATGGTCCAACACAATCCGAAGACGATGTATAAGCCATTAAACCAAATCTAGAAACTCTACCGTAAGTTGGTTTAAAACCAAATACTTTATTGTAACCTGCTGGCTGACGAATTGATCCTCCAGTATCTCCTCCAATTGAGAATATTGTATTTTCTGTAGCAACGTTTACTGCTGAACCTCCAGAAGAACCTCCAGCTACCTTACTGTCATCATGTGCATTCTTAGCAGCTCCGAAAACAGAATTTTCGTTTGTAGAACCATGTCCGAATTGATCACAATTCTCTTTTGCTACTGGAATTGCTCCAGCATCAATCAATTTTTGGATTGAAGTAGCAGTGTAAGGAGACTTGTAATTTTTTAAGATATTAGAACTTGCTGTAGAAATTGTTCCTTGTAATAAGTAAACATCTTTTACACCAAATGGAATTCCTTCTATACCAGAAAGCTTTTCACCGTTTGCTATCTTTTTATCAAATTCAGCAGCTTGTTTTAAAGCAGACTCAGCTAAAATTGCATTGTTTGCATTTTTATTAGAAGACTTTAAAGCATCTATTTTTTCTTGTACCAATTGAACACAAGAAATTTCTTTACCATTCAATCTATCTTGAACAGCTTGTATCGTAGATTCACTCATGTTTATTGAATAACTTTTGGAACAACTAAGTAAGTACCTTGCTTTGCAGGAAAGTTTTCCATGATCAAAGCCTTCTCTTCAGGAGAACAATTTATAACAACATCTTCACGTAAATTATCTGATTTTACGATGTGATCTTCGCTACCTTCAGTATCGATATTATCAACATTTTTAATAGTTTCGAAAAAATCAGTTATTTGAGAGATATTTATCTCTTTAGTTTTGATGTTCGAAAGTTGTTCTAACTTGTCCATTTTCAGTCCTTTAGGAATGATTTATTATTGTTCGAAAGCACCTGCGTTTCGAACGTGCAAAGATCGTAAATATTAATAATATTACAAAATAAGAAAGGGGAGTAGTGTGCTTGATTTTACTGTTCTTGATAAATCCTTAATACGTTACCATGTGTTTTAATCTCAATTCTTAATTAGGCTTCTAGATTCCTGCCTTCGCAGGAATGACAAATGTGGATTAAAAAGTCCTCACCTAACAAACAAAACCTTGTCATTCTCGCGAAGGCGGGAATCTAAACGTCTCGTTAAGCATAATGTTTTATAAGGATAGATTTCTTGTTCTAAAACAGCTGTTTTCTCAGGTTACTCAGTAATGAATTGAAGTGTGCTTTTATAGTGAATTTTAGTTTGGTAATTGTTACCAACTTTTTCCAATTGTTATTTAGGCGTCTAGGTTCCCGTCTTCGCGAGAATGACAGGTTTTGTTTAATTACACTAGTGTTTTTATCAACAATTGTCATTCTCGCGAAGGCGGGAATCTAGACGTCTCGTTAAGCATAATACATTATAAGTATTGATTTGAAGTTAATAAAAGAAGGTTCTTTTAGTGATTTTCAGTAATGAATTGAAGTGTGCTTTTATAGTGAATTTTAGTTTGGTAATTGTTAC
>CAWVWF010000221.1:0-4966 GCA_963933885.1 uncultured Flavobacteriales bacterium | reverse complement strand
CTTTCTTTTTCTTGTTTAATAAATATATGTAATAGCAGTCTAATATTAATACTAGTACAGCTAATGTTTGAACGAAATAATTATCTGGATAAAAGATGAACATTGAAACTGAAATCAAACCTGTTCCAAGCATTTTACACCAAGCAACTAACTTAGAATAATGTTGAGCTCCTGTTTGGAGCATTACCCATGGATAAAGGACTGATATTATAATATTTAAAATATAGCCGGAGATTCCACCAATGCAAGTATCTAAATTATTGTAAACAAAGAAAAAATTAAGAGGAATCCATCCAAGGAGTAATCCAATACATATTAGCTTCCAGTTCTTTTTTATTTCTGGAATTTTAATATAATCAGCACCATATTTTATAACATAGTAGAAAATAAAGCAGTCGATTAGAAATGCACTTTGATATGATAATGAAAATAAAATACCAGTATCAGGATGATAAAAAACACTCCAAATAAATTCCCAAGCTAAATTTCCCGCAGCAATAAAGAAAGGCATCTCAACAAACTTCTTTTTTACTATTGTTCTAATAAGAACAATATAACACACAACCCAAAACAAACATCCAATACCATTGAATATTAGTCCTGTAGTATCATATTTTGCAGTATTTATCCATTCCGTAGGATATCCAGTGCAATGCTCGTTTAAGTACATTAAAACATCCATAATTTATATTTTCCAATTTTCTTTTAAAGAAGGTGGTACATCAAATTGAGCTTTTGAATTCTTAAGGTAATAATTAATTAAACCTTGCATAAGTTTTATATTAATCCACTTACTTATTTTGGATATGATCCATGATCTTTTTTGAATATCACTCATTTTATCAAAAACGAATGTTGTTAACCAAGCAACAAATTTTCTTTTTAAAGTTGGTTTTGGGTTTATGCCAATGATATTAGCGAAATCTACACCTACAATTTTACTTACATCTCTTGTAAAGTGTTTGATGAAATAAGCAGGCATGTCGTCAAAGAAATAACCTGGGAAAATGTCTTTACCAAATTGGACAATACTTTTGCCTAAAGCTTTCCCTTCAATAGACTCTTCTTTATTTCTTGAGAGAATTTCAATTCCTAATCTCCAACCTTCTTCGTTGTCTTTAGGCATTAAGTCGGCATTTAACCCAATGAAATGGCCTACTATATTCCAGCAATGTGTATATGCATCTTTTTGTTCTTTGGTAACATCAACACCTAATAAATCTAAACCGTTCATTATTAAAGGTCCGAATGACATTAGTGTTCCTGCCATCTCTTCTTGATTTATAGGTTCTCCCAAGGAATCAACATCCCATCCGCTTTGATTTATATGTGGATGTTTTAAGTAATAACGAATGGATGCATGCATTAATCTCACCTTTTTAATAGATACAATTCCGTTACCCATAGGATCAAATCCTCCCGGTGACATAACGTTAACGATCATTTGAGATGTTTCCATTAATCTTCTAGTCATCTTACTTGTATTCTGACCTTGTTCTCTCAGTCGACCAGTACTATATAGTACTTTTGATCCACTTTTAGAAGAGTAGCATAATGGTAGGGATCTAAAGTTTAGTAAAAAACAAATTTCTAAACCATACAAAGCAAACAGGCCTTCCGCAATTTCTATTTGCTTAGGATCTGCCCATTCTGGAAGTGACATTTCAGCATTAAAATAATCTGCTACTTTAGGATTAACTTTTGTGTTTTTTATTATATCTGAGTTATCAGTAAGTTGGCTGAATAAATTTTTAATGGCTTCGAGCCCTTCTGATTTAATAATGTCTTCAATTAATTGATCCGCAAGAGGATCGATCACAAAACTTTTTTCTTTCAAAAATTTTGGATCTAGTATTCCAGTATTCATAAAATTGATTAATAGGGTGCAAAGGGTAACTCAAAAAAACCGTACGTGGTTTTGAGGGATAGGTTTCGGTAAATAAGAGAAAAATTATTTAAGAAATGTATTCAGCGATTTTATCACTAACAACATTAAGTGTTACTGGTTTAGATAGGTAATCATCAAAGCCAAGATTAATGTACTTTTCAGCATCCCCCTCCATAGAGTTTGCACTTAGTCCAATGATAGGAGGAAGGTCAGTGTATTTTTCTTTAAGTTTTTGAGTTGCTTCAATACCATCCATTTCTGGCATCTGGACATCCATTAAAATTAAATTAAAAGTTTTTGTTGGATATATCGCTAGAGCCTGTATTCCGTTGTTAGCTATAGTAACGGTATGTCCAATTTTGTTTAACATTAATTGAATTACTTTTTGGTTAACAGGTTTGTCTTCAACTACTAGAATATTAAGAGCCTTAGTCTTCTTAGGTTTGAATGTCTTTTTCCTTTTAACTTCAGGAATTACATCTGTTGAAATGTATTTAATTGTAAAGAAGAATTTTGAACCTTTATCTAATTCACTTTCTACACCAATAACTCCTTCCATTAACTCAACTAGTTTTTTGCAAATAGCTAAACCTAATCCTGTTCCATCGGTTCTATCATTATTGGCTTCCGATACTTGTGAGAAATCTTCAAATATTTTATTTT
Organism: uncultured Flavobacteriales bacterium; assembly: GCA_963933885.1. Classification (GTDB taxonomy): domain Bacteria; phylum Bacteroidota; class Bacteroidia; order Flavobacteriales_C; genus CAWVWF01. The sequence goes on along the minus strand of CAWVWF010000221.1, from coordinate 2,415 downwards.
GCTCTTCTTTACTTATTCCAATACCAGAATCCTGAACTTCGAATTTCACAAAGTTATCTTGCAAAGAAATGTTTATATCTATTTGTCCTGCTTTGGGTGTGAATTTAACGGCGTTGGATATTAAATTATTCAAGACTTGTTTAACTCTTGAGGAGTCAAATTCAATGTACCTATTGATTGCTTCATCAATATTAATATACATATCGATGTTTTTTGACGATGCTATTGGAAGATATAGGCTTTTAGTGTGTTCAATAAATTGATTAATATCAACAGGAATAGGGTAAATCTCCATTTTTCCTGCTTGTAGTTTTGATAGGTCAAGAATATCATTAATTATAGTAAGTAATGAATCTGCCGAATTTTGAACAATATTAATTTGCCCCTTCTGAGTATCGTCTAACTTGCTACTAATGCTGAAAACATCTAACATTCCGATAACACCGTTTAATGGAGTTCGGATTTCATGACTCATGTTAGCCAAGAACTGATCTTTAAAATTTGCTGTTTTTTCAGCTAACAGTTTAGCACCTTTAGTTTTTGTTAGTTGATTTTCCATTTCCTTTATCACAGCACCAAGTGTAAGTGAGAAAAGGGTAAGTTCAAGCATGTTACCTAATTCTACAAATTCCATAGCACTTAGTCCAAATATTCTATTAGGAATTATCTCGTTAATCATTAATACTGAAAAGGTAGTTCCTGTGTAGAAAAATATATTCCCAATCAAAAAGTATTTAGCTGCGATAGACTTTCTCCTGATCGCTTTTATAGTCTGAATTAAAACAAGATTATAAACTACGAGGGAAAGGACAGAACCTATTATTAACGATACCATTTGATATCCGAAAAATATAGGAATAAGGAACATGGGCCAAACCCAAATAAACCTAACTATATAGCTATGGAACTTAGGGGTGTGTTTTTTGAAATTTAATACTGATATTGCAAGCATTAAATAAGTAATCATGGATAAATTACCAAGTACTAGAATTAGAGTTTCGTGATGTGTGTAATTATTGATGAAGTTAGATTCTAACCAACCAGATTGTGTTAGAACGAAAATTAAAATCATTACGTTATGAGCTACAATATATAAGTAGTTGTTTTTTTTGAGTTGAAAGTAAAGTGCAAGATTGTAAAATGTCATTAGTATAACTCCACCTAAAAAGAAGAAGAGATAATGATCACTGTTTTTAGAATCAGAAATTAAGAAATCTGCTTTCGTTATTGAAATAGGAGTTGGTGCATATTCAAATGGAGCGAATTTATTAAGCTGTAATTTCACATAATACTTAACATTGGATTTAGCTCCAGATACGAAAGGAATTTGCGAAGAAGACTCAATATTATATTCTCTTAAATCAATAGGGTATGAAAGTCCTCCTTTTGAAATCGAATTTCCATTCTGGAAAATTTCAATAGTATGGAATTTACTAGAACCAAAAAGTAGTTTTATATCTTTTTCGCTGTTATTCTTTAAATCGAAAGTAATCCAGAAAGTTTTATGACTTCCTTGAAGGGTAAGTTTATCATAAGCTTGAAAGTCATTTATTAAAATTACATCAGAGAATTTCGTCGTAGAATCCGTTTCAATAAACGTAAGTTCTGAAGCGATTTTTTTACTTGTAAAATCTTGATTTATCGTTAGTACTCCAAAAGATTTCTGAGCTATAAATATCAATAAAAAAAGTAAAACTAATTGTGACCTTTTAAACTTATGCAAATTGGTGGTGTTTTACTTACAAATAACCGAATCTAATTTGGTTAAATCAAGTCTATTTCACTGTTTTTTAAACGATTTGAAATTCTTATTTATAATGCTTTGATTTTTTTAGTTGGTAGGTTAGATTTAACTTTGATGTATGTTCAAAATCGTAGACTTTTTAGATGAAATCCCAAATCCTTGTTATGTGTTAGAGGAAAGTAAGTTTATTAAAAACATGGAGACTTTTAGTTTCGTAGAGAAAGCTTCGGGAGGTAGGGTTCTATGCGCTTTGAAAGGGTTCTCAATGTGGAGTGTGTTTCCAGTTATGAAAAAGTATATTACAGGTGCAACAGCAAGTTCTTTACATGAAGCTAAGCTAATTTATGAAGAATTGGGCAGTAAAGCACACTGTTGTTTTGTTGTGTATAATGAAAATGAATTCAATGAATTGCAAAATATTTCATCTCATATCACTTTCAATTCTTTAAGTCAGTTAGAGAAATTTAAAGGTTCATTTATAGATGATATTAAATATGGAATTCGATTAAATCCTGAGTTTTCAAATGTTTCATTTGAAAAGTATAATCCATGTGCTTCAGGAAGCAGGTTAGGCATCACGAAAGATAAATTACCTGATGAATTACCTGAAGGAATTACAGGCTTACATTTTCATGCACTTTGTGAATCAGAAGCATCAGATCTAGAAAAGG
>CAWVWF010000220.1:0-5116 GCA_963933885.1 uncultured Flavobacteriales bacterium | reverse complement strand
CTGCAATAGCGAAGAATGCTCCACCGAAACTGCCTTCCCAAGTTTTATTTGGAGAGATTCTTTCGAAAAGTTTAGTTTTTCCAATAGCACTTCCAGTAAAATAAGCACCAGTATCGTTCCCCCAAAGAGAGAAGTAAAAAATTATGATAAGAATATTGAGATTTCCCTTTACTGCAAATAGGTAGTTACTTAAGATTAGTAAACCAAAAGGTATAGCTACATATATTGCAGGAAGAATTGTATGAACAATATTGGAAAACGGATTAGGCTTATTCTTATACAATTCGAATAATGGAATTGAAAAAGTTACCAGTATTGAAAATGCAATGAATAATACAGGATTGATTTCGAATATTGGATTAACAGTAATTGCTAGGAAAACTAAAACTGAATTTAAGATTCCCAAGGTAAGGTTAGGAGCGTAATCAGAATTTTTTTGAAGAATATTTAAGTATTCCCAACTTCCAACGATTACAAAAAACAAGTACAATCCGAAAAGAGCGTAGGAGCTATAAATTGTACAAAAAAGAAGGGTAGCCGCAAAGAGGCTACCCGTTATTGCTCTTTTAAGCATTTTCGTTATCTGTTTTTGGTTCTTCCTCAGTAGGAGGCGTCTCTTCAGCTTCAGTTGTTTCAGTTTCTTCAACAACCGCTACAGTTTCATCTGTAGTTTCTGTTTCTTCTTCAACAATTTCAGCATCCTTAGTTTCTGGTTCTGGAATTTCATTTCCAGGCCTAACTCCAAATATTTTTACTAAATCTTCATTGAAAATAACTTCTTTTTCAAGTAGTTCTTCAGCCAATAAAGTTAATTTATCTTTGTTATCAGTTAAGACTTGTTTTGCAACAACATAAGCTTCTTCAATAATCTTACTTATCTCTTCGTCGATAATTTGAGCTGTTCTTTCACTGTATGGTTTCCCGAAAGAATATTCTCCTTGTCCAGATGAATCATAATAGGAAACATTTCCAATTTTATCATTCAATCCATAAATACTTACGATTGCTTGAGCTTGCTTAGTTACTTTTTCCAAATCACTTAAAGCGCCAGTTGAAATCTCACCGAAGATAACTTCTTCAGCAGCTCTACCACCTAATGTTGCACACATTTCATGGAACATTTGAGTCTTCGTTGTGATTTGTCTTTCTTCTGGTAAGTACCAAGCAGCACCTAAAGATTTTCCTCTAGGGACAATAGTTACTTTAATTAGTGGAGATGCGTATTCCATCATCCAACTAACTGTTGCGTGCCCAGCTTCGTGGTATGCGATTGTTTTCTTTTCTTGAGGTTTGATGATTTTGTTTTTCTTTTCTAAACCACCAATGATTCTATCAACAGCAGCTAAGAAGTCATCTTTAGTAACTGCTTCCTTATCTGATCTTGCAGCTATTAAAGCAGCTTCGTTACAAATGTTAGCTATATCTGCACCAGAAAATCCAGGAGTTTGTTTAGCCAAAAATTTAACATCAATACTATCATCTAATTTTAATGCTGCTAAATGAACATCGAAAATTTCTTTTCTTTCATTCAAATCAGGCATGTCAACATAAATCTGTCTATCAAAACGACCTGGTCTTAAAAGTGCTTTATCTAAAATTTCAGCTCTGTTTGTAGCTGCCATAATGATAATACCACTGTTGTCTCCAAAACCATCCATCTCCGTTAACAACTGATTTAATGTGTTTTCACGCTCATCATTACTGTTTTGAGAAGGGTTTTGACCTCTGGCTCTACCGATTGCATCAATCTCATCAATAAAAATGATACAAGGGGATTTTTCTTTAGCCTGCTTAAATAAATCTCTAACTCTTGAAGCTCCAACTCCAACGAACATTTCTACGAAATCAGAACCTGAAAGAGAGAAGAAAGGAACTTGAGCTTCACCTGCAACAGCTTTTGCTATTAATGTTTTACCTGTTCCCGGAGGACCTACTAATAATGCTCCTTTTGGAATCTTAGCTCCTAGTACAGTATATTTCTTAGGGTTTTTAAGGAAATCAACGATCTCCATTATTTCCACTTTAGCTTCTTCTAAACCAGCAACATCTTTAAAACTAATATCAATGTCTGTATCTTTTTCGAATAACTTCGCTTTAGATTTTCCAATGTTGAAAATTTGTCCGCCGGCACCGCCACCGCCACCCATGCGTTTCATCATGAACATCCAAACTCCAATCATTATAGCAAAAAAGACTAGGTATCCGATGATGTCATCCCATGCAGATGGCATTTGGTTTCTATTGTCTATTTCAAAATTTTCCCATTTACTTGGATTCGTAAGTTTGATTTCCTCAATTTTACTTTTAACATCAGCACCATCAAAAAGATCGAAACGGTAATGGCCACCACTTTTAAGATCTTTAATGTGTGGTTCATCTTTCATTAAAGAATCGTACACATATGCTTCACAATAAGTATATTCTCCTTGTGTTACAAAGACAACTTTTTCAATGTCCCCATTTTTAAATAAACTGTAAAATTCAGTTTTATCAATTGAAGAAGGCTGTTGGAAATATCCAGCAAAATTCCAACTTATAAGCATTGCTCCTAAAAGAACATACACCCACCAGATTGGGATTATTTTAGGTGTGTTGGAACTTGGTTTTTTAGCACTCATAATTATTTTTCTTCTATAATTTTAACTTCAGCATCTGCCCAAAGTCCTTCTAAATTGTAAAATGATCTTGTGTGTTCTTGAAATACATGAACTACAATTGAAGAGTAATCTAACAATACCCATTCTCCATTTGCAAATCCTTCCTTTTTCCAGGCGTATTCTTTTAGTACATCTTTTGCATCCTTCTCAACAGATTGAGCAATAGAGTTTACATGAGTTCGTGAGGTTCCGTGACAAACAACAAAGTATTTAGAAACAGCTGTTTCTAGTCCTTCCATGTTTAAAATACGGATATCTTTTGCCTTAATATTTTGTAATCCTTCTATGATTACTTCTAATAATTTTTCAGTAGGTTCGCTCACGATATCGATGTTATGTTTCTAAACTAATGTAATAAGGAAACAAAAGTAACTAATTTCTATAAGTAAAGAGGTAAAATTGGGACAAATGCGGAAATATAATTGAAGTACGGAATAATAATGTTATAAGTGTTGAAAGTTGAATTTTATAGGTACCCATAAAATAAAGTTAAATGTTGCTGAATCTACCAATTCTTCTTTGAAAGAAATGGTGAAAAATGAGCTTTTGCCAGAGGGTACTTTACTCGTCACCGATAATCAAACTAAAGGGAGGGGACAGATGAATTCAGGATGGATTTCTGAAGAGTTTAAAAATTTCACAGGAACGTATTTGTTAAAGCCTGAGATTGAACTTGAAAATTTTTTTGTAATTAATTTAATTACCAGTCTAGCTGTTAAAAGTGTTATTGAAGATTATATTGGTGATGAAAAAGCTATAACTATAAAATGGCCTAATGATATCCTTGTTGACGGGAAAAAAATTGCTGGTATTTTGATAGAAAACCAAGTAAAATCAAAACAAGTTTCGAATTGTTTTATAGGTATAGGTTTAAACATCAATCAAACCTTCTTCCCGTCTTTTAAACGTGCAGCAACATCAGTTAGTAATGAGATTCTAGAGGATGTCGTAATTGATGAATTAATAGATAAACTTTCTATTCATCTTCAACAATTCTACATGCTCTTTAAAACTAAGGGCGCTAAACCTCTTCTGAATTTGTATTTAGATGCTCTTTATTTAAAGCAGGAGTGGGCGCATTTTTTAATTCCTGAACAAGCGAAGTTAATGATTGTAGGGATTAGTGAAAATGGCATGTTGTCATTAAAGAATGAGCAGAATGAAGTTTCTAATTTTGGTATAAAAGAAATCGAATTCTTATTATAATTAGTCAGTAATATTTGGAATGTGACTAAGGTTACCATTTTATGTGTTTCACTTTTTTAACTTTATAAAATGAAAGATTATTGGGAAAATATTTATGCTTCAAAAAAGGATGCTGAAGTTAGTTGGTATCAAGAAAATCCCTTGACTTCGTTGTCGTTGATTAACAAATATTCTTCAAATAAAAATATTGAAGTTATTGATGTAGGAGGAGGGAGCTCAAACTTAGTTATTGCTCTTTTTAAGGATCATTTTAAAAGTCTTAGTGTTCTGGATGTTTCTCAGAATGCATTGAAAAGAACTGCTGAAAAACTTGGAGGTAATGCTGCTAAGATACAATGGATTGATACTAATGTATTAGATTTTAATATTGAAATGAAATATAATATCTGGCACGATAGAGCTGTTTTTCATTTCTTAACGACAAAGGAAAGTGTACAGAAATACAAAGAAGTTCTAGTAAAGCATTTAAAAAAGGGTGATTATTTTCTTTTGGCTACCTTTTCGAAAGAGGGACCGTTGAAATGTAGTGGATTAGATATTACTCAATATAATATTGAAGAATTAAAGCTGATTTTTCAAGATGAATTTAATCCTGTTGAATCATTTTTTGAAGATCATAATACTCCTTTTGACACAATTCAAAATTTTATTTACAGTGTGTGGCAAAAGAAATAGTTCTTGATCAATCCAGTTGATTACTGGTACAGAATGATATTGTCCCCAAGCTTATTGAACTGGATTGATATAGTTTACCAATGTATTTCACTAAACCCGCAAATGAGTAGTTAGTGTATTATATATTTAATTCAATCTGAACGAACATTACAAGTAGACTTTCTCCGCATCTGAGATAGTAGACTACAAATTATGTCAATAAACCTGAATACTTCGTTGCAGCGAGTAACTGTTACAGTTAACCTTCTATTTAGGATATTGTAACTTCGTTCCCATCATAGGATACTTTGTCGTTGATACGAAGTTTACAGCGCTTTCTAGTTTCGTTTTCTCCATTTAATGTAACTCTTCCCTCTGTAATGATTTGATTGGCTTCACCTCCTGATTCGCACCAACCTAAAAATTTCATTAGTTTATTGAGTTCAATAAATTCTTTACCTTCTAGTTTAAATTCCATTTTCCAAAGATACTTATGCTTTTACTTAATAACCGATACTTTTCGCGAAAATATTGAAGTTTTCTTAAACTGCAACTGCAACTGCAACTGCAACTGCAACTGCAACTGCAACTGCAACTGC
>CAWVWF010000219.1:0-5254 GCA_963933885.1 uncultured Flavobacteriales bacterium | reverse complement strand
TGAATTAGCAAGATCTTACCATGATGAGACTTTACCTGCTGAAGGTGCTAAAATTGCACATTTCTGTTCGATGTGTGGACCAAAATTCTGTTCGATGAAAATATCTCAGGAGGTTCGTGATTTTGCTGCTTTAAATGAAGTAAAAGGTGACGAGGTTTTCGCAAAGGGTATGGAAGAGAAATCTGATGAGTTCAAACAAAAAGGAAGCGAAGTTTATCTATAAAATATCAAATAAAACCCTGCTTCAGTTTTTGAAGCAGGGTTAAAATATCATCATGAATAAAAGACCAATTATATTAACAATTGCAGGGCATGATCCTTCTGGAGGTGCTGGATTAACTTCTGATGTAAAAACAGCTGAAGCTTTAGGGTGTTATGGATTATCTGTTTGTTCTGGAAATACAGTTCAAAATGATATTGAAATGACGAGTTGCATATGGACGGATATCGACACCATGAAAGCTCAGATTTCATTATTAGCGAATCGATTAGAAATCAACTTCATAAAAATTGGCGTAATTGAAAATTGGTCTATTCTAAATGAAATGATAGATTTTATCTTGAACATTAATCAAGAAGCTAAAATAATCCTCGACCCTGTTTTAAAATCAAGTTCAGAATTTAGTTTTCAAAATCAAGATCATTCTGATGATCTAGAAAAAATTCTTGACAAGATCTACCTACTTACACCGAACTATCTTGAAATTGAAGCTTTATTCAAAGACAAGTCTATTCCGGAAACAATAGAATTTATTTCTAAAAAAACGAATCTACTGCTTAAAGGAGGACACAACACGGAACAAGTTGGAATGGATAAGCTGTTCGAAACGAATGGTGATACAATTGTATATCAATCATCTGTAGATAAAGTATATCAAAAACATGGTAGCGGATGTGTGTTATCCTCTGCCATCACAAGTTTCTTAGCATTAAACTATTCACTAGATGATTCCTGCGAAAGAGGGAAAATTTACACAGAACGATTTCTTAACTCTAACGAAAGCCTACTCGGATACCATGGATAATCTATATTATATATCTCAGGGTAATACGCCCAACGAACATTTAATAAATATTCTAAATGTTTGTAAAGCTGGGTGTAAACTAATTCAACTTCGTTTAAAAAACACATCACTCAATATTTATAAAATCACAGCTAAAGAAGCCAAGGTGATTTGTGATTCATATAATGCCAAATTGTTTATTAACGACAATATTGAGGTTGCTAGGTTTGCAGAAACAACAGGTGTTCATTTAGGAAAAACAGATGTTTCCGTAAAAGAAGCTAGAGCCTTTTTAGGAAATGATATGATAATTGGTGGAACAGCAAATACGATAGAAGACTGTGAAGCATTGATTAAATCTGGAGCTGATTATATTGGTTTAGGACCATATCAATTCACGAGTACAAAAGATAAGCTAAGTCCAATTTTAGGGATCGAAGGATTCAAAGCAATAGCTAATTCCCTGAAAAAGAACAACTACCAAATTCCAGTTTATGCAATTGGTGGAATAAAAACAGAGCACGTTCAGGCATTACTAGATGTTAATATTTTTGGTATTGCAGTCTCTGGAATTCTTACAAATCAGAAGGATCTAAAAAACGAGGTAGAAAAGTTAAAGGCCATTCTACAACCACAAAATTAAGAACGATGAAAGATCTATTAAAAATAGGTGATAAAGAATTTACTTCAAGATTATTCACTGGAACAGGAAAGTTCAGCTCTTCTCAATTAATGAGAGCCGCTTTACTAGAATCAGAAAGTGAATTAATTACAGTTGCATTAAAAAGGGTTGATATCAATAGTCCTGATGATGATATACTAAGTCATTTAAGTCATCCTAATATAAATTTACTACCCAATACTTCTGGTGTAAGAACTGCTGAAGAAGCTGTTTTTGCAGCGAATTTATCCAAAGAAGCTTTAGGTACAAATTGGGTTAAATTGGAAATTCATCCTGACCCAAGATTTTTATTACCTGATCCTATTGAAACTTTAAAGGCTGCTGAAGAATTGGTAAAACAAGGTTTTGTCGTTATGCCTTACATTCATGCCGATCCTGTATTGTGTAAACGACTAGAAGATGTAGGTGTTCAATGTGTTATGCCTCTTGGAGCACCAATAGGAAGTAATAAAGGATTAAAAACTCAAGATTTTTTAGAAATCATTATTAGTCAGAGTAACGTTCCGGTTATAATTGATGCCGGACTAGGAAGTCCTTCTCACGCATCTTTCGCAATGGAATTGGGTGCAGATGCAGTATTGGTTAATACAGCGATTGCCGTTTCTCAAAATCCAGTTGAAATGGCCAAGGCTTTTAAGCTTGGAGTTCAGGCAGGAAGAATTGCTTACAATGCTAAGCTTGCTCCTGTTCAAAATGAAGCTGTAGCGAGCAGTCCATTGACTAATTTCTTAGTATCATAATTATGTTTCAAGATTTATTCGATACATACGATTGGGATAGTACATTAAGTCAGATTCAGAACAAAACTGAACAAGACGTTATGAATGCGCTCAACAACAAAAATAGAGATCTAAACGATTTCATGGCTTTAATTTCCCCAGCTGCTAAACCATTTTTGGAGCAGATGGCTCAAGAAAGTAAAGCATTAACGAAGAAGCGTTTTGGAAATACAATTCAAATGTATTCTCCAATGTACCTCAGTAATGAATGTCAGAATATCTGTACTTATTGCGGTTTCAGTTTCACCAATAAAATCAGAAGGAAAACACTTTCCGATGTTGAAATTCTAAAGGAAGTTGAATACATCAAATCAAAAGGATACGATCAGATTCTATTGGTAACTGGTGAAGCTCAAACAACTGTTGGTGTTGATTATATAAATAATGCAATCAAACTGATTAAAGATCAATTTTCAAACATTACAATTGAGGTACAACCATTAGAAGTTGAGGAATACGAAACACTTAAGGAGAGTGGATTATATGCAGTGCTTGTATACCAAGAAACATACAACAGAGCCGAATACAAGAAGCATCATCCGAAAGGAAAAAAATCCAATTTCGATTATCGTTTAGCTACGCCTGATCGTTTGGGAAAAGCTGGCGTTCATAAAATTGGACTTGGTGCTTTGTTTGGTTTGGAAGACTGGAGAGCGGATAGTTTTTTCACTGCTTTACACTTAAAATATCTTCAAAAAACATATTGGAAAACGAAATATTCCATATCTTTCCCTAGACTTCAACCCCACTCTGGTGGATTAGAACCTAAAGTTGAAATGACGGATACTGACTTAGTTCAATTAATCTGTGCATATCGCTTATTAGATGAAGATGTTGAATTATCAATATCTACAAGAGAAAGAGAAATCTTTAGAAACAACATCGTTAATCTTGGAATCACATCTATCAGTGCTGAATCTAAAACCAACCCTGGAGGTTATGTTGTAGAGGAAGAATCTTTAGAGCAATTTGAAATTGCCGACGAGAGAAGTACTGAAGAAATAACAGCAATGTTAAAGGCTCAAGGTTTAGAAGTTGTTTGGAAAGATTGGGAATCATTTGCTTAAAAAAAATGCTAACAAACGAAGAAAAGAAACAATACAACCGCCATTTAATCTTAGATGAGATTGGAATGGATGGTCAGCTTAAATTAAAACAAGCAAAGGTTTTAGTTGTTGGAGCTGGCGGTTTAGGTTGTCCTATTTTACAATACCTCACAGCTGCAGGTGTTGGAACAATTGGTGTTTTGGATCATGATGTTGTTGATCAATCTAACTTACAGCGACAAGTTTTATATACACATGCAGATATAGGTACTTCTAAAGCTGAAGCTGCAGTAAATCGTTTATCTGGTTTAAATCCTTATGTGAATTTTAATATTCACAATGAGGAATTATACAGTGACAACGCCATAGAAATTTTCGAGGCATACGATATCATCGTTGATGGAACTGATAATTTCCCAACAAGATATTTAGTTTCTGATGCAGTTGCACTTACAAATAAGGTTTTAGTTTTTGGTTCAATCTTCAAGTTCGACGGACAAGTTTCTGTTTTCAATTATAAAGGCGGCCCTACTTATAGATGCTTATATCCTAGCCCTCCAGAACCTGAAACAGTTCCTAACTGCTCTCAAATTGGAGTACTTGGTGTTTTACCAGGTTTAATCGGATGTTTACAAGCAAATGAAGTCATCAAAGTTATTTGTAATCTTGGAGAAGTACTTTCAGGTAAGCTACTAACAATAAATGCTTTATCACTAGAACAGAATGTTTTCGGCTTTGATAAAAACGAAAGTTTGATAATTGATAAATTGGAAGATAGTTATGAAATCATGTGTGGATTAGTTCCTGGGATTACAGAATTAACACTGGATGAAATTCAGGCTCAAAACTTATCTCCTGTATTTATAGATGTAAGAAGACTTGAGGAACGAATTAAAGAACCAATCATAGAAAGTATTCACATTCCATTAGACGAACTTGAAAGTAGGGTTTCAGAAGTATCAAAAGATAAAACAATAGTAGTTTTTTGTTCTATAGGAATAAGAAGTAAAAAGGCAATTGAGATCTTAAAGAATAATAGTTTTGAAAATCAATTAATAAGCTTAAAAAGATAGGGAATCAGTTACTCAAGTGTAAACTCAATACTTTCATATTCATCATCATCTTCAAAAATAATTGTTGCTTGATCATCACATGACCCATCACCATAGTCAATTACCATTTCATCGTAATCTTCTAATTCAATAAGAAAAGAACCTTTTCCAATGAATCCACAAGTAAATGATTTTTCTAACGGTGTAAGCGTTTCTGTCTCGAATTCGATTCCATGAGAATTAACTCCATTCGATGCTGAAGTTTGAATGTACTTTTTAGTTAATAAGTTAACCTCTATAGTTTTCTCACTTTCCCAAAGAGAAAAATCTCCGCTTGGAAAAGTAATTTTTCCATTTTCAACAGTTTGTTCAAATTCCCAAACAAATCCACTAACGTCAGTATTGGTTGAAGTTTGTGTTCCTTCTATTTTATGATGTTCGATATAAAAATCTTGTAATGTCACTGTAACTACCGTCCCTTCTTCAGATATCAAGCCAGTTAGATAAACGTGAATTTTACCAATTCTTCTTTGCCCTATTGGAGAACATGAAAAATCGTTATAACAGATGGTTACATTTTCAACATAACTTAAATCGGAAGATAAATAATAAGTGACATCGGCACAGGAATCAGGAAAAAATAATGCTTGTCCTGATTTTAATTGCTCATCTATTTCAATTTCATCAACTG
>CAWVWF010000218.1:0-5283 GCA_963933885.1 uncultured Flavobacteriales bacterium | reverse complement strand
ATTCCAGCAGTACTCTCAGGCACAGTGTTTTCAATCTTATTTTTATATAAACTTATAAAAACACGACTTTATAATTGAGAAACACCGCTCTTAAATGCTTCAGGAAATTCAAAAGGAACGAAGTCCCATAAGACGGGTAAAACAAAATAGACCATTAGAGTAAGGAGCACGATTGAAATTATATTCATAAAAACACCTGTCCTTATCATATCAGGAATGCGAAGGTAACCTGAGCCAAAAACAACAGCATTCGGGGGTGTAGCGACGGGTAACATAAAAGCACATGAGGCAGCAGTAGCAGCCGCAACCATAAGCATGTATGGGTGAACATCTAATTGAAGTGCAATCGGCGCTAGGACAGGAAGAAGCATTGCTGTTGTAGCGAGATTGGATGTGATTTCAGTAAGAAAATTTACAGAAGTGATGATAACAATTACAATCAAAATTAAACTTAAACCACTTATCAAGGTCATTTGACTTCCGATCCAGAGGGCTAAACCAGAAACTTCGAAACCTTTAGCTAAGGCCATTCCTCCACCAAATAAAATTATAATTCCCCAAGGCATTTTTACAGCTTCTTCCCAATTTAATAATTTTCCCTCTTTCTTTTTTGTGTTTATAACAAACAAAAGAATACTAAAAATTATAGCAATGATGGTGTCATCTAGAGCGGGCAATAAAGGCTTCAACAAATAAGACCTTGTAATCCAGCAAAAAGCAGTAAGACCAAAAATTAAACCAACAACTTTTTCCTCATACGAAATTGAACCTAGTTCTTTTTTCATTCGATTAATTTCAGAGGTTCCTCCAGGAAATTCAATCATTTCAAGTTTAAAAGCAAAGCGGGTAAGGAAAATCCAACCAATGAATAGTAAAATAATGCTTATGGGAAAACCGAAGAGAAACCATTGAAGAAAGGTGATCTCTACCTGGTAGACCTCACTAATAACACCAGCCAAGACTAAGTTGGGTGGAGTGCCTATCAGTGTTGCAATACCGCCAATAGAGGCACTGTATGCTATTGCTAGCATTAACATTTTACCAAATACCTCTGTTTCGTTTTTTTTGGTCAATGGGTTGTCGAGTAATTGTTTTACAATAGAAATGCCAATTGGAAGCATCATTACGGAAGTGGCTGTGTTCGAAATCCACATCGAAAGAAATGCGGTTGCAAGCATAAAACCAAGGATGATGCGGTGAATGTTTGTTCCGACAAAACTAATTATGTTTAAAGCAATCCGTTTGTGAAGGTTCCATTTTTCGATTGCAATTGCAATCATAAACCCACCCATGTATAGAAAAACGTACTTATGCCCATAGGAAGCTGTAGTAGTTGATAGATCTAATCCCCCCGAAAGCGGAAATAAGACAATAGGAAGTAAAGCAGTTACACTTATAGGGACTACTTCAAAAACCCACCAAAGGGCAATCCAAATAGTCGCAGATAGTATAGAAAAAGCTTCTGTTGGAATAGTTTCCGATGGGCCAATGGCCTGGAGAGCAAAAAATATTGCAGGACCTAAAAATAGAATAAACGGTTTTATTTTTTGCATTTTTTTGATGAATTGATTTAAAGGTCTGCTTTATTAAAATTGTTTTTTATAAATATAAATATATTATGTTGTGTTAACATAATTTTAACTAATTTTAAAATTCATTAACTATTAACTATACACATGAAAAACAAAATCTTTAAATTAACATGCTTGTTGCTTGTTGTTACTCAGATGGTCTTTGCGCAAAAGATTGTTCGAGGAAACATCAGCGACTTAAACGGACCTCTGCCCGGTGCAACTGTTATTGAACAGGGAACTACCAATGGTGTGAGCGCTGATTTTGACGGAAATTATGAAATTTCCGTAACCGATGAAACTAGTGTTATTGTAATATCCTATACAGGGTTTATAGCGCAATCAGTTAACGTGGGTAACCAGTCTTCTATTGACGTAATGCTAGAAGAAGATACTCAAATGTTAAATGAAGTAGTTGTCACTTCCTTAGGTTTTACAGAGAAACGTGATCAACAAGGATCTACTTCTTCTATTGTAAGCACAAAATCTGTAATTCGTTCAGGAGAGGCTACTTTGGCCAATTCATTGAGTGGAAAAGCATCAGGGCTTAAAATAACTAGATCTAACGGAGATCCCGGCGCAGGAAGTACAATCCGTATTCGTGGAGCAAATACCATATTAGGAGACAGTGATCCTCTGATTATTGTTGATGGTGTTCCTTTGAACAACACAACTTCATATGCAGGAGGAAATGGCTTAACTGGAGGACGTTCTGGAGGTATTACTCAAGGATCTCGATTCAATGACATTAACCCATCTGATATAGCTTCTGTTCAAGTATTAAAAGGAGCATCTGCTGCCGCCTTATGGGGAAGTAGAGCTGCAAATGGGGTAATTGTAATTACCACTAAAAACGGTCAAAAAGGAAAAGCTAAAATCACTTATACCTCTTCGTATTCTTTTGATGAAGTTTCGGAGCGCATCCCAATGCAAAACACTTGGGGTCAAGGTAGAAGTGGTAATTTTGGAATCACAAGAGCTGAGGCTTGGGGAGATTATATCCCAGACAGAGCTGGTGGTGCAGATGAAGTAAATTCATCTGGAGGGTATTTCACTGCAGAAGATGGAACGGTTTACTATCCTGTTACAGCTAAAAACTCTAAAGAAACTTTTACAGATAGTAACTGGGATTCTGTATTTCAAACAGGAACTTTTTGGCAAAATGATTTAAATATAAGTGGAGGGTCTGAAGGAAATTCATATTTCTTTAGTTTATCTAACCTTCAACAAGACGGTATTATTCGTGAATCAACATATGATCGTACCAACCTTCGTTTTAATTACAAAGCAGAGTTGAACGACTGGATGACGCTTTCAAGTAAAGTAGCGTACACATACACAGATTCTAATCGTATTCAGCAGAGTTCAAATACTGCTGGTGTAATGTTAGGATTGTTGCGTACTCCACCAGACTTTGATCAACGTGACTACATTGGAACTTATACAAGTAGTTCTGGTGGAGAATCTGTTCGTCGTCAAAGATCGTACCGTCGTTACTTAGGAAATAACGTTAACCCTTCTTATAATAACCCATTATGGACTATTAAAGAGCAGGTAGCTAATACTAAAGTAAACCGCTTTAATGTAACTCCAGAGCTTACAATTAAGCCAAACGATTGGTTGCAAATTATTACTAGAGGTAACATTGATGTTTCCGATGACCGTAGAGTTTATTTCTTTCCAATTGGAACGGCTGGAAGTAATCGTGTAAACGGGGCATACCAAGAAGACGAAATTGCTACTCGTGACATGAACTTTGATTTTATTGGTCGTGGAGATTTTACCCTAACTGATAAAGTAGGTTTAACAGCAACAGTAGGATGGAGTTTAAATGATCGTAGATACAATAGAAATTCAGGTTTAATTAGTGGGTTTTTAGTAAACTCTACAAAACAAACAAGTTCTCTAAATACTTCTGCGGAAGCTTCTAGTTTTTCTAACTTCAAATCGTTCAGAAAATCTAATCGTGGGTATGGAGTAATGAATTTCAATGTTGCCGAAGAGTTATTCGTTAACTTAACGGGAAGTGTTGAAGCATCTTCAACGGTAAAAGGAACTTTCTTTTATCCATCAGCTGATGTAGCTTGGTCGTTTACAAATACGGCAGTACAATCTGATTTACTTTCTTTCGGGAAATTACGTGCTTCGATTGGTAAAGTAGGGGTACAACCTTCTGCTCACCGATTCGAAACCTTAGCAGAAGGAGGGTTTGGATACTCAACTTACAGTGATGGGTTAAGTATTGATTCTTTTGGAGGTGGATTCCGACTAGATAATAACCTTGGAAATCCAAATCTTGAACCAGAAATTAAGACTGAGTGGGAAGTTGGAACTGATTTACGTTTTTTTGATAATGACTTAACATTATCAATGACTTATTACAGTAACAAAATTGAAGGTATATTACTAGACGTTAGTCTTTCTCCTTCTTCAGGGTTTGCAACTCAATACGGAAACTTCGGAGCCATGCAAAATGATGGGTTTGAAATTGACTTAGGTTGGAATGCAATTCAAAAAGAAGATCTAAGTTTAACCACTAGTTTAAACTGGTCTAAAAACAATAATTTAGTTACCGACCTTTTTGGTACAGAAACTGTAAACCTTTCACCAGGAGCATCAGTTAGTTCTCGTGCTATTGTAGGACATCCTTTAGGAGTCTTATTTGGAACGGGATCTAGAACTAATCCTGATGGAAGCTATGACTTAGATGAAAATGGTTTTCCACAAATTACACCAAGTCCAATTGTGTTGGGTGATCCTAACCCAGAATGGAGAGCAGGTTTAGGACTAAACTTAAATTACAAGAAGTTTGCTTTGAACATGGTTGTAGAACATTCACAAGGAGGAGATTTTTCTCCAAGAACCTTATGGGTTTTGAGAAGATTCGGAACAACACAAGAAACAGCAGCTCAAACTACATTAAGTAGAGATCTTGTAAACTTTGCAGGAAATACTGTTCCTGCGGGAACTACAGTTCGTGGTAAGGTAGCTAATTACGGTGGTGGAGATGTTTTATTAGACGAAAGCTGGTATAGAACTGGTATTGGAGGAGGTTTTGGTGATAACCAGGCCTATAACTTCGGAACTTATGACGCTACATTCACTAAAGTACGTGAGCTTTCTCTAAGTTATACTCTTGATTCTGCTAGTATTAAAAGCAGTACTGGTTTAAGCAGTATTCGTTTCACGCTGACTGGAAGAAACTTAATTAACATCAACAAGATTCCTGGGATAGATCCTGAGGTAAATCAGTATGGTGTTGGTAATGCACTTGGATTAGATTATTTTACGAATCCACAGACTAAGTCAACGTTACTTTCAGTTCAATTTAACTATTAACACAAGGAATTATGAAAAAAATATATACAATACTTTCGTTATCCCTTACTTTACTTTTAGCAACATCTTGCGAGGACATTGTAGAGGGAATTAACGACAATCCAAACGACATCATTGTAAGTGATGTTGAAGAGCGGTTGTTTTTAACAGGAGGAATGATTGCCAATGTACAAGTACAGTTGGGTCACCTCAATCGAATAAGTGGAATGTACTCAGGTCAGTTGATCGGGTACTCTTCTCTATATTCAAATATCTATGGATTCAACCTGTCTACAGCAGAATCTAATGGAGAATGGAATGCAATCTATGTTGGTGTAATAACCAATATGCGTCACATCATCGAGAATTCTAACAGTCAACTTTTGGTTGGAAT
>CAWVWF010000217.1:0-5288 GCA_963933885.1 uncultured Flavobacteriales bacterium | reverse complement strand
CGTAATCCATTTCAGTAAATTCTCTTCCCCTCCAAAATCAGCTGCATACCATTCAAAAATCTGAGAAAGCTCTACTTCACTTCCATTCTGCTTTAAACCAATTGTAGTGTTCTTTAAAAAACGCTCTGTGTTTTCTTGTAGAAGCGCATCGATGTTTTTCTCAGAGAAAGCCTTATTAGAAAGCTTCGGACAAGACACTGCAGCACAATTAACAGCAAAATGAATTCTAGGTTCTTTAAAAGTTGGTCTGATAATCTTGTTTTCTAAATCATTTAAAGAAAGTGTTTTCGAACCAACCTTTATAAATGATATATCCCAAGCCTTGGTAATATCCATGATCGATTTAAGCGGATAGTTTTTAAGAATCAAGGATACTGTTGAAGCATTATAAAGATTAATGTAGTAAGCTAACTTCTTGTTTCTAGACCAGTTTTCTTTTGGCTCAGCACTCGCTAACATCTTTAAATATTCATTTAACTTATGTTCTTCTTTCTTGAATGAATCGTAATTCACAACACCATCTACCGATACATGCTTTGATAAAAGTTCGTTAAATTTCAAATGATTAAATGTGATTACAACCGGAATCCCCATCACTTCATTAACAACAACAAAAGGTTCGTCAACTTGCTTTGTTTCAGTCGTCGTATCTTCACTAACCGAAACAAAAGATTCAACCTTATAGATAGAAGAATCAACACTTCTATCAATCGTTGATAACTTTACTTCTATCGCTGTTTCAATTTTCCCTTTTTCAATTGTATCTTGAATTTCAGTCTCTACAAGCTCAACAACTTCTTCCTGTTTCGTTTCTAAAACTTCCACTTTAACATCAGTCTTTTTTTGATTCCCTGTCGTTTCAGTTGCTTCAGCTCCACAAGAACTAATTGTAAATGCCAACATTGTAATACCGATAATTCTCTTCATACTGCAAGAACGTAAATTATTTTTGAATGGTTGGTTAGAAAGCTGACAATTTTAGAAGTATTTTTAAACTTTAAAATCGTTTTCCATGAATTTACAGCTACTTAAAACTTTATGCGAAATTCACGCTCCTTCTGGAAGTGAGTTCCTACTAACTGAATTCTTACTTGATTATATCGAGGAACATAAAGAATCATGGACTACACAGCCTATTATTCATCAAGGTGGAGAATTTCAAGATGCAATTGTTTTAGTTTTTGGAAAACCAACTACAGCCATCTTTTCACATATTGATTCTATAGGTTTCACAGTAGGTTATGGAAATCAATTAATCAGGATTGGTGGTCCACAAACAGAAAGTGGATATAAACTAGTTGGAAAAGACAGCTTAGGAGATATCGAATGCGAACTATTTGTTGAAGATGATGAAATCTCTTACATCTACAGCAGGGAAATTGAACGAGGAACGACCTTAACTTTCAAACCAGAATTTAAATCTGAAGAAGGATTTGTAGAGTGTTGTTATATGGATAATCGTCTTGGAGTTTTAAATTCCTTAGAGGTTGCTAAAACATTAGAGAACGGGATTATTTGTTTCAGTTGCTATGAAGAACATGGTGGAGGAAGCGCTCAGTTTTTAGGTAAATTCATTTATGATAACTACCAGGTTAGACAAGCTTTAATATCCGACATCACATGGGTTACTTCAGGTGTTCAACATGGAAACGGAGTAGCCATTTCAATGAGAGATTCCGGAATACCAAGAAGAAAATATTTAAATAAAATCATAGAAATTGCCAAGGCATCTAAAGTACCATATCAACTCGAAGTTGAAAGTGCTGGTGGAAGCGATGGGAATGTTTTAAACAAGAGTTCCCTCCCATTTGATTGGTGTTTTATCGGAGCAGCTGAAGACAATGTTCATTCTCCTACAGAGAAAGTAGCTATCCAAGATTTCGAATCTATGGTTGAGTTATACAAAGCACTCATGGTTTCATTGTAATATTTTCCTTAATTTAGAATTGTTGCTTAAAATAAAATCATATATTATTCTTTGGATCGCATGCTTATCAGGTTCGATAAGCGTAGCACAGCAGGACATAGCTATTGATACTGCACATGTTGACACAATAGGAATTAGAGTCTCTTCAGGGTTTACTGCGAAAGACTTTATTCGCATGAACAAGCAGGACACATCTTTCTACAAAGCGTTTAAAAACTTAAAACTATACCCTCATCTATCCGAAAACAAAGTAACCATCTTCAATAAGAAATGGGAACAGATTGGAAAAATGAACCGAAACGCAACGCATTTAAGCGACGGTAAACAAGGTTGGATTGATATTACAGAAGAATCCACCGATGGTAAGTTTTACAACCGTAAAGGAGAGCATAAGTACTTTACAGCCGAAATGTATGATAAAGTGTTTTTCGAAAAAGGTAAGTTTCGAGTAGGAAACAAAGTGGATAGTGCCTATATGCAACAAGAAGCTGAGAACAGATCCAAAACTGACAAGTACTATCAACAACTAAAAACTTTCATGTTCTCACCTGGATTAGGTGTTGATGGAGTACCATTTATTGGACACAAGTTGAATATTTTCGATGGTGAAATGGTGAAGTACTATGACTATCTACTAGAGAAAACAATGTTTAGAGATTCTCTTTCTTGTTATAAATTCACGGTTCAAATCAAAGAAGGTATTCGAAAAGAAAAAGTTGTAATAACCAATCTAACAACATTTTACGACAGACGAACGATGAAGGTAATTGCTAGAAGTTATAAGCTTAAACAAACAACAGCGATGTTCTCATTCGATATTCAAATGTTTATTCTCTTAGGCTTAAAGTTTAATGATTACGTTCCTCTAGAAATCAAATACAATGGTGAGTGGGATGTTCCTTTTAAGAAGCCAGAACGCATCGCATTTCAAATGAAATGTTCGGAATACGTTGATATCACTAAGGTTAAGTAAAAACCTAACAATTTCAAATTAATATACTTTGTTTAGTTGTTATTTACACGTTTAGGTTCCCGCCTTCGCGAGAATGACAATACTGTCGTGAATAAAATTTAATCAATTATTTAAATGTAGGGATGCTCCTTGTGGGTATCCGACGCGAAGTAGAGTAAATGTGAAGTAGAGTAAATGTGAAGTACTGTGTTTCGGATACCCACAAGGGATATCCCTACAAACAAACACGAATTCTAAGTCATTTTCAAATGAGATTGAAATAAGAATAACGGGACATTAACTGTGTAAATTATAGATCTATTTACTCAAGACAGTAGCTAGCAAAGACAGCAACCTAGACTTCAAAACATATTTCAGAAACTAATGTAAATGGCTTAATAAGGGATTGAAGACTGATAAATCTCTACTCAATAATCATTGCCGCTGCTCTCACTTTCTCAGCAACTTTTTGCGCAATTTCAATTGCATACAATGCTTTAGGAATCGTTAAATCATTGTCTATATTATTCTCTACACTATCAACAAACAACTTAACTTCTTCCTGAATAGGATTTGAAACATCAAACTTGGGTTGCTGGTAAATAACTTCCTTCTCCCCTGATGCTCCTAAGTTTAAAGTAAACTTAGCTTTCTTTGATTTTGATGCATCTTTAAGCGTAAACATATGCGCCTCATTAGAAACAAAATCAACATTTATATATGAGTTCCTTTGGAAGAACCTCATTTTATGCATTGGATTAAAACTAATTCTACTTGCTGTTAAATTAGCAACACAACCATTATCAAATTCAATTCTTGCATTTGTAATATCAGGAGTACCATTAACTACGGCTACTCCATTTGCGCTTATTTTCTTCACCTTGGATTGAACGATACTTAAAATAATATCAATATCCTTAATCATTAAGTTCTGGATTACTGATGTATCAGTTAATGCAGTATTTAAACTTTGTAATTGATGAGATTCAATAAACATTGGTGTATCAAACTTATCCTTGATACCCAAATACACAGGAGTAAACTTCAATGGATTACCAACTTGTAGTTTCACGTTAGCCTCATGTGCTAAGTTCATTAAATCATTTCCTATTTCAGGATCAATAATAAAGGGAAACTCTACAAGTGTGTGTATTTGATTTTTAATAGCCTTCTCAAGTATGTTATCTAAACTAGCTGCCTTACTTGATACATAAACACTATCAGTTGCTGCAAACAAATCTTCTACTGTAGCGAATCGTGCATGCGTATTTTCAAAGCTAGGCTCATCCACACTGTGGAAACCTATAAAATGCACTTCATCCATAGTCTCTATGGAAGCACATAATTTCACTAGTTCACTAGCCTCGCCTATTACACCTATTCTTAACATAAAAATGTTTGTACTTAGCAAATTTAACTGTCTTTAACATTCTTTGTTAGGACTATTTTTGTTATTAATTAACAAAGCTTTTTTAAGATCTCACTATGATAGACAATTTGAAACATCAAGGAATGCGTAAAAACATGCTTAAAGAACTGTCTGAAGATGGGATCACTAACCAAGATGTGCTAGAGGCAATGGACAAAGTTCCTCGGCATTGGTTTTTAGATGAAGCTTTTCTTAATATTTCATACGAAAACAGGGCGTTTCCTATAGGGAATGATCAGACGATTTCACACCCTAAAACAGTGGCTTATCAAACACAACTTTTAGAGATAAAAAAAGGTGAAAAAATATTAGAAATAGGAACTGGATGCGGATATCAGACTGCAGTTTTGTTTCAAATGGGTGCAAAAGTATACTCAATAGAGCGTCAAATAGACCTTCACATTAAGACAAAGAAATTTCTAGATTCTCTTAGAGTAAGAGCATTTTTAAAATACGGAGATGGTTATAAAGGTCTTCCTGGCTATGGACCATTTGATAAAATAATTGTAACTGCTGCTGCTCCTTTTATCCCAAATCCATTACTTGAACAATTAACCGAAGGAGGTAAACTAGTAATCCCAGTAGGTGAAGGGAAAATGCAAACAATGACTGTAATAACCAGATTATCAGGAAACAACTACGATAAAAAAGAATATGGGGAATTTAGTTTCGTTCCGATGCTTGAAGAAAAGGCTAAGTAAAACGGAGGTTTACGAGTTTAGTTAAACTCCAATATTTGATTGATAAGTTTAGTTAAAGGTTCTTCGACTCCGCTCAGAATGACAATCGTAATTTCAAGTTAAGCTTGAAGGAAAGAATCTTTTCTTAAACTAGACTTGTCATTCTGAGCGGAGTCGAAGAACGAGCATCTACTTCCCCTACTTAATAACAATCAACTTATCCCTACTCATTCTTAAACTAGACCTGTCATTCTGAGCGGAGTCGAAGAACGAGCATCTACTTCCCCTACTTAATAACAA
>CAWVWF010000216.1:0-5324 GCA_963933885.1 uncultured Flavobacteriales bacterium | reverse complement strand
GCTTTTAATTTCAGCTTGAAAGGAGCAGCAATGGCTTCAGATGCGTTCTTTCCATTTCCTGATTGTGTGGAATTAGCTAAGAATGCTGGTATAACTTCTGTAATTCAACCAGGTGGATCTATTAAAGATCAATTATCAATTGATTATTGTAATGCAAATGATATTGCAATGGTTATGACGGGAATTCGTCATTTTAAGCATTAATATTAATTTGTAGTACTCCTTTCGAGGAATAAACTATAGAAAGTTAATAACTACAAAGCCTATAAGGCTTTTGATTTAAAAACTGATTGTATATTTAAGTATGGGTCTATTTAGCTTTTTAAACCAGGAAATTGCCATTGATTTAGGTACTGCAAACACCTTAATTATCGAGAACGATAAGATCGTAGTTGATGAGCCTTCTATTATTGCCAAAAACCGAATCACTGGTGAGGTTATGGCAATTGGAAAGCGTGCAATGCAAATGCATGGAAAAACTCATGAGGATATTAAAACAATTCGTCCGTTAAAGGATGGAGTGATTGCTGATTTCCAAGCTGCGGAAGATATGATTCGTGGATTTATCAAAATGATAAATAAAGGCGAGAAAAAGTTTTTCTCACCTTCGAATATTAGAATGGTTATTTGTATTCCTTCTGGTATTACTGAAGTTGAAAAAAGAGCTGTACGTGATTCTGCTGAACATGCTGGAGCAAAAGAAGTTAAGTTAATTCAGGAACCAATGGCAGCAGCTATTGGAATTGGTATTGACGTAGAGGAACCTCAAGGGAATATGGTAATTGATATAGGAGGTGGTACTTCTGAGATCGCTGTTATTGCGTTGGGAGGAATTGTTTGTGATAAATCGATTAGAGTTGCAGGAGATGAATTTACTCAAGATATTGAAGACTACATGCGTCGTCAACATAATATTTTAGTAGGTGAAAGAACTGCTGAGCGTATTAAAATTTCGGTTGGTGCTGCTTTACCTGAATTAGACGAGCCACCAGCTGATTTAGCTGTTCATGGAAGAGATTTAATGACTGGTATTCCTAAAGAAGTTACTGTTTCTTTTGATGAGATTTCTCATTGCTTAGATAAAAGTATTAGTAAAATTGAAACAGCTATTTTGGGAGCGTTAGAGATGACTCCTCCAGAATTATCAGCTGATATCTTTAGAACTGGAATCTACCTTGCAGGAGGTGGTTCTATGTTGAGAGGATTAGATAAAAGAATTTCTCAAAAAACTAAATTACCTGTTCATGTTGCTGAAGATCCATTAAGATCTGTTGCAAGAGGGACTGGAATTGCATTAAAGAATTTCGACAGATTTTCATTCTTAATGAAATAAGTAGAATAAAACTTAATTGAAGCCGTAATTAGATATTTTATTTGATTACGGCTTTCTTTTTAAAAAGATTGATAATGAATTTATTAACCGTACTTCAGCGCTTTCATGTTCAGCTGCTTTTTGTTGTGCTAATGGTTATTGGTTTATTAATCACAATTCATCAAAAGAACTATCAAAGAGTAGCATTTGTTAATTCTGCGAACACAATCTCAGGAGGTACTATTTCTACATTTTCTGATATCTCATATTACTTCAGTCTCAAAGAAGTTAATGACGTAATAACACGAGAAAACGCATTATTAAGGTCACAGTCTCCAAATTCACTTCGGAAAATTAATGGGGATTATGTTCAAATCGATGATACTTTGTATCGTCAAAAGTATATATACAAAGTAGCAAGTGTAATTGGAAATACAGTAACACGTCGTAATAATTATATAACGATAGATCTTGGTGAGAAAGATGGTGTTTCTCCAGAAATGGGAGTTATCTCCAGTAAAGGAGTTGTAGGAGTTGTAAAGTCGGTAAGTGAAAATTATGCAACAGTATTATCCTTTTTACATCCAAACTCCTCAGTTTCATGTAAGATGAATTCAAATGGGATTTATGGATCTTTACAATGGACAAAAGACAAAATTGATGAAGCCTTTATAAAAGGGGTATTGG
This sequence comes from uncultured Flavobacteriales bacterium, assembly GCA_963933885.1. Classification (GTDB taxonomy): domain Bacteria; phylum Bacteroidota; class Bacteroidia; order Flavobacteriales_C; genus CAWVWF01. The sequence goes on along the minus strand of CAWVWF010000216.1, from coordinate 3,325 downwards.
TAACTACAAAAGTTAATGATGGAGATTCAATTTTAACTTCTGGTCTTTCAAGTTTATTTCCACAAGGATTACATTTAGGAAATATAATTAGTGTTAAAGAAGATGCCGAAACACAATCTCAAATTATAAAGGTTAAGTTAAATATTCAGTTTAACTCCCTTAGAAAAGTGTATGTAGTAGAGAACCTATTTAAAAAGGAAATAGTAGAATTACAGCAAAATCAAAATAAGCTCGATGGAAAATAATTGGCTTAAACATATCGGTTTTATTGGATTGATGATTTCTTTTCAAATTTTAGTATTTAATAACCTAGATCTTTCTAAGAGTATCATTCCTTTTATTTATCCTATAATTATTATCTCAGCAAGCCGCGTATCGAATAGATCATTATTATTAATCTTAGGATTTTCCCTTGGTCTTTTAATAGATGTGTTTTCAAATACTGGAGGTGCACATGCTATGTCTACAACATTATTAGCGTTTTTTCAGCCTTATTTACTTTCGTCGATGGGACCATCAGATTCTAATTCAAATAAGATTAAACCATCAATTTATAGCTTGGGCTTAAAGAATTATTTAGTATTTGCATTAATCCTTCTTTTTGTCCATCATTTTATGGTGTTTTTAATGGAGATGTTTACTTTTTCTAATTTTGGTTTAACGCTACTTAGAATTTCTGCTAGCTCACTGGTAAGTTTATTATTGATATTATTACTTCAATTTATTTTTTTTAGAAAAGTAAAGTAATGGCGAGGTTAGCATCAAGGAAATATCACATTATAGGTTTATATACTTTTTTCTTCATTGTCTATCTTATTCGTTTATTCTATATACAAATTGTACACGAAGATTATTTTGCCGCGAGAGCCAAATCTGATTCGGTTGATAAAGTAGTTGAGTATCCAATTCGAGGGAACATATACGATAGGAATGGTAAAGTTTTAGTTGGAAATGAGTTCGCATATGATATTATGATTACTATGCGTAATCTTAAAATCGATACAGCTAAGTTTTGTGAATTAATGGGTATTGATACTGCTCAATTTAACGCTAAAGTTAAACTTATAAAAGACAAAGAAATTAATAGAGGATATTCTTCAAGAATTCCTCAAGTTTTTAAATCTCTTTTGAAGTCAGAAGAATATGGCGGTATAGAAGAGCAAATTAGAGATTATAAAGGAATTACAGTGCATGAAAGAACGATTAGGAATTACCCTCGTCCAATTGCTTCACATGTTTTAGGTCATGTTTCAAAAGTTAGTCCGAGGGATTTAAAAAGAGATGAATTTTATACTAGGCAAGATTATAAAGGAAGCGCAGGATTAGAATCTTATTACGAAAAGGAATTAAGAGGAGAGAAAGGATACAAAAGATACCTTAAGAATATTCACGGAAGACATATTGGTTCCTATTTAAACGGTAAACTTGATACGCTTCCTAAGCCAGGACATAACTTGAACACAAGTATTGACATCGACCTTCAAGAATATGGAGAGTATTTGATGCAAGGGAAAATCGGAGCTATAGTAGCTATAGAGCCTAAAACGGGTGAAGTTTTAAGTATGGTAAACGCACCAACTTATGATCCTAATTTATTAGTAGGAGGTAGGTATGGAGAGAACTATAAAAGACTCTCTCAAGATGAAAAAAACATTATTTATCCAAGAGCAATAAAATCTAGACAACCGCCTGGTTCTATTGTTAAAACGATGCAAAGTTTAATTGCTTTGGATCTTGGCTTAGCAAATAAAAACACTGCTTTTGGTTGTAATAAAAAATTAGTAGGTTGTCATAATCATAGAACGCCTTTAACACTTCCTGAAGCTGTTCAACATTCTTGTAACCCTTATTATTTTAACCTTGTGAATAGAATCATGCAACAAGGTGTTAAAGGAGGAGGCATAAGAGAAGGAATGGATTTATGGGAGAAGTATGTTAGATCATTTGGTTTTGGTAATCCATTAGGGATTGACTTATACGGCGAGAAGGATGGGAATGTACCGGATGTAAGAGAGTATGATAATATATATGGAAAGAATCATTGGAATTGGAGAACTGTCTACTCAATTGCCATTGGGCAAGGAGAGTTCTCATTAACACCTCTTCAGATGGCAAATCTATCATGTGTTCTTGCTAATAAGGGATACTACTATACACCACGATTTGTAAAAGAAATTGGAAATCAAAAGGTTAATCGACCGGATAGTTTGTTTTATCATAAAAGTATGATTGATTCCCAACATTTTGATTTGATTCAAGATGGTATGCAATGGGTTCTTGAAGAACCAGGTGGTACCGCCAGAAGATCCCGAATTCAAGATATTATAATGTGTGGGAAAACAGGAACTTCACAAAATCCCCATGGTGATGATCATTCTGTTTTTATCGCTTTTGCTCCTAGAGAAGATCCAAAGATTGCTTTAGTTGTATTTGTTGAAAATGCTGGAGGAGGTGGAGGAACTGCTGCTCCAATAGCAAGTTTAATGGTTGAGAAATATTTAAAGGGAAAAATAGAAAGACTCAAATTGGAAAAAGAAATGGTTGAAAAACGATTTTACGATTAATGAAACAAAGAGGAAACATATTATTTAATGTTGATTGGTTGATCATAGGATTGTACTTGGTGCTAGTTAGTATTGGAGTTTTAAATATCTATGCTGCGGATTTTACTGTTGAAAATTCTGATTTCTTTGATATGGGAAACCGTAGCGGGAAACAATTTATTTGGATTTGTGCTTCACTCGTTATCGGACTTATTATAATGATGTTCGATAGTAAGTTTTATCAAGCAATGTCACCGTATTTATTTCTAGTTATTCTTGGTCTTCAGATACTTGTTTTATTCGTAGCGAGGGATCTTAAAGGAGCTAGAGCTTGGTTAGATGTAGGTCCTTTTAAATTGCAGCCTTCTGAATTCTCTAAGTTTGCAACAGCTTTATTCTTAGCGGTTTATATGGGGAGGTTTTCTTCAAAAGAAAAAACAGATCAAGGAACTATAGAGTCTGCAGGAAAAACATTGATGCGTTTTATTAGTGGAAAGAAAGTATTCTCGTTAGATGATATTAACATTGAGCGTCAGCTTATACCATTCGTGATTGTGTTTATTTCCATGGGAATGATCCTTTTACAGGATGATACTGGGACGGCATTGGTATTCCTTTCTTTCTTTTTTGTTTTTTATAGAGAAGGAGTTATTGGAAATATTTTTATAATTGGAATCTCAGCAGTTGTATTGGTTATAATTACTTTAATGTTTGATAAGCATATTGCTATTACAGCACTGGGAGCTTTGGCTCTTTTGTTTTATGCTGTGTTTATTAAAGAG
>CAWVWF010000215.1:0-5356 GCA_963933885.1 uncultured Flavobacteriales bacterium | reverse complement strand
AAGACCTGACTCTAACTTATAAGCTAAATCCAAAGCCATAGTTAAGTCTTTGTAAGATGTATCTACATTGTTAAGACTATCATGATAAGTATAGAAAGATCCACCAGCCTCAATATTCATATAAAATTCTCCTGAACCTAGTTCTCTTACATAGTTTAAATCTCCAGTTACAACATTGTTATTGTAATCAAAATCAGAAGACTTTGTAACTAAATCATATAAAGAAACAGAGTTAACACCAAATTTGATGTTATTACTTAAAGCATACTGTATTCTACCTCCAGAAAGTAATCTATCAGGAACATCCCCTAAACTATTAGTTGAAACAGTTCTAGTTGTGAATGCATAAATCCCTAATTCTGAAACTTTACCAATATTCCAAGAATACTGACCTGAAGCTCCTTGAAGTAGCCAAGTGTTACCATCATTAAAATTTTCATATTCAACAATATCTCTTCTACCTTTAAAGATTTCCGATTCGTATCCAGTTGAAGCCACATCAGAATTAAAAAGTGTGAATGGAGTAAGCTCAAGTCTAATATCTCCAAACTCGTATTTTAATCCACCAATTTTACCACCCATGCTAAATTGTCTAAACTCAAATGTAGTTTGAGACCCGAAAGATGTTCCAAATGGACTTCTTGTTCTAAAAACAGCTTTTGCGAAAAAAGTTGAGTCAAGATCTAAGTTAGATTGTAAATCAAATAAATTATAACCAGATACATCTCTAGTTTGAATTCCTTCATTCTCATCAGCATAATTACCTCCGAGATTATTATTTGTAATAATCGATCTACCTAATCCATTTAAACTAAACTTAGGTGACTGAGCAGTTACTGTCATTGACAAACCTAGTGACAAAGCAGTATATAGTATTGATTTTTTATAATTCATGTCAATAATTTTTATAAGAATATTTTTAATTCAAAAGTTGTTTCAAATCCTGAGAATTTATCAGCTGAAAAGTTTTTATCTTCATGATCCATGTATTTTGTTCTTAAGTGGAAAGATGTTTTTTTAGAAACATCATAATCAACACCTAATGCATACATATGACCTATTTGATCTATAAACTTAACCTTCCCATCTAAAGGATCAAGTACCGCAGTTGACTCACTACCTTTAGTTGACTCTATTGCAAAGTTTCCTACAATAGAAAACTTTTTTGTCAATTTAAAAGCAGCAGTAAAGTCATTATAAAGAACAGACACTAAAACTCCGTCATTTCCAGGAAGTGTTAATGCAGAGAATCCTTCTTTAATTGTATTTGCTGTTGTTAAATTAAGTAGAACAAGTTCTTTTTGTTTACCAAACTTTTTTCTGTACTTAAGTGTAAGTTCAAGTGCATTAAATCCTAATAATTCTCTGTTTAAAAATTCATTACCAGGGTTTGAAAGCGTAACTGTTTCAAATGTTCTGTACCAAAAAGATTTGATTCTTCCTGTAGGTCCAGCTGCCTGAAACCAAGGTCTAAATCTTGATCTAGAAAAAGAGTTAACTCTATGTTGAATTGTTAAAGTATCAGTTACTTTTTCAATTTCCTGACTTGCAGAATAACCCAATTGAACTTTAAAATCTCCAAGTGAAGCTTCAAAATCAAGGTTAACACCTCTTCTGTTGTTTGTTATTTGACCAACCTCATTTGCTATGTTTGCGAAATATGAATCATTGTAAACAAATTCATTTTTTGCTCCACCTTGTTTGATATAAGGGTTTTGATTTAAAATCCCACCATCAACGTTTCCAAAGTTTTTATTGATATTATAAAACTCTATTGAAAAAGGCCAAAGTACAGCTCTTCTATCAAATGATGTTTTAAAGACAACACCAAATCCATTGTCATTCAATTCAGATTTAGTAGACTCATCATAAGTATTTACTTTACTTCCTCCAATCTCTCCTTCAAACTTGATCCTTTTAACTTTTACATCAAAATCGAATGTATACATTAGGTTATCATCCTTAACATCGCTTACATTACTAACATATGCGTTTTTAGAATATACGTTCAACCCAACTTTACCTCTTACAGATCTTTCAAACACATACTTTTCCAATCTATAACCTTGTGTAATTGAAGGAAAACCAGTCCCCTGATCAGAAGATAATATACTTCTATTTGTTTGTCCATAAATCACTTTAAAACTAGTTTGCAAAGGCAAGTATTCTACAACACCTATACCTCCTTGAAGTGGAGATCTACCAAGGTTTCTAGCTCCAATATTACTAGATAGCGTGAAATATTCTTGATATCTTGTATAAGAGTTCCTGTACCAATCCCATGGTAATCTTTCGAAGTAGTTATCAGTGAATTCAGGTTGCCCCATAGTAAACCTAGAAAGATTTGTCCATAAAACTTCACCTGCCCAAATTGACGTTTTAAATTTACCTGTCTTTAACTGAGCTCCAAAATTTAAATTTTGTACAGCTCCGATATTTCTAGAGTTACCTTTAATATCTCCTGTTAAGTTATGACCTAAAGAATAACCAACATTAAAATTAAAATTTTTCTTAATCTTAGATTTTAAGTTTAATTCTAAAAGAGGAAATCCACCATTTGCTCCTGAATTCACATTCGCAGCTGGATAATCACTGAATGAAATACTTTTATCACTAGTAGTCATGTCAACATAAGACTCATCCATCGTTCTTTGGATTGCTATAAATCTAACAACCCCTGAAACCTCTAGATTATCTCCAAAAAGACCTTTACCATTCTTCTTTCCCAATCCAACATACTTAAACTTTCTATTAAGAAAATTGGTTGTAGTTGTATCTTTATTATCATCATCACGTGAAGACAACATTAAGCTTGTCTTTACAGATTCATGCGGTGAGTAACTAATACTATCTTTCTTCTCAATTCCTTCAGCTTTCACCATTAAAGATGATAAACTAGCCGCAAAGATTAACGAAGTAAATAGCTTTCTACTATCATTTTTCATACCTATACTCGGTTTAGGTTAAATTATTAATATCTTTTCTTAATCCTTGGTTGCTCACATGGTTGAAGTACATCAACCAGTTGATCAGCTAAAGGTGTACCTGTAAGTAAAAGAGATCCTTTTCTCTTTTCCATATAATCACCAGTTGCATCCCAAATTATTACACCTCCACATTTATTATCTAAAGCATACTTTGCTTTAAGACGAATTGATTTTTCATTGTCATAAGAAACAAAAGAAGAATCATTCTTATTAATTAAATAAGGCGTTTGTGCAGTAGCATCCCACATTTCTTCATATTCACCTAATTCATCTACAATTCTGTAGTATAAAGGCATTCCTTCATGCAATGGATATCTTTCAACATCTGTTTTAGCGTCATGAGCAGCATATATTGCTGCTTCTTGCCCTTTAAAACCTTTTATTGTCCTTCCATAAAAAGCAACACCTAGATTAATTTTGTGAGAAGGAACATCTCTTTCTTGTAAAAGTTTGAAAGCTAAATCTAAAGATCCTTCATAACCTTTCTCAGGAGAATATAATGGTGAGTTGTGATTCGCATCTGGAGACCAAGTACCGTTAAAGTCATAAGTCATCATATTTATGTAATCCATAAATTTTGAAACTTTACCATATTCGATACAATCCATTTGTCCTGTATTTGCTCCAAAAGCAGCAGTTAATAAGAACTCACGATCTAATTCTTTACCAAGTGTATCAATTCCAGTACGAATTGCCTGCATAAACTTTGTGAAGTTTTCTTTATCAACATCCGGTCTTCCACTATGTTCTTTATAACATGGATATTCCCAGTCAATATCAATTCCATCAAATTGGTATTCTTTTATAACACGTACACATTCTTTAACAAATGTTTCTGTTTTCTTTGGATCATCAGCAATTCCAGGGAAGTTATCAGACAAAGTCCAACCTCCAATAGATACCATTACTTTAACTCCCCATAGGTGAGCAAAATCTACCAAAGAAGTATTTGAAAAGTATGCTGGCTGAGGCTTTCCCCAATCAATTCTACCTCTCAAAAGTAAAGTATCAGCCCAAGGATCAGTTCCTTTCAAATAACCATTACTATCTGGTGCGAAAAATGAATAATTAATTATCGTATACCTTGAGTAGTCCACTACCTCAGGCACTACCGCTCCACCTCTTTTATACATCTGCCAAGAAGGGTAGTATCCAATAATTTGTTTACATGAGTTTTGTGCCTGGGATTTACCTCCTGTAAAAAACAAGGCAATCACACAAATTGCAAAAAATCTTTTCATAATTAAAGTTAAGTTTCCGAAACAAATATAACATATTTTAAGATAAATTCTTTTTTTCCGAAACCTAAATTCACTTATTCCGTACGGGACAATCACAAGACAAAAAAGGCCTTAAGCTGTATATCAACAACTTAAGGCCTTTTACTTTTTTATAAAAAAGAGACTAGATAGATAAAATATCTGCTACTCTTGTAATTTCATCATCAACATGATCTTTAAATTGGATCGCATCATTTAAGGAAGTATAGGCAACTTTATTATCTATAATCCCAACCATAACACCTGATTTCCCTTCTCTTAAAGCTTCAACAGCAGCAACTCCTAAACGACTTGCTAAAATTCTATCAAAACAAGTTGGAATACCACCTCTTTGAACATGTCCAAGTATTGTAACTTTCGGATCGTAAATTGGCGCTTTGTCTTTAATCATTTGTTTGATCTCAGAAGCTCCACCCCATTTATTACCTTCGGCAACAACAACAATACTTGAAGTTTTTCCATTTTTCCTTCCTGTATCTAATTTTTCAATTAGTTCTTCAAAAGTTGATTCTTTTTCTGGAATTAAAATTCCAAATGCACCAGATGCTAATCCTGTATAAGCAGCAATGTATCCAGACTCACGTCCCATTACCTCTACAAAGAATAATCTATTGTGCGACATTGCAGTATTTCTTATACTATCAATAGATCCAAGTACAACATTATTAGCTGTATCAAACCCGATAGTAAAATCTGAACCGTGTAGATCGTTATCGATTGTACCAGGAACTCCTATTACTGGAATATCATGTTCTTCCCAAAGCAATTTTGCTCCAGTAAATGTACCATTACCACCAACGGCAACGACAGCATCGATTCCATGTGCCTTAAGTTGTTCAGCAGCTTTCGCTCTAAACTCCGGCTTGTGAAAATCCAAACATCTTGCAGATTTTAATATTGTTCCACCTTTTTGAAGTATGTGATTAACAGAACGGACATTCATTTCTTCGAAGTCCCCTTCAATCATTCCCTCATAACCGCGGTAAATACCTACTGCTTCTACTCCATAATAAAGACTGGAACGAACGACAGCCCTAATGGCTGCGTTCATTCCTGGAGCATCTCCTCCTGACGTTAAAACACCAATCT
>CAWVWF010000214.1:0-5379 GCA_963933885.1 uncultured Flavobacteriales bacterium | reverse complement strand
TTCAACTTAACAATTCTACAAAAGATGAATTGGTTAGTTTCCCATTATTTCATAGTAATCATGTTAATACGATTTTACAATACTTAAGAAAACATCAAAACATATTGTCTTGGACCGAACTTGAGAAACTCCCCTATTTCACAAATGATTACATAAGTATTATTAAACCCTTCGTCAGTCTATCGATAAAAGTATATCACCCAAAAGCAAACAGTTCTGTAATATGGAAATCCAAATACCAACTAGAAAAGCCTTTTGGTTACTCAAGCACAAACGATTCAACTAGAATCATTGGACCAAGGATTTATCAATATTTGAAATTGAATAGTAAATGGAATCAAAATGAACTTTCAATTGTTTTAGAAAAAGATCCTGGGGAGCGCTTTTTCAAAAAAGGCAATCTATTTAAAATCGGATTTCAGAAAAACTTCAATTTCATACTTAAACAAATGAATATAGGCGCATATTCCTTACATCTAGGCGAAGGGTTAGTACACTCAAACAGCTTTTACCTAGGCGGCAATAATGGATCAAACAAGGTATTGAAAATCAATAGATCCAGTTCAGAAGCGAATTACCAGTTGGGTTCCTGTATCGTTTTAAAAAAAGGAATTTATAAAAGCATTATTGGCTTTGCTTTTAATCCGAGATCAGGTAAACTTGCTAACTCAGTTACTGAATCCTTTATTGAAGACGGAACATTCAATTCTGAAAACAGATTAAACCTCTATAATTCTTCCTGGGACGCAAACATGATTATTAGTAATCAGTTAGATATAAATAAGCTTACACTCGCTTTAAATTCAAAAAGGTCCATTTTATCACACGCCTTCTCTCCGCCTTTAAAATATTACAATAAGAATTACAGTCTTCCTAAAAACTTCTGGAACAACAGTATTTCATATAACTATTTCAATCATTTCTATAGTTTGAGAGGTGAATTGGCTGTTTCCAATATTAATGGTTGGGCCACTACTCACTTCACTAGTACAACTCTGGCAGAAAATTTAACCTTAAGTTGTAATTACAGATTCTTTAGCAAAGATTACAAGTCAGTGTACACCAATACCTATAAAAAGAACAGTGTTGTACAAAACGAAACAGGTTTTTACACAGCGTTAAAATTCAACACTTATAATTTATGTGTGATTAGTAGATTTAATCTATATAAAAACGATAATCCGAAATACTTACTTCACCTACCAACAATAGGAAAGTCGTACGATCAACTCATAAGAATGAGAGTTTCTGATTCTTTGAGTTTTGAATTGAAATATCAATACAGAGTTAGCCCTAAAGAGCTTTCAGTAAACATGCTTGATTATCTTGAAATTAAATATGAGCATAAAATCTATGCTAAAATAAAATTTGATATAAATGAATCATGGTCTTTCTCATCTCGAATTGGATATAACAAAGTTACTATCAAGCAGTCCACTGAAGGTTTTGTATTCGCTCAAGACCTAACTTATAAAAAAGAAAAACAGAAAGTGACTTTACGAATTGCTATTGTGAATTCAGAATCTTGGGATAATCGTTTTTATATGTACGAGAATGACATGCTGCATAACTTCTCCGTTCCCGTCTATTATGACAAATCAACTAGGTTTTATTTAAATTATAATTTCAGAATAAATGAGAAATGGCAATTTTGGATGAAATACGAGATGACTCAATTTGTAAATAAAACTTCAATTGGATCTGGAGTAAACGAAATTGAAGGAAATAAAAAGTCTGTGATTAAATGGCAAGTAAGATTTAGCTTTTAAATTAAATCAGACAAGAAACGATTTTTATCCAAACGTTTAATTAGCCAGATGAAAAAGTTGAAATGATTAACCTGTAGATAGGTATAAAGATTACTTTTCCTAAATTCAAATCTGAATTTTTTCTGACAATGTTTATCGTACGATTTCAATGTAGTATATGAAAAGTCATTCTTAGCAACACCTGCAATAATTGCTTTACTTGCATTTTTCCCAAAGTACATAGCCATCATCACCCCCATCCCTGTTACAGGATTCAATGGTACTGCAGCATCCCCAGCAATAATATAATTATCTCCTGCGAACTTCTTTTTAAAATCCCCCAGTTTCAAGGAAGTTGTTTTTATTTCAGAAACCAATTCAGCTTTACCTAACACTTCATTTAAATACGCTTGGTTTTTAACCGCTGTAGTAACTGTATCCTTTAGATTGATATCTTTATTGCTTTTGATTGTTTCAGCCTCTAAGATCGTCCCTAACGTCATATTCCCATTTGGTAAATAAGTTAAATAACCACAGTTCTTATAGGGTACTTTTGATAAATGAAAATCAATTGCTGAATTTGGATTTACAACATTAACATTTTTAAAAATTCCTCTTGCAAATAAAAACTGAGTTCCTTTAATGTCGTACTTATCACCTCTAAATCTTTTAACTAAATTACTTACTCCACCATTTGAGAAAACAACCATTGAAGCAAATAATTTTGAATTATTAGAAAGACTTAATTCAATTCCGTTTTGTTTCTTAATGGCTTCATGAATAGTAACCCCTTCTATCATAGTACAATATAAAGACTCAGAAGCTTTACGAACTAAAAACTCATCAAATTCAAATCTACTTGCCTGAATCTTGTGTGGTTTTTTTGATGGAAGTGTAAAACCATACCTCTTGTTTGAATCAATATAAAATCCAAACTCACTGGCATGCTTAACAATGCCTTTAGCATACATTTCAGTTTTGATTGCAGGATCAATATCATCTAAAACTTTGAAAACATTTCCTGCAAATGATTCTCCGCAAACCTTATCTCTCGGGAATTCAGCTTTATCTATTAGGATATGAGAAACCTTAGATTTACTAAGAAACAAAGACGTTACAACGCCAGCAGGACCAGCTCCAATGATTACAATTTTATTTCCTACTCTAGTTTCCAATCTCATAACAAAACTAGCTAGTTTTTTTCATAATCCCCTTCATTATCGCTTCAAATAAGCAAAGTGATTTCAGATTAAAAAGGTTGAATCGTGTATCTTTCTCAAGACATCGGCTTATATTAATGAACCTAACCCTTAGATATGAAATCACATTTATTCATTTTAACATTTGCTGTAAGTATACTTTTCATCGGTTGTGAAAAAGAGAAAAATGAAGATTTGAACCGGGGACCTAATTGGGTTTTAAAACCAAGCTTTACTCCTGTAACTAAAAATGATGTTATTTCATTTGACGTTAACAATGATGGAATCACTGATATTAATTGGGAAAGAGAAAAAATTGTAATGGGTCCACATCATGTTCTCGATTTCACCATTAAAGGAAAGATGTTCTACATGTCTTTTAGTAATCAATACAATAAGAATGGATATGCTTATGAAAAACACCTCCAAGGAGACCCTTTTGATGGATCCTTAAAAGAGCATTGGTGCAATCATGGCTGGTATAAGATATTTTATGATGAAGATGGTACAACCTCTACTAGTGAAGTTGGCGTTTACAATCAAAAATATATTGGTTTTGAATTTATAAACGACGGAGCATCCTATTTTGGATGGCTTGAGATTAAAGGTCAAGCAATTACAACAATCGTTTTAAACAAAACTAAGAATCAAGGCGTAACTTTTGGAGATACAGGGTTATAATTTAATCAGTTTCTTATGTTGAACAGATTTATGATTTTTCAACCTAATAAAATAAACTCCCGGAACTAAAGTTTCTCCAATTTTCAAAGTATTTGTGATTTCAAACACTTTAATAAGAGCTCCTTTACTATCAATTAATTCAATAATTTGAGATCTGCTTTTCTGATTTTCTATTGTAAAGAATGAATTACTAGGATTTGGATAAACCTTTAGTCCAGCTAATCCAACCTCTCTACCACCAACAGTTAAACAATCAGGAGCTCCTTTCCCAAATGGAATTGACAAGTTTGTTAAAGTATTACCTGCTCCTCCTGCAGTTGCACTATTTGTACTTCCATTACATCCTGATGTAGAACCTGTAACAACTCCTGGTGTTCCACCTAAAACATTAGTGGTTACACTTGAAAAGTTATTATATCCATGAATTAATCCACCAGCACCTCCACCACCAGGACCAAAACACCTAGTATATGCTTCGTTATAAGAATCACCACCTGAACCACCTTGAGTTGAAATTGATAAGTCTACTCCGTATGTAATTATATTCAAAATAACAGAACCACCAGCTCCTCCACCACCGGCACCATCTCCTCCAGTAGTTGTATTTGCATTAAGCCCATTTGATGTAATAGATTTGTTACTTCCTTCTAAATATCCTCCTGATATAATTACTATACCACCTCCATTTGCTCCGCCTGTTGAAAGTCCATTATTACCGTGTCCAGCACCACCTCCTCCACCGAGAACAGCACGTGTGCTTGTATAATCAATACTTTTACCTCCAATTCCTGGATGTACACCTTGACAATTAAATAATCCTGGGTCATTGTTTCTTCCACCAATTCCACCACTTCCATAATTGGCACCACCACCTCCTCCAGAATTGTGATCATTTCCACCACCACCTCCGTTGGCTTGAGCTCCTTTACCAAATTCTTTACTTTTAATTAAAGCTGATATACCTTCTCCTTTTGATGTGCTTTCATTTGAAGTATTCGGATAGAAATAAGAAGAACTTTCAAATAACCAGGAACAACTATTCCCTGAAACCTCCATCTTTTCACCTCCTCTAAAACCTAAACCATCAACATTAATCTCGGCATCCATTGTTAATGTTTCTAATACTTGAAATGCACAAACACCGCCTACTTCACCATCCCATGGTAAAGCGGTTACGACGCCAGTAATTGTTACGTTTTGGTAATTAGGAAAAGTAACCATTTGGACTTTTCCTGTGAAGTCATATGTGTTTTCGAAATTGTTTTTAAAGAAAATTGTGTCGTCTTCGATATTAATAATAATTCCTTTTTCATAAGAACCTGCACCATTGTAGTTAGAAACAACTCCAAAACTATTGTTATCAGCTTCGTCAATAACAGCCCCTTGCATTTGAATAATTATAACATCTTCCTCAATTGAAAAATACTCCGGGTTTGATACAATCAATGAATTTTGACAACTAGATTGTCCTGACACTTTTGAATATTGATTAATTACACCGCTAATCGTTTGACCTGTTAATCCATTAACAGAAAACATTGCTATTAAAACAAAGATAAATCTCATAATTAAAGGACTATTAAATTGGCAATAGGTTGCCTTAAATAAAAGCACATAGACAACATTTGTAAACGGTATAAATTGGGTACTACTTCTTAGGCGGTCTAGGCCCCCTTAATTTTATAACCAAACCGTTCAAGAAGTTTCTTAATATTTGATCTCCAGCGTTAGTGAATTTTGGATGATCTTCA
>CAWVWF010000213.1:0-5382 GCA_963933885.1 uncultured Flavobacteriales bacterium | reverse complement strand
TTATTAGATTTGGTATACAAAGCTGCAGGTGTTCACCGTGAATTTCACGATTCTAAGCAAATTCAAATTTCATCTTTAGTTTCTATTAAGACTGGAGGATGTTCGGAAGATTGTTCTTACTGTCCACAAGCTGCAAGATATTCAACTGGTGTAGACGCTCATAAGTTATTAGAGGTTGATACTGTGATAGATCAAGCAAAGAAAGCTAAAGATGGTGGAGCTTCAAGAATGTGTTTAGGTGCAGCTTGGAGAGAAGTTCGTGATAATAGAGATTTCGATAATGTTCTTGAAATGGTTCGAGGGATTAACGAAATGGACATGGAGGTTTGTTGTACATTAGGAATGTTAACTAGCGACCAAGCTCAAAGATTAAAAGATGCAGGTTTATATGCATACAATCATAATATAGATACATCTGAAGAAAAGTACAGTGAGATTATTTCAACTAGAACTTTTGATGATAGATTAGATACTCATAAATCAGTTAGAAAAGCAGGAATCACTTTGTGTTCAGGTGGAATTATTGGTTTAGGAGAAGAAAAGAAAGATAGAATTAGCATGTTGATGACATTAGCTAATTACGAAAAGCATCCAGAATCAGTGCCGATAAACACATTGGTACCTGTTGAAGGAACGCCTTTAGAAAACAATGAGAAGGTTCCTTCTTGGGATTTGATCAAGATGGTAGCAATTGCTAGAATTATGATGCCTGAAAGTGCAGTGAGATTATCTGCAGGTAGATTAGAATTGAGTGATGAAGCTCAAGCAATGTGTTTTATGGCAGGAGCAAACTCTATTTTTGCAGGAGAAACGTTATTAACAACTAGTAACCCTGAATTTCAAGAAGACAGAATGTTGTTTAAAAATTTAGGTTTAACTGCTAAGATTCCTTTTGTTGATGGTGCTCAACCAGAAGTTAACGAACGTTACAAGGATAACAATGCAAAAGCTAAGATGGAAGCGAAAGTAAAGTCTTGGAAAGAAGAAATGGCAAAATAATACGATTCACATTCGTGAAATTGATATAATAATGGAATTTAATAAGCAAAAGCATTTGTTAGCGAGAAGAGAAGCTACAAATGCTTTTCGTTTTTTAAAGACTTCTGAAGATAGTAAGGTTGATTTCTGTTCTAATGATTATCTGGGTTTATCCAAAGCTGGAGAAGTCTTTAATGATATTCAGGTTAAAGGTTCAGGAGGTTCTAGATTATTAGCAGGGAACTATGTTGAAATTGAAGCGCTAGAGACTTATTTGGCTTCCTTTCATAAAACAGAGTCGGCGTTAGTCTTTAACTCTGGATATAACGCAAATATTGGTTTTTTCTCAGCAGTCCCACAAAAAGGTGATACAGTTTATTATGATGAGCTAATTCATGCCTCTATAAAAGATGGTATGCGTTTAAGCTTTGCTAAAACTTATAGTTTTAAGCATAATGACATTGCAGATCTTAGAAAGAAATTAAGCAGGGCAGAAGGTGATGTTTATATTGTTGTAGAAGCAATATACTCAATGGATGGCGATGCTGCTCCTTTAAAGGATATGGTTGATGTAGCAAATGAGTTTAATGCTTGTTTAGTTGTTGATGAGGCTCATAGTGTTGGTGTTTTTGGCAAACATGGCGAAGGATTAGTTCAGGAGCTAGGACTTGAAAATCAAATACCTATTCGTATAGTCACTTTCGGAAAGGCAATTGGAGCTCATGGAGCAACAGTATTATCAAATGGTTTAATCAAAGACTTCTTAATTAACTTTTCAAGAAGTTTTATTTATACAACAGCTTTGCCTCCTTATAGTATTTCTGCAATAAGATCATCTTATAATGAGATGTCTTTAGGTGAGAAAACAAAGCAGCTTAAATCTATAATTAATCATTTCAAAATTGAAGTTTCTAAATATAACACCATTTCAATTATTGAAAGTTATTCTTCAATACAGTGTGTTTTAGTTTCTGGAAATAAAGAAGTTAAGTTGTTTTCTGAATTTTTAACTGAACGAGGTTTTGATGTTAGGCCAGTGATGAGTCCAACCGTTTCTGAAGGAGAGGAGAGATTAAGAATTTGTTTGCATGTCTTCAATACAAATGAAGAAATCACTGAACTTGTAAAACTACTAGGAAGTGAAATTATCCTTTGATGAAATTAAAAAAACATTCTTATTGGCATTGCCGATAGGTATTGGTCAGCTTGGTCATGTATTGACGGGAATAGCTGATTATACAATGTTGGGACATCACGATTCTTTAGAGATGGCTTCAACAACATTTGCTACAAGTGTATTTTTTCCGATTATGATCTTAGGAATGGGAATTAGTATTGGATTAACACCAATAGTTGCAAAAGCAAATGGTGCAAAAGAAACATCAAAGATAAACAAGCTCTTTTCAACAGGACTTCAATTAAATACTATCATTGGAATAATTCTATATCTAGGACTCTTGTTACTTGGAGAGAACTTTTCAATCTTCTATCAAGACCCTGAGGTGATCGAAGGATGTTTAACTTATTTCGCAATTACATCTATATCAATAATTCCTATAATGATCTCACAGAGCTTTAAACAGTTTGTTGAGGCATTGCAGGATACTGTTACTCCAATGTATATCTCGTTGGGGTGTAATGTGGTTAATGTTATTTTAAACTTCTTCCTAATCTTTGGAATCGCAGGCTTTCCAGAAATGGGGATTGTGGGAGCAGCGATTAGTACTTTAGCTTCAAGGTGTTTAATGGTTTTAATCTTTTCGTGGTATTTCTACTCTAAGCAAAACTTGAGAACACTTTTAATGAACACGTTTAAAACAAAGATGGATGTTGCTCTTGCAAAAGCTATCCTCGCAATTGGTTTGCCTATTTCGGTATATATGTTTTTTGAGGTAACAGCTTTTTCTGCGGCAACGTTTATGGTTGGTTGGATAAGTAAAGATCATATGTCTGCTCATCAAATAGCATTATCATTGGCATCAATGTCTTTTGTGTTGGCTATGGGGATTGGTAATGCTGGAAGTATTATGACTGCAACATATATAGGTGAAAAACGATTGGATAAAATTAAAGGTGTTGCGATTTCTGTAATTATTATAACCTTATCATTAAGTCTGGTTACAGCATCAATTTTTTTAATTTTCAAAGATCATTTGCCCTTACTTTTTGTTCCTTCTCATGAAGAACTAATTATTACCCAAGCTGCATCGATGATAATTTTAGCTGCAATATTCCAGTTTTCAGATGGGTTACAAGTTGTGTTTCAAGGTTTGTTACAAGGTGTGGGGGATGTAAAGGTTCCTTCGTTTATTGCTGTGTTTTCATATTGGATAATTGGGTTGCCATTAGGATATTGGTGTGCCTTCCATTACGATATGTCTGCTCAGGGTGTTTGGGTTGGATTAGCGATAGGTTTAACCTTCTCTGCTATACTTCAGATACTTAGGTATAGGCATGTTTTAAAGCAACTTCTACTTGTTAAGAAATAAGTGTGAAACAAATTGATAAGCCGGAATTGATTTCATAAATTTAGAAAGAAACTAAGTTCAATAAATGAGTTTAACCATTATATTATTACTTGTTACTTCATATTTGTTGGGGTCTATTCCTACGGCAGTATGGGTTAGTAAAAAGTTTTATAATATCGATGTTAGAGAACATGGTAGCGGTAATGCAGGAGCTACAAATACCTTCAGAGTTTTAGGTAAGCAAGCTGGTATTCCAGTGCTGTTGTTAGACGTGCTAAAAGGATTTTTAGCTGTCAGCTTAGTTGTGTTACAAGATGATTATACTTATTTACAGTCTTCGCCTTATACAAATCTTCAATTATCATTTGGATTCGGAGCTGTTCTAGGACATATATTTCCAATCTTTGCTGGATTTAGAGGAGGGAAGGGGATTGCAACTTTATTAGGGATTGTTTTGGCTGTTCATACTCCAGCTGCATTATGTGCTTTAGGACTGTTTGTTATTATATTAATTACGACTAAGTATGTATCTCTTGGTTCTATGCTTGCTGGTATAGCTTTTCCATTGTTTGTCATGTTTGTATTTGAAAAAGATGTAGCGTCCTTAAATATCTTTTCTTCGGTAGTTGCTATTTTAATTGTTGTAACTCATCAGAAGAATATTCAACGATTAATGAGTAAAAGTGAGAATAAAACTTATTTGTTTGGTAAGCCTAAGGTTGCTGATATGAATGAAGAGGTTGATTAGTTTTCTAAGTCCTTTATAATAATTTTATTTCTTTTTAATTTCAACCCATTGATATGGGTAGTGATTCTATTTCAGATTCAATACTTGATGAATTAGCTGTAATAAAACTAATGAGATAACAGTAAGAAAACTCTTGTAGTTTGGAATGTTTTAATGTTTAGTTTTTCGCCAATTAATAATGGAAGGGATTATCTCCAACGTACTTTCTGATTTTCAATCTGAAAGGTAAACTATCCGATTTGAAATCGGTATTTTAACAGCTGTGCATTGTGCTTGAATACCGATTGTAAATCGGATCTATTATCTTCTAGATTACCACTCCGCTCAAATCAAGAAGTACGATGTAAGTAGAAGTATTTGAGTAGTATATAGCCTCCAAAGTACTTTCTGATTTTCAATCTGAAAGGTAAACTATCCGATTTTAAATCGGTATTTTAACTGTTGTACATTGTACTTGAATACCGATTATAAATCGGATCTTTTATCTTCTAGATTACCACTCCGCTCAAATCAAGAAGTACGATGTAAGTAGAAGTATTCGAGTAGTATCTATACTCCGACGTACTTTCTGATTTTCAATCTGAAAGGTAAACTATCCGATTTTCAATCGGTATTTTAACTGTTGTACATTATGCTTAAATACCGATTGTAAATCCGATTTTTTAATCTTCTAGATTACCGCTCCGCTCAAATCAAGAAGTACGATGTAAGTAGAAGTATTTGAGTAGTATATAGCCTCCAACGTACTTTCTGATTTTCAATCTGAAAGGTAAACTATCCGATTTATTCAGATGTGTTATTCCTCTTGAAATCATTTGTTCGTTTCACTCGGTTGTAATCGGTATTTTAACTGTTGTACATTGTACTTGAATACCGATTGTAAATCGGATCTATTATCTTCTAGATTACCGCTTCGTTCAAATTATGAAGTACGATGTAAGTAGAAGTATTTGAGCAGTGTCTAGACTCTAACTTACTTTCTGATTTTCAATCTGAAAGGTAGACTGTCCGATTTATTCAGATGTGTTATTCCTTTTGAAATCATTTGTTCGTTTCACTCGGTTGTAATCGGTATTTTAACTGTTATATATTATGCTTGAATACCGATTGTAAATCGGATCTTTTATCTTCTAGATTACCGCTCCGCTCAAATCGAGAAGTACGATGTAAGTAGAAATATTTGAGCAG
>CAWVWF010000212.1:0-5417 GCA_963933885.1 uncultured Flavobacteriales bacterium | reverse complement strand
ATTTATTTTAGTTATCACTTGTGTTTCCTTTGCTACCGAAGGAATAAAAGTCGCTAGAAACGCTAATATGAGACTATAGAATATAATAATTGATATTAGTGCCGCCAACCCCTGGGAAATACTGAATGATTTAATTTTCAATTTTCTAATTCGAGTGAATAACGGTCTCGCAATTAATGCGAAGATAGCTGATATTGCTAAATAAGTTAATACACTTCTGAAAATTAGAAACGATATAACTAATAATCCTATTGTGAATATTGGAAGTAACCAAGTCTTTTTTAACATCTCCTCTTCAGTATCTCTCTAAAGTATAAATAGTTTAACAGATGTTAACATGATTAAGCAAAATACTTATGTGTATTGCACGTTTTTTGTCCATGCGAACTAAAATTATTAATTTGAAGGACAAGATTTTTTTATTCTTATTTCTTATAGGTTGGACTACTATTTCATATTCAGTATTTAAAATAAATGAAATTAGATTAGACAAAAACTCAATTAGTGCCAATTCAGAAGTTAAATCTGGAATGATCTATAAAATATATTGATTAATTAATTCAGGTGTGAAATAATGATCACCATGATAAATTGTAAATTCGTTTTCTTTTAAATTTTCAGTAAACTTATTCCAATTTTTTAATGAACTAAATTGATCCTTATCACCAATGAAAAAATGTGGTGAATATTTCCATAATTGATCATCTTTATTTTTTAAAATATCTGATGGAATATTTCCACTCCAGAAAATCAACTTATTAATTAGGATATTAGAATTTGACAACCATCTTGCTGCTGTAGACGCTCCTTGACTAAAAGCAAATATATTAATTTTGTAATTATTTAAATCAAAATTATTGATGACTAAGTCTAAGTATTTTTTTTGATCTATAATTTCAAACTCTCTATTCTCTTTTGTCATCCAGCTCGATCCTACAGTTCCATGCATCCCTTTCTGATAAAATCTTGACAGACCTTCTGGAATGATAAAGCATTTGTCTTTAAATTCATTGTTAGTGAATGAATCGTAAAACTCCTGGATGTTTTGTGCATATCCGTGAAACAAAATCCATATCTCATCTTGCTGATTAACAGGCTTTGAAATAAAAATTCTAGCATGTTTTTCAATGATTATATCTTTTGTGCTTAGCATTGTATATTTTTGCAGTATGATTTCAGTCGAAAATATAGGAATTTCTTTTAATGGAAACTATTTATTTAAAAATGTTTCTTTTCAATTAAAGGGTGGTGAAAAAGTTGGATTAGTAGGAAAGAATGGTGCGGGGAAGTCAACCTTACTGAAATTACTATCAGGTACGATTGAATATGATGATGGTAATTTGGTTATTCCAAAGACTTATTCTGTTGGATATTTAAAGCAAGATTTACAAACTCAAGGGGATAATACTGTTCGTGAGGAAGCTATGAAAGCTTTTGAAGGAGAAGCAAAATTAGAACAGGAGTTTGAAGACATAAGTAAACAGTTAGAAACGAGAGAAGATTATGAAAGTGAAGAGTATTCACAACTTGTTCAAAGGATATCTGATTTAGGTTCTGAATTAGAAATGTCTGATTCATCAAAAAGAGAAGGTGAAGCTGATAAGATTTTAATTGGATTAGGTTTTAAATCTACTGATTTAGATAAAAACATTAGGACTTTTAGTGGGGGTTGGAGAATGAGAGTTGAATTAGCTAAAATTCTTCTAGAAACTCCTGATGCATTGTTATTAGATGAACCTACCAATCACTTAGATATTGAATCAATTGATTGGTTAGAGAAATATTTAATGACTTATACTGGGATATTAGTTCTTATTTCTCACGATCAAGAATTTTTAGATAATGTCACTAAGAGAACTTTAGAAATTGCTGTTGGGAAAATATATGATTTCAAAGTTGGGTATACTAAGTATTTGGAACAACGAGTAATACTTTTTGAACAACAGGTAGCAGCAAAAGTAAATCAAGATAAAAAAATTGAAGAGATTGAGCGATTCATTAGTCGATTTAGAGCTCAAGCTAATAAAGCTGCTGCTGTACAATCAAGAATTAAACAACTGAATAAGATTGTAAGAATTGAGGTTGACGAAAGAAAAGTAGATGCAATGAGTATGAGGTTTCCTGAGTCACCTAGGTCAGGAAAAGCCGTTGTCACAATTGAAAAAGTATCTAAGTCTTTTGGTGATAATGAAGTTTTAAAAGATATCAACTTAATAGTTGGTAGAGGAGAAAAAATTGCATTTGTAGGTAAAAATGGAGAGGGTAAATCTACACTGGCTAAAATGATTGTTGGTGAATTTGCAGGAGGAGGATCTATCGATTTAGGACATAATATAAATTTGGGATATTATGCACAAAATCAGGCAGAGGAATTAGATTTAAAGAAATCCGTATTTGAAACTATAGATGATGTTGCTAGAGGGGAAATTCGTAAACGAGTTCGTGAATTATTAGGATCATTTCTTTTTAGAGGAACTGATATAGATAAGAAAGTTAGTGTTTTGTCAGGAGGGGAAAAAGGTAGGCTTGCCTTATGTAAGTTATTATTAGAACCTTATAACTTTTTAATTTTAGATGAGCCAACTAACCACTTAGATATTCCATCTAAGGAAATTTTAAAAGATGCCTTAATTCATTATCCAGGAGCAATGATTATTGTTTCTCACGATAGAGAGTTCCTTCGAGGTTTATCTAATAAAGTTCTTGAATTTAAGAATAAAGGAATTAAAGAATATATTGGGGGAATTGATTTCTTTTTGTCACAAAGAAAATTGGAAAACATTAATGATTTAAATGCACCAACGAAATCACTCAAGACAGAGGTTAAAAAAAAAGGAGCGTCTAAAGCTAGTTTTGAAGATCGAAAAGTAATAGATCAACAACTTAAAAAAGCCAATAATAAATTGGGGCAATCGGAACGAAAAATCTCTGAACTGGAAGATGAAAAGAAGAATTTGGAATTGGATTTACAGAACCCTTCTAACGCGACTGATTCAGATATGTTTACATCATTTACAAAAGTTGAAACAGATTTAAAACTTCAAATGGAGATCTGGGAGAAGACAAGTGAAGAACTAGAAGAATTGGAAGAAAAAAGAAAATCTCTTTTTTAGCAAACTTTATAAGCTTAACAATAGTATAACGGAAAGTCTTCATGAAAATACTTTCTAAAATAACTCTAAAAGCCAAATTATTAATTTTGGTTCTTCTACCGTTTATCGTGTTGGGAGTTTTTACGTTTGATAAAATTTCAACTGAAAAAGCTCTTATTGAAAACATGTCTACGACTAGAATTAGTATGGATCAAATTGAGAAAATGTCATCATTAACTCATGAGTTTCAAAAAGAAAGAGATTTTGCTATTAATTTTTTATTGAACCCTCAATACGATAGTCAGGTCCAACTCGAAAAACAAATTGAACAAACAGATTCTATTATTGTAGACTTTCGAAATCATTTACAAAACGAAATCAAAGACACTACACATCTTTCCTTTTTTGATGAATTGAAAGAAGTACGATCCAATTTAACTGGGTTTTCTTTAGGCCCTACAGAAGTTCAAGAATATTACAACAAGGTTATTGAGAAATTCTTGGTTATTGTTAATGGAATAGGTTCAGAAATAAATACGCCTTTAACTAAAGAAGAAATGAAAGCCTATCTTTCTTTGATTCAAACAAAAGAGAGTTTAGGTAAAATTAGAAATTGTGTAAATGAAGCTTTGATCTTTGGTAAGTTTGAGCGTTTAGGGTATGGAAGGTTTAGTGGTTATAAAGGTGCTTTTAGAAATAATTTAGACGCATTTGTTAATTATTCTCCAGAAGACCTTCGCTCAAGAGTAATGATGGATTTAGAAGGTGGGACAATGTCCAATACACTTCAGATGATTGACTATTGTTTTGAAACGGAGACCAATCGTTTGGTTAATTTTAATGCGTCAGATTGGTGGTTATCTTCTACAGGGACTATTAATGTCTTACATGAATTAGAACAGTTTGTAATTAATAGGGTAAAAGTAAGTTTGAAAATTCAAGAAGAAAAATTGCAATCTGAAATTGATAACTTATATGTTATGCTTTCAGGAGTACTTACATTAGTGTTATTAATGGTGTCATTTACTGCTAAAAGTATAACGTCAGATTTACAGAAAATTGAAATTGCAGCTCAAGATTTGAAAGCAGGTAAGACTAATGTTAATGTTTCAATACATACAAAGGATGAAATTGGAAAACTTGCTTTAGCTTTCAATAGAATGGCGATAAATAGCAATTCTCTTGCTAACGTAGCTGAAAGAATTGGAGAAGGGGATTATGATGTTGAAATTACTGAAAGAAGTGATGAAGATGTTTTAGGAAAGGCACTGATTCAAATGAAAGGAAATTTAAAAGTTACAACATCTGAACTGAAACGAAAATTTGAAGAACTAGAACAATCCTATAAGTACAAAACAGACTTTTTAGCTAATATGAGTCATGAATTAAGAACACCACTTAATAGTATGTTAATACTATCTAAATTATTGGCAGAAAACTCGGATGGAAACTTGTCGGCCGATGAAGTAATGTCCGCAGATGTTATTCATCAGTCAGGAAACAATCTTCTCGAACTTATAAATGATATTTTGGATTCATCAAAAATTGAAGCAGGTAAGTTAGATGTAGAAAAAAGAGAGATTAATCTTCCGAAAATAATTGAATATATATACCATTTGTTTAGGCCGATTTCAGTTGAGAATAAATTGAATTTTTCGGTTATTCATACTGATTCAATTCCTGAAACAATATTCTCAGATGACCTAAGGCTAGGTCAGATTTTAAAGAATTTAATAAGTAATTCAATGAAGTTCACCCCTTCTGGAGGAACTGTCAATTTAATTATCAAATGTGAAAATGATAATCTTGAATTTACAATCATGGATACTGGAATTGGGATTGCAAAAGACAAACAAGAAAGTATTTTTGGTGCTTTTAATCAAGCGGATGGGAGTACAAGTAGAGAATATGGAGGTACTGGATTAGGTTTGAGTATTACTTCTAATTTGGTTGAGTTATTAGGAGGTACAATTAGAATAGAAAGCGAAGTAGGAGTTGGTTCTAAATTTATTGTTAGATTTCCTATAAGTGATTTCACCAATATAAAGATGGTAGTTTTACCAGAGTATAAAAATGATTTTACATTGGCGAAATCTGCAAGTACTTCAAGTTTTAAAGCAGAAGTCGTTAAATCGAAAGAATCCGTAATAATTTCTCAAGACTTTAAGGTTTTATCGGAACATCATGAAAGATTTAACAATAAACGAATGTTAATTATTGATGAAGATATAAGTAATGTTTTTGAACTTTCAAGTAAGTTGATGGACTTACAAATGAATATAGAAGAGGCAAGTACAAGTGAGGAACTTGAAGAGAAAATATTAG
>CAWVWF010000211.1:0-5420 GCA_963933885.1 uncultured Flavobacteriales bacterium | reverse complement strand
TATTATGCCAAGCTAACATTTTACTATTCTCGTTTAATTGTTGACGAAAACGAAGAGCAATCGGCTCAAACTTATCAGTTGAATACAAAACTGGAATTTTACCAACTAATGCTTCTGAAACTGCTTTTGCTTCAGCCTTAATATTTGTCTCTTCTAATTTTAATAATTGAGAAGCAGATTTTAAATTTTCGATTAGTTCATTTGGAATTAAACCGTACTTATTTAAAGCGAAAATTTGCTCAGTTAAAGAATAACCTAAACATGTTCTTGGTGGATTTCCTCCAGGAATCACAATATGGTTTGATCCAGTTTTCTCACAGATCTCTTTAAGTTCACCTCCTGATGTAATTGCACAAAGCTGTGCTCCTTTTTTCATAGCAGCCTTAACTGCTGTAATTGTTTCCTCTGTGTTCCCACTATATGAAGAAGCAATAATTAATGTAGATTCGTTTACAAAAGAAGGGATATGATAGTCATTACAAGTAATTACTGGAACTATACATACATCAGCAATAGATTTGGAAGTAATAGTTCCTCCAATTCCAGAACCACCTATTCCACATATTAAAACAGAAGTGATATTTTTATTACTAACATTAAAATTAGCACTTTGTCCAATTTCAAATGCTACGTCTAACTGCTTAATAAATCCTTCTAAATGACTTTTCATATACACAAATAAGTCGCTAATTTAGTAAATTTAAGTGGTATCATCCCGATTTTATACAGTTAAAAATGGACTTAGTCATATGAAATATTATTTTTCTATTACTTTTACAAAAAGCTAAAAAATGGAACTGGGTATTAAACTAGACACAATAGATTTAAAAATCTTAAGAATAATTCAAGAACGTGGTAGAATTACCAACCTGCAATTATCAAATGAAATCGGTTTATCTCCCGCTCCTACTTTAGAACGAGTTAAAAAATTAGAAAATTCTAAAGTAATCCAAAGTTACCATGGTCATGTTAACGATGCACTTCTTGGCCTAGGGATTCAGGCATTTATATCAATATCATTGGTTCGTCAAATTGAAGGATCTATTGTTACCTTCAAAGAGAAAGTTCAAGCTATTTCTGAAATAACGGAATGTTATCAAGTGACTGGAAACGCTGATTATTTTTTAAAAATAATGGTAAAGGACATTCCTGCATTTGAATCTTTAATTGCGAATAAGCTAAGTACAATTGAAGAAATTGGACAGATGCAAACAATGGTTATTTTATCGAAGGTTAAAGACTCTAAAGTAATTCCGTTAGATTATTAATTTAATAACGGTGACCTTTTCTTATTTTCGACATATAGTTGTAACGATGCATCTGAGATGCATTACAAATATAAACAGCTATGAAAAAATTAATTTTCTCACTTTTAGTATTGTCATTCTATAATAACAATGCTCAAGAACTCAACTCTACTTTCAATAAGAACACCGAATATGGATCCAATAAGAAAGGTTCTATAGAGGTTGTAGGAAATCATTTAAGCATAAAAACTAAGGTGATCTTTAATGCTACTCCAGACGGATACCATATCACATACACTTACACTTCTATAAGTGAATCAGTAGATGCTTTGGAAGAATTAACACATCAAAAAATCGATCAACTCGGTAAGGATATTAAAAAGCTGAAATTAAAAAGAGAGGATATGATGATTGACGTAATTTCGTTAGATCCCATTTTCAGTTTCAAGCACGACACTTCAAACATCCCGAAACCAAGCGGTTATAAATCAACTCACAATGTCACTTTTAATATTAGAGATATTGGGATGGTAGATAATCTTTCAAGGATTTGTTTTAACCTCAATATTTACGATATAATTGATATCACCCCTTATATCAACAATGTAACTCATATTAATGATTCATTGTCTGAAAAATCTGTTAAAATCTTGAACGATAAAAAAAGACTAGCTAGAGAAATCGGATATATTATTGAAGATGGTAAACCAAGCTTTCAAAAGAAAAGGAATACACTTTACCCTAGTGAACGCTATTTAAAATCTTACATCAAAAACTCAAGTATATATAAGCATCATATTTCCCAGAATTCTTCTACTACTTATAACAGGAAAGTGGATGTAGACAGTTATTACAATCTGGATTTAAGAGATGCTGATTTCGTTTTCAACGCAAATGAAGTAAAACCAGTTATCCAATTTGTATACGAAATCAATTACGGATTTCTTAAAAGAGATCGCGATGAAGAAGCTAGAGTTAAAGAAGAAAGAGAACTGTTAGAAAAAAGAAAAAAAGATATTTACATTTTAGATAAAAATGGAAGATTGAAAAAGGCTTCTTTCTGAAGAGCCTATTTTCATCAAATCTATGTAATCTCTAAAATAAAAATTCTTACTGCTCTTTCTTCAAATTAGTCATGTCAGCAAAATCTTGTACAGATAATTGTTCTGGACGTTTCGTGAAAATCTCAGCCGTTAATTGCTCCGTAGTAAATTCGCTTTTCAATGATTTTCTAAGCATTTTTCTTCGTAAGTTAAACGACATTTTCACGAGACGTTTAAAGATTACCATATCACAATCTGGCTCAGTATCTAGTCTAGTTAATCTCAACACTCCACTCTTTACTTTTGGCGGCGGATCGAATACATGCTCATCAACTGTAAAAAGATATTCTGCTTTATAGAAAGCTTGAACTAGGACACTAATAATCCCGTACTTTTTAGTTCCAGGACCTTCACAAATACGTTCAGCTACTTCTTTTTGAAACATACCCGTCATTTCCGGAATATGTAATCTATTATCAATTACTTTAAATACGATTTGGGAAGAAATATTATATGGGTAATTCCCAATTACAGCAAACTGATCTTTAAAGATATTAGTTATATCCAACTTCAAAAAATCTTCACTTAATACTTCCAGTTCAGAAAAGTGTCTACCTAAGTACGCAACACTATCTCTATCCAGTTCTACCAATTTAAAAGTATGATCTGGGTATTTCTCTTGAACATATTTCGTCATCATTCCCATACCAGGACCAACTTCAATAATACCTTCATATTTATCTTGATGAACTAGAGTCTCCCCTATTCTCTGTGCAATACTCTCATCTGTAAGAAAATGCTGACCAAGAAACTTTTTCGCTCTAACCTTATCCATCAATCAATTGTTCTAACATGCTGTGAAATGACCCGTAATTTCCTTGGAATTTCTTAGCAACTTCTTGCTTAAATTTATTCTCATGGAAAGCTTTAAACTCGTTAAACTTCTCTGCGTTTTCGCAACGCAATTGAAGATTATATGATCTATCAACACCTTCACTTTCTGGAATTCTTACAAATCTAAAATCTAGAAACAATCCAGTTTCCATTAAAGCTGGAATCTGAACTTTCTTAATGAATTCTAAATAATTTTGCTCCACTGATTCCGCTACTGCTGTTGTTTCGCTGTATATAATAATCATCCTTTATAAAATGTATTTAATTGATCAATAGTTTCTTCTGCAATATACCTCTTGTTTAATTTAATAATAAAAGACATACTACCCCACCCTTTTATTTTAATTAAAACATCTTTTTTCTTCACTTCGATCGATTTGATATCAGCTCTATCAACTATGTTTGGATTAGATCTTTTACCCAATCTAAAAGGGACACTTGCTAACCAAATAAAGAATGCTAGTACAACAAAGTCAATCACGGTAAACTGATGCAAGTTGATCATATCAACCACTTTCTTACCTATGGTAACTACTAAGACAAACAATCCTAATGAAGTTAAGAATCGAAAGTACTTATATGGATCTTCTCTTTCTAAATCAAACTTTCCATTTTCCAAATAAAGTAATTTATCAGCCTCAACAGCATAAGAAATCCCTTCATTAATCTTAATCTGCTTCAAGCCTGAAACATCTTTACTTTTCTTTTTAAGAGGTCTTAAGTATTTTAAATGAGTAAATATATCTTTTGATCTTTCCCACGTAGAATCACTATCGTAAAGCTTCAACGTTTTCACAGACAATTTGCCATTATCATCCTTAATATTTATTTGAGCGGAGTTAAATCCTAATTTCCCAGCAATCATTTCAACATCCACAATATTCACAAAAGGAATAAAATTAGACTTATTAACTGGAAGGTTAATTCTTTTCACAGTTCGTAAATCATACAAAACTGCAAACATTAATAATGCTAAAGGCACAAAATCAGTAATGTAAATTGCTGTGAAAATCGCAATGGTAAGAACAATGTTTAAAGCAATTCGAAATGTTTTTACATCAGAAGAATCATTAATTCTTGAAATCCTATGTCTTGGCTCGTATGTTTTCACATCATTAATAGCAATACCATCCTCAACAAAATGGGCATAATACCCGTTTTGTAAGTTCAATAAATCCTTTGGATGCGTTTTTATAAGTTTTGCCATTGTAAGTTGAACGCTTTAATTTAATTTTACACAAAATTACACTAATGATTACAGCTGAACAACACAAAGCGTTAGTAACTCGCCAAATTGCCCTTAGGGGCTATCTTTGACTTAGACCGGAAGGTAGTTGAAATACAAAACGAAGAGGAGAAAACACAAGCGCCGGAATTTTGGAACGACCCCAAAAAAGCGGAAAAAATCCTTAAATTAATCAAACAAAAGAAAACTTGGATTGATGCCTACAACACTATTGAGACAGCTGTTGAAGACGTTGCCGTTCTTCTCGAATTTTTCGCAGAAGATGAAGTAACTGAAGAAGAGGTTATTGAATCTTACGATAAAGCAGCTGATCTTTTAGAAACGCTCGAGCTTAAAAATATGCTCGGTGAAAAAGAAGATGTTTTAGATTGTATTCTTGAAATAAACTCAGGTGCAGGTGGAACAGAATCTCAAGATTGGGCTGAGATGATGATGAGAATGTATATCATGTGGGGTGAAAAGCACGGATATAAGGTAAAAGAAGTAGAGCTTACAGATGGTGAGACTGCTGGAATAAAATCTTGTACACTTGAATTTTCAGGTGATTTCGCATATGGATATTTAAAAGGTGAAAATGGAGTTCACAGATTGGTGAGACTATCTCCTTTTGATTCTGCTAATAAAAGACATACATCTTTTGCAAGTGTATATGTATACCCAGTTATTGATGACTCTATTAATATAAACATCACGCCGGCTGATATTACTTGGGATACTTTCAGATCAGGTGGAGCAGGTGGACAGAATGTAAATAAGGTTGAAACTGGAGTTAGATTAACTCATAAACCTACTGGAATAACTATTCGAAACACTGAATCTCGTTCTCAATTGGCGAATAAGGAGAGTGCTATGAAAATGCTTAAATCTCAATTGTACGAACTAGAAATGCGTGCAAGATTAGCATCTAGAGCTCAAATCGAAGGAAGCAAGATGAATATTGAATGGGGTTCACAAATTAGGAATTATGTTATGCACCCATATAAATTAGTG
>CAWVWF010000210.1:0-5460 GCA_963933885.1 uncultured Flavobacteriales bacterium | reverse complement strand
GTTACCCGACACCTAGTAGTATAAGTGTGAAGTACTGTGTTTCGGATACCCACAAGAGGCATCCCTACAGCAGTATGTTGAGCAATTATTATCTCTTCTCTGTAATAATTGTTGGAAACAAAAAAAGGCTATCCTTTTCAGAATAGCCCTACAAACAAAATCACAAAAGGTACTATTTGACGTATACCTTTTGTTTAAAACTCCCTTCAATAGAGGATACATTAACAAAGTATATCCCCGAATCTTTTATTAACAATGTTTCTGAAATCGTATTAGATTCAAGAACTAATCTTCCATTCAAATCATAAATTTTAACAGATGGACTTGATAAGACGTTATCACTATTAAAAGTGATTCCATTATCAGATTGAACTAATTTAAAATTCTTTAAACTCTTAACATCATCATTACTTAAAGCCAATGAACAATTTCCAGTTGCTGCACTTAAAAGCGCATAACCATATAGATGATTATATTGTGTACAGTGCACCACAATATATTCATAGTCGCTAATCTCAATTCCAACAGGTACATCATAAGTTTGCGTTCCACTTAAAGAAGTTAGTGGTTCTAATCTAATCCCATTAACTACAGGATTTGGATCAGGACTTAAATAAACATCCAAGTCGGGTCCAGAATCTGATAAAAAGTCTGTTCCAAGTTCAATAGTTTTTGTGCTCCCTGTTTGAATAAACTTAGCAGTTCCTACAACGCTAACGTCTGTTCCTGTAAAGCTACCTGTTCTAGTACAAGTTTGTGCGTTCGTTTGAAGTGCTCCGATTAAGAGTGCTCCGATCAATAATTGTTTCATAAATAAAGTATTAGTTTGGTTACAGTTCTGGCGTCAAAATTATGCTTGATCTATCCATTTTAATTAAACCATCTTTTTGTAAATGACTAACAATGGAAGACACACATTGACGAGATGAATTACAAATAAAAGCTAGTTCCTTATGCTTAACATGCATCCTAATCATAAGATCTCCTGTTAAGAGTTTAATAGCTTTTTTATCAGCCAATTCTTTAAAAAATCTAATCACCCTTTGTTCAACCGTAAGTGATGAATTCACTTCCATTGTTTTTTGGATGCTTAAATTTCTTTTCAAATTGCTTTGTAAAACTTCTTTTTGGTGGTCCGAATTCTCCCAAAAATCTGTGTAACGATATTCTTCTATTTCTACTTCTTTTGAAAATGCTAATGCGAAATTCATTCTTTCTTCTAGTCCACTAACAACCTCATCTCCGAAGTATTCTCCATCTTGGATGATACATTTAAAAACCATTTTACCTTCTTCAGTATAGTTCCCAATGGCGATAATTCCACTTTTAACTTTATAATACTTAACGGCTTTGTCACCTTGGTGATAAACGTTCTGATCTTTCTTAAAACTTTTTGCGATTTTAAGAATTTCTACTTTATTTGTACTTGTTAAAATTGCGTGGGAAGTATTCATATCTATTTCGTTTTTGTTTAAATCAAAACTACCTTTTAAGTATCACAGAAGTATCACGGAGAGATATCCAAAGCGTGTTGTTTGTATGACAAATTCATGACGAAATTATTTATCGTATTTATTTCAAGTTGTATTTGTGGTTTTTTAAGTTGCATTTTTTTTACTAAATTTAGAATAACCTTAACTACTTAACATAATGAATAAGATCGCCCTGCCTAGTGCGATAGCTATATTCTCTGCTATTGCTTATTTCATATTTCAAGACAACCAAATTTCTGAAACCGTTGCTATTCCTGAGAGAATGGAAGAAAAGGTTTTTGATAAAGAGAAGACAAAACTCAAATTAGAAGACTGGTCAATTGATGCTGCTAATCATCATCAGAAGATGCTTAAAAAATACAAGCATGTTCTTCAGGGAAATACTTATCGAGCACCAGGGGATATCGAAACTTTCGGAACCTTAAAAGGAGGATGGAAGAATAGAGGTCCTAAAAACATGCCTGGAGCTTTTAAGTTTGCAGAAATGTTAGATGGTACTGATACGATCTATGGTGTAACACATAACCATTACTCAGGAGAATTTAATTCAAAATCATTTATCTATAAAGGAACAATCTACAATCCTAAAACAGGAACTGCTGGAGATGATTTTGTAAATCTAACTCCAAATTGGCCGAACAGATATAAAAATTTAATGGTTTTCAGATATAATGGATCTGTTAGATTGGTTGTAGGAATTGAAAACGGTCCAGTGAGCTATTCGGATGATGAAGGGCAAAGCTGGAATACATCTTCGAATGGACCTACGTTAGCTATGAGTACGATAATCAACCGTCAAGATGGAAGAGTTTATTCTACAGATGGTATTAAAGTGTACGTGTCAACAGATGGTGGAGGAAATTTCACAGTTCTTCATGATTTTGGATCAGGTTCTTATACAACTGCTGTATTGTACTCTCCAAGGTATGATGTTCAACCTGACGCTGAAGAAGTTTACTTGGCAAGATCAGGAAGTTTTTATGAATTAAATGGAGCTAAAACTTCATTTACATTAAAAGGAAGTTATGGATCAACACATACTTCAAGTACTTTCTCAATAGGATGAGATAGTCGTAAATTATACGTTACACAGAACCAAACATACTTTGTAAGTACGAACGGGGGGACTTCATGGATTACAAAAACACCAAATGGAAATTATTACGGAACAAGAACTGGAGCTCTAAGTTCAGGAATGTTTTTAGCAGTAAGTCCAGAAAATGAAAATCACATTTGGGGTGGATATGCTCAACCGGTATTTTCAACAGATGGTTTAGATACTGATGTTTCAACTACATCTGGATGGGGTAGCTACCAAAATGGGACTTCATTAAATACTGCTGATTATCATGATAGGATTCGATTTAATTATCATCCTGATTTTCAAGCTTCACACTTTTTTTACAATGCCTCAGGAGACCTATTTACAGTAGGTTGTACTGATGGTGGATTATACATGTCATATAAAGTATGGCATGATCACCCTTCAACTGCCTCTTATGATAATACGGGGTACGCCAATGCACATTTTATCAATATAACGACCTTAAATCTTCCGTCAGCACTGATTTATCGTTACAATATGTTTACGGGTTTTCAAGATCCGAATCATATTGCTTACAGCACGCAAGACCAGGGATCAGGGGATTTGATTCCTGGCTCTTCGGGTGATGATTTAGATTTCTATCAAATTATTGGAGGTGATGGACCACCGTTAAATTCAGTTGATGGTGATTGGATTTGGAAATGGAATAGAGAGGGAAAAGAAGTTTGGGTTCCAAAACAATTTTATAATGGAGCGACTAAAAAGACATTGGGTGCAGTAAATGGTGAAATAGGAGGAGGTAATTCAGTTACATTCACAAAAACAGCTGCAGTTGGTTGGGTTCAGACTTATATAGATAGGGACGAATCTGATAAAAGAATGTGGCTTTTAGGAAGAAGTTTAAATAGAGTAACAGTTAGTGGGACTTCAATTTCTGGAACTACTATTACAAAAGGTGGCTCAAATCAAATTGCTGCAATTACTCAAGCAAATAGTAATCCTGATAAATTATGGTTTCTTCAGGATGCTAAAGTTTACGCTACATCAGATAGAGGAGATAGTTATGGAAACGCAGTAAGTACGCCTTTTACACAAACAAATAATTCTCAAAACATCGGGGGAGGATGGGTGCTTCCTACAGATGATAACTGGATTATGTTTGCAGGTCCTTCAGCAAATGGAGTAGGAGCAATCTTATCTAAAGATGGTGGAGCTACATGGAGTGATATAACAGGGAATTTCCCTTCTGGAGATGATTTTCAAGTTGGTGGTCTTGTTGGAACACCTAACGGTCAGTATGTGTTTGCAGGAACCGATGTTGGAGCATTTGTATTCAGTGTTGCAGAAGAAAAATGGTATCCTTTATTTGGAGGAGAAGCTGGAATGTTTAACACAACTGCTATTGAATATGTAGCGTCAATCAATACAGTTAGGTTTGGAACTTGGGGTTCTGGAATCTGGGATTTTGCAATTGATGATGGTACTCCTGTATTAACACTAGATGCTATTGCTTCAACAAATCCAACGTGTGATTCGTTGGTTATTAACTGGAGTACAAACATTCAAGACGGAGCTGTAGTTAAATTATTAAAAAACGGTAGCGAAGAAGAATTATGGAATATAACCGATGCTGAAGACGAACGTTTTGCGTGGTTAATTCCCGATGGATATACTTTAGGAAGTGATTATACAATTTCAATTACGGCCTCAGGTTTAACGAAAACATCTAATGTGTTTGCGATTTCATCAAGTATGAAACAATTGTCTTACGCTCATTTATCAATTGATTTTGTAGACAGTGAACATAGTGCTACGAGATTGGCCAGTAACTCAATAGATAATGATAACTCTACATTTTGGCATACAGAATGGTCACCAAATAATCCAGTATTTCCACATACTATAATATTCGAGTCGGATACTTTAGCATCATGGAGTGCATTCGATTATTTACCTCGTCAAGATGGTAGTGCAAATGGAAGAATTGCTGATTATAAAATTTACGGATCAACTGATAAAGTTGCGTGGACAGAATTAAAGAGCGGAACATTTGTAAACCAAGCTGCTGTTCAAACGGTTGTATTAGATGTGACTATGGAATGTAAGTATGTTAAGTTCGAAGCATTGTCTGAAGCAAGTGGAAACTTCTATGCATCAATGGCAAGGTTTGATTTATGGTATACTTTACCTTGTGGTACTGTCACAAACGTAAAAGAAATTAATCAAACTGATTTAAAAATCAATGCAATAACAACAGGAAGACTGCTTCAAGTTGATGTTCCCGAAAATGGGAGTTATAATTTAAGAGTTGTTTCAATGAGCGGAAAACTATTGTGGAAAGAGCAAGTAAGCTTGTCTGCGGGACTTCAAGAAATTCCATTACCAGATAAGTTGAAAAGATCTAAACTCGTTGTTGTTTCATTGGGGAACGCTAAGTTTGTACAGCATAGAAGTATGATTATCAGAAATTAAGGATTGTCTTATAAATAAGTTCAAATCCTTCTAGGGTTACAAGAAAAGTAAAGCTCAGTGTTTATTCCCTGGGCTTTACTTTTGGGATTGAAAATGAAATTTAGGACTGTTCTGATCTATTTATAATCGCCTTACTAGAATTAAAGAAGTTAGTAATTAAAATATCTGTAGAAATGCTAAAATAACGGTTCAAAACAGGCCTTTTTTGAACCGTTAAAATGAAATAAAACAATTGCTAACGTTAATCACAGACACCTTTTTAATTTCAGGACTGTCCTGAATTGTTTTGGCTTATAAATAAGTTCAAATCCTTCCAGGGTCACAACAATATTAAGCTCAACGTTAATTCGTTGGGCTTTTTTGTGAATTGAAATTAATGGGTCGTAGGTTGGGCATCCAAATGTCTTCTTTTCTGGAAACGTTTAATGAACATCTGAACCAATTTATTTT
>CAWVWF010000209.1:0-5460 GCA_963933885.1 uncultured Flavobacteriales bacterium | reverse complement strand
CCAACTAGGCAATTAAAGCTCATCTTCATTTAAGTAACTAACTGAAGATGAGCTTTAATTGCCTAGTTGGTTGTTTGAAATTAAAGTTCTATCTTTGTCAACCAATTTTTATTATTAATTAAACACTGCATATAATGTACGCAATCGTAGAAATAGCAGGGCAACAATTCAAAGTTGAAAAAGATCAGCAGATTTTTGTTCACCGTTTGGATGCTGAAGAAGGATCGAAAGTTGATTTCGATAAAGTTCTTTTAGTAGACAATGGTGGGAAAGTTAATGTTGGCGCCCCAGCTGTAGAAGGAGCTAAAGTTACTGTAAAAGTACTTTCTCACCTTAAAGGAGACAAGGTCCTTGTTTTCAAAAAGAAAAGAAGAAAAGGATATCAAAAGTTGAACGGACACAGACAGTCGTTCACGCAAATTCAAATCGAATCAATTTCGGCTAACTAATAAAATTTTTAAGAGATGGCGCATAAGAAAGGAGTCGGATCCAGTAATAACGGTAGAGAGTCTCAATCTAAACGTTTAGGAGTAAAGAAATTTGGAGGAGAAGTTGTTATCGCAGGTAACATCATCATCCGTCAAAGAGGAACACAGCACAATCCAGGAGCTAATGTAGGAATGGGGAAAGACCATACACTATATGCTTTAACGGATGGTAAAGTTGTATTCAGAAAAAGAAGAGATAATAAATCGTTTGTTTCAGTTGAATTAGCTGAAGCTTAATATCGATTTATTCTACAATATTAAGGCTTCCTTTTGGAAGCCTTTTTTGTTTCATGTTCCCAAAGTAACATCGTATTTAATATAACAATCATATGCTCCAAGTAAAAAACATTGTCGAAAATAAAGACTTAGTAATCGAAGGTTTAAATAAAAGAAATCTTGACGGTGCTTCCTTGGTAAATGAGGTTATTGGATTAGATGTTAAAAGAAGGGAGAGCATTGCGAAAGTAGAAGTACTTAGAGCAGAACAAAATGCTTTTGCTAAAGAAATTGGTGGGTTATTCAAGTCAGGTAAAATAGAAGAAGCTAATGCTGCAAAAGCAAAAGTTCAAGCTATTAAAGTTGAGCAAGTAACTATAGAATCAGATCTTCAGAAAATTGAAGGAGAATTCACAGACTTATTATACCGTATTCCAAACGTACCACATTTAACAGTTCCTGCTGGAAGTACTGAAGAAGATAATGAGCATATTTTCAAAGAAGGATTGATGCCTGGTTTACCAGAAAATGCAAAACCTCACTGGGAAATTATTAAAGAAAAAGATATTATTGATTTTGAAACGGGTGTTAAGATTACCGGAGCTGGTTTTCCAGTTTATAAAGGTAAAGGAGCGCGTTTACAAAGAGCATTGATCAACTTCTTTTTGGACGAAGCTGATAACGCAGGATATAGTGAAGTGATTTCACCATTATTAATTAATGAAGCATCAGGAATCGCAACAGGTCAACTACCAGATAAGGAAGGACAAATGTATCATTCTACAATTGATGATTTATATTTAATTCCAACCGGAGAAGTTCCAATTACAAATATTTACAGAGACGTTATCTTACAAGAAGATGAGTTACCTAAAAAACACACTGGATATACACCATGTTTCAGAAGAGAAGCAGGTTCATATGGTTCAGATGTTAGAGGGTTAAACAGATTACATCAGTTTGATAAAGTTGAGATTGTACAAGTTGTACATCCAGATAATAGTTACCATGTATTAAATGATATGGTAGAACACATTAAAAGTTTATTAAGAAAACTTGAATTACCATATAGAATTTTACGTCTTTGTGGAGGTGATTTAGGATTTACTTCAGCGCTAACATTTGATTTCGAAGTATACTCTGCTGCTCAAGATAAATGGTTAGAAGTAAGTTCAGTTTCTAACTTCGAAACTTATCAAACAAATCGTTTGAAATTAAGATACCGTAAAGGAAAAGATAAGCCAGTTTTAGCACATACATTAAACGGAAGTGCATTAGCATTACCAAGAATTATGGCTGCTTTAATTGAGAATAATCAAAATGAAGCTGGAGAGATTTTAATTCCTGAAGCGATACAGAAGTATACTGGATTTGATAAGATTCCTTAACTAAGGAATTTTACTTTTTTCTGCTAGGATTGTTTTTCAAAAAGGAATCCCAACCTGAATACTTTTTCCCAGTTGTAATAGAACCGGCTTGATTGTGGTGACAAATTGCTGTTGCTAAAGCATCTGATGCATCAAGAGAATCTGTAATGTTTTTGTTTTTCAAGATGTGACAAAGCATTTTTGCAACTTGTTCTTTACTTGCATTACCATTTCCAGTGATACTCATTTTTATTTTCTTGGGAGCATACTCTTCGTAAGGGATATCTCTAGATAGTGCAGCTGCAATTGCAACCCCTTGAGCTTTACCTAGTTTTAACATTGATTGAACATTTTGGCCAAAGAATTGAGCCTCTATAGCTAACTCATCTGGTAGGTGTTGTTCAATTAATTCAATCATTTTATGGAAGATCATTTTTAATCGAACACCAAGGTCTTTATCCTTTTTCATGTCTAGAACACCAACGTCTAATAAGCTGATTTGAGAGCCAACAACCTTAATTACTCCAAACCCCATTAAATTAGTTCCTGGATCAATACCTAAAATAATTTTTTCCTTTTGCAAAATCTTCCGTTCTTTACGACCTTGAGTAAAAGTAAACAAATAAAGGCGATTTTAAATGTGGTTATGAAAATCCTAGTATCTCTAGGATCTGTCGTTTACCTCGTTTATTTATTAGGCTATAAAAAAGCTGATATGGTTGAAGAAGTGAAAATCTTCTTTTCAACTCAATCTTTTTCAATTCCAAAATTATTGCTTTTAGTATTCTTAATGACTATTAACTGGGGGACTGAAGTATTTAAATGGAGATTATTGGTAAGGAGTCTATTTCCAATGTCGTGGTCGTTAGCGATCAAGACTCAACTTTGTTCTGTAGCTGCGTCAGTATTTACACCATACAGGATTGGTGGTTATTTTGGAAAAGTAGCTTTGTTAGATCATGAGTATAGAGCTAAAGGATTCGTACTTCAGTTGTTTAATGCGATGAGCATGTTTATAACAAACTTCTTTTACGGTCTCTTATTCATTGGAATTTTAGGAAGCTATGTAGATCAGGAGATATTCGGAGTAAGTTCTGAATTGATTTCAATACTTGGATATATAGGAGCTGGAGTTGTAATGTTTGTTTGGATTCTATTTATAAATGTAAAAACGATTACTTTTTTGTTTGACCGTATCTGGTGGACTGATAAATGGTCAGACTACTGGAAAGTATTGCGAGGAGATAACTACAAAAAGAATGCTTTCATTCTGCTTTCTGTAAGTAATCTGAGGTACGCGGTAATAACATATCAGTATGTACTAGCATTTCAAGTTTTCGGTATTGATATCGATCAAAAAGACTTATTTCTAGCGAGTGGTACGTTGTTTTTTCTATTCCAATTCTTACCTGTGTTTAATGCATTTGAGCTAGGAGCAAGTAGAGCAAGTTTGTTTTCTATAATTTTAATCGGTTTTGGAATTGTAGAAAGTTTTGATGAACAACAAATAATTGCAATGACGTCTGCTTGTTTCTTTATTTGGTTCATCAATTTGGCAATACCTTATTTATTAGGGAGTGTCTTTTTAAGTAAAATGAAAGTTTTAAAAGAATCATGATTATACTTATTCCAATAATGTTAGTTTATGGATTATTCTCCGTGTCAGGGTTAATCTTGGTTTGGACGGAAGATAGAACTTTAAAAAAGTCAACACCTCCCAATGGAGTTTCAGTAGTGATGGCTGTAAGAAATGAAATAAAAAGCATTGCTAATTTAATTGATCAGATTCTAAAGAATAAAACCAATTTCGAAGTTGAAGTTATTGTTGTAGACGATGGAAGTGATGATGGAACACAGGAATATCTTCAAAAACTATCGAACCCTAAGATTTTGATTCTTCAAAACAAAGAGGAAGGAAAGAAGGCCGCAATAAAATTAGCATTAGAAAATGCTAAGCACGAAATTATTATTCAAACTGATGGTGATTGTGAAGTTGGAGAATATTGGTTATTAAGTATGGTGAATAGATTATTGGGTGATAAAACTCGAATAGTGATTGGTCCAGTTTATCCAATAGCATCTCAATCTATTTTGAATGCACTGATCAGATTAGAATGGCTAGGTATTCAGTTTTTAACAGCTTATACAGCGAGACTAAAACAACCTGCACTTTCCAATGGAGCCAATATGGCTTTTTATAAGAAAGACTACCAGGATTTTATAGCTTCTAAATTAGGTGAGAAATATGCATCAGGGGATGATGTATTCTTTCTTAAGTACATATCTAAACTAGGAAAGGCTGTTTTTAATTTAGATAAAGCATCAATCGTCCTTACACAGATGCCTCAAACATTAGGCGCTTTGGTTAAACA
This sequence comes from uncultured Flavobacteriales bacterium, assembly GCA_963933885.1. GTDB lineage: Bacteria > Bacteroidota > Bacteroidia > Flavobacteriales_C > CAWVWF01. Next base: position 1,017 of record CAWVWF010000209.1, on the reverse strand, counting down.
AAGGGTAAGGTGGATAACAAAGGCAAATAAATCTTCCAACTTCTTAAGTACTTTATTTTCCACAATAGTAGCAATGGCTAATTTTTCTTGGATTGCAGGCGTATATTTTGTGATCCAAGATTATCACGCTTTACCAATTTTAATGATAACAGTAGGTTGGAAATTAATATCCGATTTTATTATTTGTTGGAACATGGGAAGGTTTTATAATGACCTTAGATTATTAAGGTGGGTTCCCGTAATGTTTTTTGTGTTTCCAGTCTATTTGATACTAGGACTGTTTTTCTCTTTTAGGAGAAGTTATTCCTGGAAAGGAAGGAAGGTAAAGTAATCAGTTCTCGCTGCGCTTTATAATTCAGTTGCTCTATAGAGTAATACTCTTGAAAAACCAAACAATAAAGTGCAACGTTAACTGATAAGTGTTTTAAGTATTAAAATTAAAACGGTAAATCATCTGCAGATCCAGTTTCCATAGCTGGAGGAATATCAGCAGGTGCAGGAGCAGATACGGCAGCAACAGCTTCCAGTCTCCATGCTTCTAATGTGTTGAAGAATTTCACATCACCTTGTGGAGATGTCCATTCTCTACCTCTCAAGTTGAAGTTTACTGTAATTTCAGAACCCATTTGGTATCCATCAATCAATGTACATCTGTCTTGAGTTAATTGAAATAAGATATGTTGAGGATATTGAGAAGAATCGTCAGTAATAACGAACTCTCTTTTTTGGAAAGTATCAGTAATTTTCTGAGTTTCTTTAATGTCTTTTAGTTTTCCTTTAAGCTGAAACATAATATATCGTATAAAAAATTTGAAACGCTAAATTACATCACGAACATTATTTAAGGCGACTAAAAAGGCAAAAACTTATTAACCATTTTGGAATGTTTTAAACAGAAATAAAAAAAATGGTGAAAAAAGTAGGATTCCTTTCTGTATTTATGAAAAAAGCCTATCTTCGCTGTCCTAATTATTGAATGCGGGTGTGGTGAAATTGGTAGACACGCTAGACTTAGGA
>CAWVWF010000208.1:0-5467 GCA_963933885.1 uncultured Flavobacteriales bacterium | reverse complement strand
CTGCAACGGCGACTGTAAACGGTTAGGAACACTAATTACCGCCGTTTTCTTGCCGTGTTTATCCGTTCAGTAAACTCTTCACTTCCTAATGGTTTTCCAGACTTGGTTTGCTTTCTTAGCACATCCCAAATCTGCTGATCAAACCTCTCTTCCAAATAGTCTCGCCAGTTTGGGAAATCTATATATTCCTTAACACAGGATAATCGGATTGTTTCTGTTTTATGTAATCTATCATGAGAACTACTCCAATAAAACTTTGCAACATCACTTACCATTTTTGCTCTATATGGATTTAGTTCAACATAACGAATCGCCTCATATAAGTGATCAGGCTCTAAAGGGCAAGAATAAAACCGCCCTTGCCATAATTGCCCTTTTGCCCCTTTCTTTATATTAAAGTAACGACTGTATCGCATGTGGGTAATACCAAATGCTTTTTCTAAAGAATCACTCTTTAGAGGTTTTACTATAAAATGAACGTGATTACTCATCAAACACCAAGCGTATAATTTCAACCCAAATTCTAAAGCGTAGTTTTGAAAATAGCCCATATAAACTTCTTTGTCTTCATCACTTTCAAAAACTACTTGTCGATAATTTCCACGTTGAGTAACATGGTAAAAGTTATTTGGTGCTGAAAAACGAGCCATTCTTCCCATCCTTTTTTTTTCAAATCTAAAAACTCAAAGTAAAAATCAAGGCCTTATGAAAAAGAAAAAATAAACTAAAAATGAAAAGGTTAAACTTATAAATTATTGGGAAGATTTAAAGCGTCATATCTAAACCTTGGTGAACGTCCCCGAATCAGTGAAGTATAATAACTGTGGATCATGTTGTCCTGCAGATGTAAATAATCCAAGTCAATTTTACTTATCATGTGATGAAACAACACCAATTGCTGTGCAAAGCTTCATGGCATACTCTGGATGTCCATCAATGTATACAACAGGTCAAGCTGATAGAATGGTTACATCATTACAATCTCAATACAGAAACAACTTATGGTCGCAATCCAATCAAATAGCAACAGGGGTTTGGAACTGCAACCCAACAAGCACTTCAAACCTCAGCAAAGATCTTTTTGCTTCCGTGTCTCCTAATCCATTCAAGGACGGATTTACTTTAGATTATATTCCTAAAGGATTAAGCAACATAACGATCACAACCATCACAGGGAAGGTGGTTTTATCATTGAATATTCAATCAGATCAGTTAGCATCTAATAAACAGTGGTTCGATTTAAATCAAGAGAAATCAGGGATATACTTTATAAATCTTAATTACACAGATGGGAACGTTGTAAGTAAGTACTTAGTAAAAAAGTAAGTTTGATAATTTCTGTAAGGGGAAATTTGAATGAGAAGGTAGCTGTTTGGCTACCTTTTTTTGTTTTATATCCTCAGTATGAAAAGTAAAAATCATTTACTCATATCGAAAAACACACCTACAGAATAAGAAGGTGCCGCTGCGATAACTTGTCCTCTAGTTGCAGTTGCTACACTTGCAGACACGCCCCATTTTCCTTTTATATAATAAGCAACTTGTAATGAGATACTAGTATACTCCGTATTATTCGCAAATACACTTGTACTCGTAACACTTTCAGCCGTTGCTCCATTCCTTAAAGATTGGATATCTGTAGTTTTTAAGATTAACCATAATTTTTCTTTAAAAAGTCCTGCTCCAACTTCAGCACCTGATCTTATTTCACTTGAATAATTGTTTGTTCGATGATTCAACCCAAAATTTGCAGACCAATATCCTTTAACTTTTCCAGAAAACTGGAAACCGTGTCCAATATCATAAATTAACATTTGATTAAACTCTCCATCACCAGTTTGTAAATTGTTTTGCCCTCCGGCTACCGATTTACCCGTTGGCAATCCAAAATATAAAGAAACAGCCATAGGATACTTTTTATCATTTCCTCTCAAGCTATACTTTAAACCAAGATCAATATCACCAAACGAATTAACGGCATCACCTTCAAATAAAGTTTCTTCTGTAGTTTTAGAAATAACATTATTCATATAATTTCTACTAAATACAGCACCGTTTACAATCCCAGTAAATCGATTAGAAAAACCAAATTCAGCATATAAATTAGTATTAAGAACTCCAGTTGTCACATTAGGATCTAGCTTTCCTTCATCAGTAAAGTGCTGATCAAAAATAACTCCCCATTCCGATAATTTGAAATAACCTTCTCCCTTTACCTGAGTCCATGGTCCACCAGCATTTACAGTAAATGAACAAACTACGATAAGACTCGATATAAAAATTTTAATACTCATATTATTGAATTATTCCTTCTCCAACTTTTACGTTAAAAGGTTTACAGAAATATAAAATATAACTGTAATCATTTATACCAATATTGTTAATAATGTATTCATGTGTACCCTTAAAGGTAGTTACAGCTCCAATCTCATAGGCATTAGCAATGGAAGTTGTATTATTAGACAGGTAGACATACAAACCAGGAAGCGCTGTTGATGCGTTATAGGTATTATCCAAACCAAGTGTTAATACTCCGTTCTCTTCTGTTAGCGTATAATTCCCTTGTAAAGCATATGAACTAGTTGTGTAAACCGAACCTATCTTCTGTTGAATCCCAATGCTTGTAGTAACTCCGACATTCACTTTAACGGAGTCAGCTACTTCATACTCCCCATCATTAAATTGAACTTTAATATAAGCACAACCTGAATCTAATGCTAATGCTAAACCATTGTTAATAGAAACCACAGAAGGATCACCTGAAGTCCAAGTATAAGAACCCGTGTTAGGTTTACCTACATTATCAAAATATTGGGCTTCAAAAGTATAATTACTATCTAATGCCAATGAATCAATTGGGTTTGAAATTCGAATTTCTGGCTTAGAAAAATCATCTAATATATCATCACCGATACAACTTGTAAGCACAACAGAACATATGATTATTGAATAAAGAAAACCTTTAATTTTCATCCTCACTTTTTTTGTAAGTTATTCATAATATTAAGAGATAGGTGTCCCTTTACAGACAAATAAGACTTCGAGACCATAAAAAGTTAGTCCGTACTATTTGATAAAAACTCCTGAACATCCAATTATTTTACACTTTTAAATTTTCGAACTTTCAACCAAACTTGATACAGTATATATAATAATTGTTTTATGACCAATTTGAAATAACTGAAACTAACTTTTCAAGAGAATAACTATTAAGCGATTCTTCGAGTTTTAAAACAGATAAAGGCATTCTAGGTGATATTGAATTCTGAGGCGAAATCACAGCAACGGAAGTACCATTTCTTAATGAATTCTTTGCTTCAACGGCCCCGTCTTTATTAGAACCACTTAAAACAACTAAAAGTAAATTTTCTTTAAATACATGAGAAGCGGTTTTAAAAAACAAATTGATCGATGGTCTCGTATAGTCAATAGCTTCCTTTTTTGAAAGTATAAATTTTCCATGAACCGAGAATAATAGATGAAAATCAGGAAGTGAAATATACAGAGTATTCTTTTGAGGTGAAGCACCATTCTTTACAATTTTGACATCATAATGAGAGGTTTTATTTAAATCAATTATTATATTAGAATTTGAAGTTCGTTGATGAAAAACATAAATCAATGGTGTATCACAAGATTCAGGAAGAGCTTTTAAAATAATTTTCAATTCTTCTAAACTACCTAATGAACCACCAATACCAACAATTTTACTCATTATGAATTACTTTATATTTAAACAGTTTTCACGAATCATACACGAATCTTTCGGTATTCATTATGGAATTAAAAAAAAATTGGTTTTAAAGAATAGAATCGATACGAGAATAAAGGAGTTAGGATTGGAAAGTTACTCAACTTATTTGGAATTATTAAATGACAATAAACCTGAACTACAAAAATTAGCTGATAAAATAACAACTAACACCACTTACTTCTTTAGAGAACCTGAACACTTTGAGTTCTTACGTAGAAAAGTATTTACTCAAATAATGAAAGAAAAATGGTCAACCATAAGAATTTGGTCAGCCCCTTGTTCTACCGGTCAAGAACTATATTCTATAGCAATTGAAGCTGCTCTGTTTAAAGAGAAAAACAAGGGATTTAATTTCAAAGTATATGGATCTGACCTCTCAGAATCAGCTTTATCTACAGCAAGAAGAGGTATATATATTTTAGATGATATAAGTAAAATAAAAATAAAAGTTAGAAACTCATTTTTTGAACAAGTTGAAGAACAGTTTAAGGTAGGATACAAGATTCGTGAAAATACTGTTTTTTATAAACTTAACTTATTAGAAGATGATTTATCAACCCAAACAAAATTCGATGTTATTTTTTGCAGAAATATGCTGATGTATTTTAAGAAATCAGAACAAGAGATTATTATCAATAAACTATGTGAGCGGCTTGTAACAGGGGGCTATTTTATAATTTCAAGAAATGAGTCAATTTTCGGTTTGAATACCCCGTTAAAATCGGTAGAACATTCTGTTTTCATCAAAGAATAATATCATCTTAAACCTATCTCCCTTACAAAGGCAGGGACCTAGATACTTAATTAAAGCATTCCAATTAAAGACACCTCCTCAAATTATGCTATTAAAAAAAAGCTGTTTCAATAACTTCAACATTTACTAATACAACTAATGGATGCAACTTCTTCAACGAGTTTTTGTTTGGCAACTAGAATTGAATACTGCACTTTATTTTTAGACAAAGTACTATCTACTAATTATCTCGGTCACATTATCTTCAATTTTATCTTGCAACTCATCAAAAGGTAAATCATTAACATCCATTCCAAAAGGATCTTCTATTTCTTCTCCAATTAATTCAATACCAATCATAGTGAAAAAAACCATCATCATTAAAGGGATACACCACCAACTCATATCACGGATAAAACCAAACGGAAGCGTAATAAGATAGATCAATAAGATTCTTTTTAAGTGAATTGAATATCCAAACGGTATTGGCGTATTTCTAATTCTTTCACAAGCTCCCAGAATATTTGATAGCTTTTCTATTTCATTCTCTAAAATAATAAGCTGTTCTCCACTAATGGTTTTATCCTTAAACCCCTCCAATACTATTTGAGACATTCTTGTAAGCAGTAAATTGGGTTTGTGCTTAGCAGAAGCGAACTCTTGAGCAAAAGAGGCAGGAAACATGTTAGGAATCTCGCTAAAATCATGTTTTCTTAAATGCTCTTTCAAAACATATGGGAAATACTTGATTAATCGTAATAATTCGTCATTACCTAAATAACCATGCACCTTCATCGAAAAGTGTCTAGAGGTATTAACCAAAGCACCTAAATGTTTTCTTCCTTCCCACCATCTATCATATGCTGTGTTTGTTCGAAACACTAGTAACAAACCAATTACTAAACCTAGTACAGTATGAAATGTAGGAGATATATTATAAAGCTTAAGCGGGTGCAACTCATATAAAAAGGTAAATAAAC
>CAWVWF010000207.1:0-5485 GCA_963933885.1 uncultured Flavobacteriales bacterium | reverse complement strand
CAGGAGTAATTACAGCTACTGATGTTAACAACGGATCTACTGCAAATTGTGAAATTTCAAACATTGTAGTTTCTCAAACTTCATTTGACTGTTCAAACGTTGGTGAAAACACTGTTATTTTAACCGTAACTGATGCAAATGGATTAACTGATACAGCGTCAGCTGTAGTAACAGTTAATGGTTGCAACCAAGCTCCAATAGCAATCTGTAAAAATCCTGTAATTTCTACAGATTTAAACTGTGTTGCATTTATTACTGAGTTCGATATTGATGGAGGGTCTAACGATCCTGATGAAGATGCGATATCTTTTGAAGTTAGTAACGAAGGACCTTTTCAAATAGGAACTCACTCAGTGATTTTAACAGTTACTGATCCTGAGGGAGAATCAGGACAGTGTACATCTACTTTTACTGTAGAAGATAATACAGCTCCTTTCGCAGGAATTATTTCTGGTTCAGCTGTTGTAAATGTACCTAACTTAACAACGCCAAGAAGTAACTGGGCTCCAGCAAACTTTTCTTTTGCTGATCCATTACCTGCTGATGCAATCATTACTGGTGTAGAGATTAACTACAACGGAAAAGATCAAGGTTGGGGTGGAACAGGTGCTGCGAATAGAATCGAACTTTCAGGAACAAACATTGGAGGTAATGCACTACTACATCACTGGCAAAACCTTTCTATTTCTTATGCAGGAAATGTTGCTACTTATAACTACGGAGGAAACAATACTTTCCAATTCTTCTTTTTAGGATATAGTGGATGGCAAGGATTCATGACTGACATCACAATGACTATCCATTACGAGATAGGTCGTATATCTGATGTTGTTGCTGAATGTGAAGCTACTGTAACTGAAATACCAACTGCAAATGATGCTTGTGATGGTTTAGTTTCTGGAACTACTGAAGACCCTTTAACTTACTCAGAGCAAGGTACATATGTTATCAACTGGGATTACACTGATGCTGCAGGAAATAAATCAACGAAACAACAAACTGTTATTGTTGATGATATTACTAATCCTACTGCAATTGTTCAAGCTGCAACTGTTTATTTAGATGCTACTGGAAACGGTTCTATTACTACTGCTGATATCGACAATGGTTCGAATGATGCTTGTGGAATTGCTTCTTTAGTTCTAGATAATACTACTTTCAATTGTTCAAACGTTGGTGAAAACACAGTTGTTTTAACTGCTACTGATAACAATGGTAATGCTACTTCTACTCCATCAACGGTAACGGTGATTGATAGTACAAGTCCAGTTGCAATTGTTCAAGCTGCAACTGTTTATTTAGATGCTGCTGGAAACGGTTCAATCACAACTACTGATATCGACAATGGTTCGAATGATGCTTGTGGAATTACTTCTTTAGTTTTAGATAATTCTACTTTCAACTGTTCTAATGTTGGTAAAAACACAGTTATATTAACTGCTACTGATAACAATGGTAATGCTACTTCTACTCCATCAACGGTAACGGTGATTGATAGTACAAGTCCAGTTGCAATTGTTCAAGCTGCAACTGTTTATTTAGATGCTGCTGGAAACGGTTCAATCACAACTACTGATATCGACAATGGTTCGAATGATGCTTGTGGAATTACTTCTTTAGTTTTAGATAATTCTACTTTCAACTGTTCTAATGTTGGTAAAAACACAGTTATATTAACTGCTACTGATAACAATGGTAATGCTACTTCTACTCCATCAACGGTAACGGTGATTGATAGTACAAGTCCAACTGCTATTGTTCAAGCTGCAACTGTTTACTTAAACGCTGAAGGAACTGCTTCAATTACTGCTGCTGATATCGACAATGGTTCGAATGATGTTTGTGGAATTGCTTCAATTTCTATTGACAACGGATCGTTTGATTGTTCTAACTTTGGTGCTAACACAGTTGTTTTAACTGTTACTGATGTTAACGGTAATTCATCAGTAGCAAACGCTATTGTGAATGTAGTTGACGAAATCGTACCTACAATCTCATGTCCTTCTGATATTTCAGTGGTTGCAGAGAGAGGTGATTGTGACCCAGTAATTACTTGGGAAACACCAATTAGTGCTGATAACTGTTCATTCTCTGTAAATTCAAACTACAACTCTGGAGATGAATTCCCAGTTGGATCTTACAGTGTGATTTACTCAGTAACTGATATTGCTGAAAACACAGCATCTTGTTCGTTCAATGTAACAGTTGAGGCTGAGCCATTAGTAATAACTAATACTGTAATTTCTGAATATATAGGAGGAAATAACATCTCTTGTAATGGTTTAACTGATGGATCAGTTGCTATTACTGTTGAAGGTGGTTGTTTACCATACACTTATGAATGGAATTCAAATAACAATTCTTCAACCGCTACAGGTTTAAGAGCTGGAATTCATACTGTTTTAATTACTGATGCTAATGGAACAGAAACAGCTGCTAGTTACACTTTAACTCAACCTGAATTATTGGAAACGGTTATTTCAGATAATCAAACAGTTTACTTTGGTTACCAAGATTCTGCTTGTGCTGATCTATCAGTTTCATCTGTAGGAGGAATCACTCCTTACGTTGTTAACTGGAATACTGGTGAATTTACTTCAAACATTAATGTTTGTCCTGAAACTACTTCTGATTACGTTGCAACTGTAACAGATGTTAATGGATGTGCTACAACTTCTATCACTTCAGTTTGTGCAGTGGATGTTGTTTGTAGAAATCATTCTGAGCACACTGGTAACGGTAAAGGAAAAGGTAACTCAAAAGGTTTAGATCACCACATTGTAATTTGTCATGTAACAGGATCTAAAACTAAAACAAACTGTGTTTCTATAAATGCTGTTCCGGCGCACTTAGCACATGGTGATCTTTTAGGTGATTGTGGTACAGAACACACTTGTAACAATGGATCTAGTGAGAGACAAAAAGTTTCTAATGATTACACAGTTGATTACCAAAGTGTATTTATGAACATCTATCCTAATCCAACTTCAGATAACGCGACGGTTTCTTTATCATTTGATAAGGATATCGACTTAACTGTTGTTGCTTTTAACATGTTAGGGGAACAAGTTCAAGTACTTTATAATGGTAACGTGATTAAAGGAGACTTTAAAGAGTTAAACTTTAACACTAGTAACATTAAAGGAGGTATTTATTTTATTAATGCATATTCTAATGATGGCTTAATTAGCAGTCAGAAAGTTGTTGTAACTAAATAAAACACCTAATAAATAATGAGAAAGGCTATCCATATGGATAGCCTTTTTTATTTATTTTCTTTAATCAACAGCAAGAACATTGATTAGAATTCACATATTAAAACTATCTTCCCTCCCCCTTAATTCTCTCCTTTTATTTTAGTTTATATCGATGGTTAATTTTTCAAGGTTCTTTGTATATAAAACAACCCGTCTTTAAAATGTATGATTATACTATAGCTTGGTTAATAAGCAATATTTACAAATAAACGCCTAACAACCCAGTTTCTAGAACAGGAAAATCACGCTCAACACATCAATATTCTCCACGAAGACCAGGAATTTAAAAAGACTTTGTTAACCCCATATAAATACCGCCGATGGTGCATAACAAAACGCTTTAAAACTAAAAAAGCCGTTGCTTTTTCAAACAACGGCTCTTTAATAAATTATGAAGGTTCTATAAAAATGCTTTTAAAAGCTTTTGTAGTACCGTTTTAACTTTTTCTTCTTCTCTTATCAATTGTAAATCCTCATCAACTTCAAAAGAAGCATCATAATCAAATTCAACTAAGTTAATTTCTTCTTTCTTTAAGAACTCTTGCTTACGACCTTGATACTTTAGCCTCTGCTCCTGTCTAGTTACACCACTAATAGTTCTTCTCTTCCCTTTATCCATACCTTTTTTAGGTGCAGGAGATCTTTTATTGACTAGTTCGATAACCAACTTAATTTCTTCGTAATATGCATCCAAAGGTAAAGTTGTTCTTGATTCACCATCCTTATGATAATCTCCTAAAAGACCATCAAAAGTAAACTGACGAACTGAAGTTTGACTTAACAATTCATCACATAAGTTCATGATGTAAGCTTCGTCATTTATTGTTTTAGTTTTTCCTTCAGGATTCTGACTCACCATATTTGTAGTTGGTTTTTCTACAAAAATCTTCCCTTCACGAACTAAATACCAGTAAATAGCCAATTCTTTTCTTTCAGCATGAACAGACGGAATCTTATCTAATTCTTTTGCCTTATCTAATGACCTAAGTACCTTTCTTAAAGGCATTCCTTTTTTAACATCCTTAGTAAAAACTTCCGCTTCAACTAAATCCTTCATTATATCTTTAATTGGAATCCACTCCTTCTCCTCGTTCGCTTCAAAATATTTAGCTACAACTTCGTTGATCCTTTTAATCATTTCTTCACTCATGGTGCAAAGCTAATGTTTTATAAGGAGTCAATTGCAAAAAAGAATGTGATTCTGTACAAAAACAATTATGCCTTTAGCTGTCTTGTATTTGATCTACAAAACGAACTAAAGGCACATTAAATTTCTTAATTATTTTGAATGTCTTACGAATTTCTTTTGATTGGATTTTAATAAAATAAAGACCAGATGGACTTTCAATATTGTAATCTAAAAGCCTTGCTGATTTAAAGAAGTTATTGAAAACTACTTCTCCTAAAATATTCACAACTTGAATTTGAACATTATTTTCTTCTTGTCCTAAATCAATTTTAAAAGCACCATTAGTCGGGTTTGGATAAATGTCTATAAAAGTTTGTTTCGCATCCCCATCAACACCAACAGTTAATATTTGTTGACAAACTGAAGTATCCACACAACTGTTTTTTGATATTTCAACAGCATAACTCCCATTTTGAGTTGCTTCAATAAACATGTATCCTAACCCATCAAACGGAACGGTTACTTTTAACCTTCCAAATGAAAAGGATTATCAGATTAGTATTCTTTCTACTGATGGAAAACTAGTTTGGGAAAGCTCAGATGTTAAAAACATATCTACTTATGATTTTAATTTTATGAAACCAGGAGTTTACTTTGTGAATTTTACTTTTTCTAATGAAACAGAGGATAAAAAATTAATTATCAAATAAGTTTATTTTATATCAGGTTTTGCCTCGAGATTAATCATCTCGGGGCTTTTTTGTTTCTGTTTCTTCCTGTTAAAATAAAATTAAAAGCAATTATAACCCAGAGCCTTATTTAGCCGTAGGTTAATTACGTTCAGAATTTCATTTACAAAGCAAGAATTCAACTATATGGAAAACTATAAGTTAACATCTCATTTAGTGAGACCTTATCTATCAAAAGAAGTCCTTGAGAAAAAGGATCAATTGGCACATAAACTGGCAGTATTAGCTAGTACTGATCGTCCAATTCAGGATGATGTAATTGATATGATAATTAATCGAATTATTGATAATGCTTCTGTTGCAGTTGCTTCATTGAACCGAGATACTGTTATTCATGCTAGAGAACAAGC
>CAWVWF010000206.1:0-5515 GCA_963933885.1 uncultured Flavobacteriales bacterium | reverse complement strand
AAAAAGGGTTTCAATTTCTTGAAACCCTTTCGTTATCTAGTGATCCAGCTAGGATTCGAACCTAGGACCGTCTGCTTAGAAGGCAGATGCTCTATCCAACTGAGCTACTGAACCATTTTAATAGGGTGCAAAGATACACTCTTTTAATTGTAATACAATAGAAGTTTAAAGAAAATTTTAATAAAAGTTTTAACTCATTGAGTAAGAAAAGAATGAGAAGAAACTTTTATTGCAACTAATTTTCTTTAACTTTAATGAAGTATGCGTAAAGTAATATTTAGCCTGTTATTATTTTTTAATTTTTTGTTGATAGGGCAAGACGCATTCGAGTTCTTGCCTAATGGAGGACAATTACACGATAATGTATTGTACAAGGCAGATGTTCCATCTGGAGCAGTGTTTTTAGAATCGGATGGGATTAAGTATTCTTTTTATGATCCATCATTTTTCAATACAATTCACGAGGGAGGAAATCCTGGAGAAAAAATTCATTTTCACGCTTTTAAAATTCAATTCGAAAATGCTCTTGAACCTGTTGTTGAATTAAAAAATATCAATGAAGGGTTGATTAATGTTTTTCTAGGAAATGATCCTGAAAAATGGGCCGAAGGTTTAAAAGGTGGAGGTGAAGTTTATTATAAAGGGATTTACGATAAGATTGATTTTAGAATATATGCTAGAGGTGGAAGTTTGAAATACGACTTTATTGTACATCCAGGGGGAAGTGTTGAGGATATAAAATTAAAGTTTAATGGTGTTGATGAGCTTTTTGTTTCTGAAGGGAATTTAAACATGGTTACCTCTTTGGGAACGTTGGTTGATTCCAAGCCTGTTTCATTTCAGAGAAGTAATCATGCTATTCCAACAAGATTTATTGTAGAAGGAAATACAGTCCGCTTTTGGGTAGATAAACATGATAAGAATGAAATCTTAACGATTGATCCTGTTTTAATTTTCTCAACTTATTCAGGATCGGTAGCAAACAACTTTGGTTACACAGCTACTTATGATGATAAAGGTTATTTGTATGCTGGTGGTTCTGTATTTTCACAAGGTTATCCAACTACAACTGGAGCGTTTGATATTACATTTAATTCTTATGCTACAGCAGCTGGAATTGCCAACTTTGGTGGATGGTACTGGGGGATATCAGATATAGGGATTACAAAGTATAATTTAAATGGAACTTCAAGAATTTATTCTACCTATTTAGGAGGTGCTCATTGTGAAGTTCCGCATAGTTTAGTTGTAAATAATAGGGATGAACTTTTTATTTTAGGAAGTACTTCGTCATCTAATTATCCAACAACAGCTACGGCTTTTGATAAAACATTTGGAGGGGGAACTGGAGCTAATTTCGCAAGAGGAATATTTGTAAATTACACAGAAGGTTCTGATATAGTTGTTTCAAGATTAAGTAAAAACGGAAATGCATTATTGTCTTCCACTTTTGTTGGTGGTTCTTCAAACGACGGCTTGAATCTTAATGTTGATTTGATTGCGAATTACGCTGATCAAATGAGAGGTGAGATTATTTTGGATAAGAATCAGAATGTAATTATTGGTAGTTCTACAGCTTCGAATGATTTTCCAGTTACACTTAACGCATATCAGAATTCGTATGGAGGTGGGGATCAAGATGGAGTGGTTTTTAAAATGAACGAAGATTTAAGTACTATGATTTGGAGTAGTTATTTCGGTGGTTCTGAAGCTGATGGAGTTTATAGTGTGATTAAAAGTAATGATGATAATATTTATTTTGCTGGTGGGACTAAATCTACTAACATTCCTTTTTCAGGAACGGCATATCAAACAATTCATAAGGGTGGAATTGCTGATGGTTATTATGTGAAACTACAGGATGATGGTTCTTCGATGTTGCAAGGAAGTTATTTGGGAAGTGATAAATACGATCAAATTTACTTTGTTAGAGAAGACGCGAATGATCAAGTATATTTCTTCGGACAATCTGATAAGTACGGGACGTATTGGATTAATAATGCAGCTTACAATTCTCCGAACAGTGGACAGTTTATTACAAAACTTACAGCGAATCAACAAGCAATAGATTGGAGTACGAGCTTTGGTTCGGGTGATAGTAAAATCAATATTAGTCCAACGGCATTCATGGTTGATTTGTGTAACAAGATTTACCTTTCTGGTTGGGGATCTCCTGACGGAGGGTTTGATCAAATAGGAGGTAGTGTTGCTAATGGGACTTCAGGAATGGACGTTACACCAAATGCGTATAAGCCAACTACTGATAATAGTGATTTCTACTTAATGGTTTTAGAAGATGATGCTTCGTCTATTTTTTATGCTTCTTTTTTTGGAGGAGATGATAGTCATGAACATGTTGATGGAGGAACTTCTAGGTTTGATTCGAAAGGGGTAATGTATCAATCTGTTTGTGCAGGTTGTGGAGGAAACGACGATTTCCCGATTTTCCCATCCAATGTTGTAGGACCTACAAACGATGCTATATTTTACGACCTTAATGGTAACGGTTATCCTTATGGGTGTAACAATGGAGTATTTAAATTTGACTTTGGGATTCCAAATATTATAGCTGATTTTAATAATCCACCAATTGTTTGTGCACCGGGTACTATTGATTTTATAGATAATAGTAAAGTTCAAACTCAAACTACTTGGGAATGGGATTTTGGAGATGGTAGTTTTAGTACAGATACAAATCCATCACACACATTCTTATCTGCAGGAATATATACTGTTAAACTAATAATAAAAGATCCTACGGCATGTAATTTAATTGATAGTATTTCAAAAACGGTTACCATAATGGGAGGTTATATTTATAACCTCGGGACTGATACGGTTTGTATGAATACTCCGGTTCAAATTGGATTGATTCCTTATGCAGATACTTCTATTACGTACGTTTGGACTCCAGTTGCGGGATTATCAAATTCAACAATATCAAACCCTTTAGCAACTGTTAGTTCGCCTACTGATTACCAATTGATTATTAAGAATAGCACTTGTGCTGATACACTTTATCAATCCGTTTTCCCTTTGTCTTTTCCGTATTCAATGAAAGATACAATTAGTTGTAAGGGTAGTGCAGAGGAGTTAACAATTTTTGGTAATGGGAATTATGATCATTTTTTATGGAGTTCTAATGATAATTTCACGGATACAATTAATACTAGTTTTACAGACAGTACTTTAAATATTATTACAATGAATTCTTTAAATACGTATTTCATTAGAGCTATGGGTCTTAATGGTTGTGTTATTCAAGATTCTATTGAGGTTGGAGCGATTGGGTTTAACAGTACAATCGCTAGTCTACAAATTTGTAGGGGAGATACCTTGGAGCTTTCGGATACAACGTATGCTGGATTTGTAATTAACTATACTTGGAGTCCAGTTGATTCTGTAATGTCACAAAATGGAAGTGTAATAAAAGTAGCTCCATATGATACAATAGAATATACATTGATAAAAGATTATGGTTTGGGTTGTGAGGATACAATTACTGTTAAAGTTAATGTGCCATTTAAAGCACCAGTTAGTTTAATGGATACAATATTATGTAACAACGCTATTGGTCATCTTTTAAAAGGCGATACTTCAAGTTATTACACATCCATTTTATGGAGTTCAAATGATGAGTTTTTAGATACATTATCAACTTTAAATCAATTTTTAACTTCATTAAGTTTTGGGGAGAATTCATCGTATGTGAGATATACTGATGTTCATGGATGTTCGTACATTGACAGTATACTTATTAATAACATCGAGTTTTCAATAGAAACTACTTCGGATTCTGTTATATGTGGAACAACGGTAGCAAGTGCTGAGATTGTAAATTATAGTTTAAATCATTTCGATTCGTTGGTTTGGGGGCCAAGTCAATTGGTTATAGGAGATTCTAGTCAGTTGCAAATTAATTTTAATGCTAATAAAGACATTAATAAAGTTTGGGTTTTTGCTGAAGATACAAATGGTTGTTATGATACTGATACAGTGGTGGTACTAAACTTATCAATAGCTGGAGCTGATTTATCCGATACTTCAATTTGTTACGGAGATTCAATTCATATCGGAATCGATTTTGATAATACTTCAGGAATAAGTTTTGAATGGTTTCCTGATACAGCAATTTCAGATAAAAATGATCCTTATCCATTGGTTTGGATAGGGGATACATTAACATACGGGCTAATCATAAGTAATGGAAGTTGTGTTGATACATTTTTTCAAACAGTGAATGTATCAGAGGTTGATGTAAAGGCATTTGGCGATACAGTAGTTTGTAATTATTCAGGATTTTTAAATATATATGATTCAACAAAAACGAATTTAACACATCATTGGAGTAGTTATAATGACTTTACCGATACGTTACTTGTAGGTGTGAATGAATATAATTACAACTTCAATCTAATATTAGGTTCTTCAGTTTTCCATGTGAAGGTAATTGATGAGGTAGGTTGTTATTCAATTGATTCGGTAGAAGTGGAGCGATATGAATACGATGTTGATTATATTAAACAACATGAACTATGTTTAAACGATACAATAGAAATTACACCAACTGGTTATTTGGGAAATGATTCTGTTACTTTTTTATGGGAACCAGATAGTTTGCTAATTTCAGATGAGAATGATACGATTGCTGTTTTAAGTCCTAATTCAGGATCTTATGAAGTGCTTGTTACTTCAACAAGTACTCATGGGTGTATTGTGAAAGACACCATTAACATTAATGTTGCATCATTTGATACTTCCTTTGTTAATTTAACTGCTAGTTTTGATACTTTAATTAAGAATGAATATTCTGTTCTAACGGCTTTACCAGAAGGTATGGTTTACAATTGGCAACCAGGAACAGGGATAATATCTACGGATTCAAATTCAATAAGTGTATCAGTATTAGAAACTACAACTTATACCGTGACTATTTCTGACTCAATAAATCCAGGGTGTTCTCGATTGGATTCTGTTACTGTTTTCTTTATAGATGCAATTTGTGGAGCGCCATATATTTATGTGCCTAACGCGTTTACTCCTAATCAAGATGGTGAAAATGATGTTATGTATGTGCGAGGTAGGAATATAACAGAATTGTATTTTGCTATTTATGACAGATGGGGTGAGCTTGTATTTGAAACAAAAAAGCAGTCTGTAGGTTGGGATGGAACTTACAAAGGAATGAAGGTAGATCCGGCTGTTTTTGATTATTATCTCAAGTATAAGTGTGATGGGAATGAAGAACATTTCATGAAAGGGAATATTACTGTTATAAGGTGATATTGGGTTTGTTATTACTTTAGTTTTACCAAAGTAATTATTCCTAGAATTTAACATAGTTATTTATTTCAAATGTATCTGAACAATTAGGTAACTTCACTAGTAGATATTCGTAACGTTTTGCCATGCAGAAAGAAGAAAATGATTTTGTTTCGTTTGAAATTTTAAATGGGATTTTAGGGTTACCCCTTTAAGTCACATTGTATTTCATTGATTTATAGCTCATTGGGTT
>CAWVWF010000205.1:0-5516 GCA_963933885.1 uncultured Flavobacteriales bacterium | reverse complement strand
GTTGTTGTACCATAATTACTTGCACTTATACCAAGCACTATTGATTGATCACTAATAGTAAATGATGGTTCAATAGGAGTAGGATCACTTTGATTAATTCCTGAATTACCACCAGATTGTGCTCCAGTGAATGAAAATATAGAATAAGATACTGACCCTTGAAAAGTACTACCAAAACTAAATACTAAATCATTAGTACCTGTACCTGGATCTTCTAATTCAAAAACAGCCACCTTACCAGAATTAATATTAATCAAACCTTGTAGAACTTGAGTCATACTTACACCATTCCAAGTAATTCCAGTTACGGTTCCTCCCCAAGTTCCTAATGATGAAAACGAGATAGAAACTAATAAGTACCCATTAGAACCGACATCTTGGTTGTGAGTAGTAATAGTAAGACTTGTTGCATTTGGATTTACGGTTCCGAATGTTTGATTTCCACTGGTTATAGCTGCCTTTAAACCAAATGGTGAAGCTATAATTATTAACAGCACTAAAAGTTGAAGCTTAAAATTTTCTATTCTTTGATTGAATAATTTCAGAAAATGTATTACAATAATTTTTAAGAAGTTTAATTAATCTTCAGTATATCTTATATCAACAGAAACTGTTTGCGCTGATGTAGCTTCAGGAATATCGATGAAAATCCAACTATTAGCAGGAATTGTAGCGTCAGTAGCTATACTTACAGACACCTCAGAAGTAGTTGTAAGAGTTGTTGTTGCTCCAATAACTGTTGGAGAAGTTTCTGCAAAATCAGTATCCCAATAAAGTCTAACGTCAACATCACCAGCAGCATTTAACATTCCTATTGCCTCAACTATTGTAATAGCAATATCAGTTCTAAACAAAGGAAAATAATCTGTTGCGGTAGGAGCTTCAATCGTGATTGTTTTATCTAACGAAGGTACTAATCCATCAACATATTCCTTAACAGCTTGTTCTGTAGGTACTGCATCATCACTATTCCCTGCAAATGTACCATCAATACTAAACTCATTTATAGATGTACCATTTTGTAAAATCATATCTCCTTCAATATCCAGCGTATTGGCCGGCGTAGCAGTTCCTATACCAATCTTATCAGCACTTCCATCAATAAAAAGTAAATTGGCTTCGGTACCTCCTTCTACTCTAAAGTCTACAGCTGCATTACTCTCGTTAAAAATAGCAGAACCATCTACGTCTAATGTCGCTGTTGGAGAAGCATTTGCTACTCCTATAAAATCAGCACTTCCATCTACAAAAAATAAATTGGTTTCGGTAAGTCCTTCTATTCTAAAATCTTTAGAAGCTCCACTTTCGTTAAAAATGGCATCTCCATCAACATCTAATGTTGCTGAAGGATTTGCATGCCCAATAGCAACTTGTTGAGAAGCATTTATTGTAATAGCTGTACTTGTTTCTAATGCTGTAGTTCCAATTTTAAACTTATCACTATCGGTATCATCTACTCCAATTGTGAATAACGATGTTCCTGATAATTGAAAATGTATTAATGGATCACCTGCTCCTGTATTATTTATATCGATAGATGTTTTGGTCCCATCACTGGATTCAATATCTAAAGCTTCTGAAGGTGACGTAGTTCCAATTCCTACCTGAGCAGAAATTGATAGCGTTAATAGACTTGTGCAAAGTGTAAAAAATAATTTCATATAATTAAGGTACGAACATTAATAAAACATGTTCCTAATCTTTCTTAAAAGAGGAAAACAACTTCACTTTAAATATTTTAAAAACAGCCCCTACTCCCCTACATAGATTACCTAAACATGAATAAACGAGAAAAAATAAAAAGAGGGTTTTAAAACTACAAATATTAACTTAATTGAGGAAGATATTGAACTTCCCTTGATAACGCTCTAATTACCTACCCAACTATCTATTCTCTCGGCACAGAGGTTTTACGTTACTTATTTTCATGAACTCCACTTTTTAATTTACTTCCTAATTTCTCTAAGTAATCTACACCTAATAAAACCGCAACCGTTAAACCTGTAATTAAGAAAGCTGCTCCGTGGTATTCAAAACCTATTAAAGATCCTACAGCAGCCAATACCCATATTACAGATGCAGATGTAACACCTTGAACAATCTCTCCATTATTAAACATTAATCCAGCTCCGAAAAACCCGATCCCTGTCACAATCTGACCTACTACTCTTGAAGCATCTGTTGTAGTTCCCATTAAAGCTGTAGATAGACTTACAAAGCAATAGGTTCCAACGCATATTAAAATACTGGTTCTAATTCCTGCTGGTTTTCCGAAAATTTGCCGTTCTAAACCTATTATAAGACTACAGAGTACAGCGACACCGATAGATTTAATATTAAGTGGTACGATCGATTCATTAAAAATCGTGAAAAATTCTCCCATAAAAACATTGTTGTTATTTAACTACGCTTAATCAGCAACAATGTTATTCTCATCTAAATGCAATATAAATTATTTAACCAATTCATCGGTTAATCTCATGAGTTGATATTCATATATTTTACTCATGTATTTGTAATTGTTAATCTTGTTTTGAACTTGAATTAAATTTAATTGTGCTTGTCTGAATTGCACATTCGTAATCGAACCGTTATACAATAGCTCTTTAGACTTCGTTAAATTTAATTCTGCCAAACCCAAGTTTTCAGTCTCCAGTTTAATCAAGCTTAAATTCGTTGTCAGTGAATAATAATAATTTTGCAACTCCATTTCAACATTTAAAACAGCTTGAGCTCTTTTGGTTCCGTTCATATCTAATAAAATCTTAGCTTGCTCAAGTGCTTTCTTTCTTTTAAAACCATCAAATAAATTCCAGCTTAAACTTACAGAAGCAGTGTATCCTATCGATGTGCTTTTCTGAATTACTCCAACCTCATTCGCCGTCCCAGAATACCCATAATTTATTTGAGAAGAGATTGTGGGCATAAAATTAGATTTGCTTAACTTCCTATCAATTTCAGCCATATTTAACTGAACCTCAGTTAAAATCACTGAAGTATTGTTACTTTTCGCTTTCTCTTTATATGCATCTAACGATTCTGCAATTGGCACCTCAATCTCTTTTGAAACCGTAAAAACTGTTTCTATCGAACGTCCTAGTAAATAATTCAATTGATGTTTTGCTTGCTTTAAAGCCAAATCGGAATTGATATAACTTGCTGAATCGTTATTAAAATCTACTTTTGCATTTAGTACGTTAATCTTACTTCCATTTCCAAACTCATAATTCGTTTCAACACGTTTAAGTCTGTCTTTAGAAATTGTAATACTTTGCTCAATTAAATCCCTTTGCTCAGTTTTCCTCACTACATCGTAATAAGAATTCACAACCTGAAGTAAAGTACCTTCAATACTTATTTTGGTTTGTAAAACACTCAGCTTCCCACTTTCCTTTAGTTTAGTATAAGACCGAGATCTCGTTAATCCATTAAAAATTACATAAGAAGCAGTTACCTTTGCTGAAGTAGATCCAGAAACAGCCTCTGCTCCTTTGATATCTGGAAATGCATTCCCTCCAAATTCTTGATCTGAAATATTATCAGAATAACTCAAAGAACCAGAAGCATCAACTTTTGGCAAATAGCCAACAGCTCCTCTATGAATTGTTTTTTCTATAGCTAACTCTTGCTGTTTAGCTGCAACAATATTATGGTTATTGGTTAACGCGATATTGATAGCCTCTTCTAGTTTTAGTTCTTGAGCCAACGATGTTGAAACAGCTAAAATAACTAATGCGATTGTATGTTTAATTTTTTTCATTTTATAATTTTTTTAGACAACTTAACTAAGCTTCTATACCCTTCCCATCAACTTTACGCTCATACTCCAATTCAATTACTGCACTTTCAAATTGAGATCTATCCTTCTTAAAATTATTTGTAATCAACCAATTGGTTATTTGCTTTAATCTGTTGAGAGAAAGTAAAATTGATGGTAAAAAAACAAGCGTTAAAAATGTAGCCATTACTAAACCATATGCAATTGCAATTGCCATTGGAATTAAAAATTGTGCCTGCATACTCTTCTCAAAAATCAACGGCGCTAAACCAGCAACAGTCGTTAAAGAAGTTAATAAGATTGGACGGAATCTTGAGTAACTTGCTTTTTTCAAAGCCTCAACATATTCCATTCCTCGTTTCAAATTAATATTTAAAGCACTTATTAAAACCAAAGCATCATTTACCATAATCCCAATTAATGCAATCATTCCAAAGATTGAGAAAATACTCATTTGAAAACCTTGTATGAAGTGTCCCCAAATCACACCCGCCAATCCAAATATGGAAGTAATAAATACTGCTGCTGCTTGAGAAAAAGATCGAAACGTTAATACAACAGTTACAAACATAAAAACAAGAATCAACCATCCTCTTTCTTGAACTGATTTTTGGACTTTCCCCATTTCTCGTGCTTGTCCCTCAACAGACTTTTTAACTTCTGGATACTTAAGTAATAATGGAGCAACTAAATCATTGTTTACAAAACCTAGTAATTCAGATGAACTTGAATTTTCTAAATCCAATAGATCAGCTTCAACTTTAACCATTCTCTTCCCATCTAAATGATCGTATTGAACCACACCTCTAGATTGTGTGATTTCAACTAAATCCTTCACTAAATAGGTTTTATTCCTGATTTTTAATTGCTTATTTTCTAAATCTCCTATCGAGCTCCTATCAGCTTCTTTAAATCTTACCCAAACTTTTACTTCATCCAATCCTCGCTGTAAACGTTGAATCTCATATCCATAAAAACCTTTTCTGATTTCACCTACAATCTCCTTGTAAGAAAGACCTAATCCAAAAGCTTTATCTTTTAGTTTAATATCTAACTCAAGCATACCTTTTTGATCTGAAGATTCTATGTTCTTAAGTGTACCCATTGCCGTCATTCCAGTCATCAACTCTTCCTTAAAACGATCAAGCACCTCATTATTCTGAGAATAAAGCGCAATAGAAATCGGTCTCCCAAACGGCCCTCCTTCTTTAGCTGTTAATTTATCTGCATTTGGAATCTGTCCAACTTTCGTAAGAATTATTGAATTAATATCTGAAGAAGTTAATGAACGTAATTCACTTCGAATTAACATTACTCTTAGTGATGCTTTATGCGTTCCCGCACCTAAAGATTTTTGAATTCCAGTAACAATATTATCACCACTAATTTCTTTTAAGGAATCGTTTACTACCCAAATCTGTTCATTAACATAATCAATCCATTCTTCGGTAACCTCTTCGTTTGTTCCCGGACTCATTTCTAAGTTTAGCGTAAAACTATCTCCATAAATCGGAGGGAAAAAAGACATCTTTTGATGTCCGAACATCATTAAACTTATTGATACAACTAATGTCCCTATTGTAGAAACTATAATTACAGATGGATATTTAATTGAAAATTCTAAAACTGGCTTATATAACTTGTCTTTTAAGAAATCTAAAAACTTCGTAAATAAGTTGATCACTTTAATCATTGGCCCTTTTTGACCATCCTTTGTTAACGCTTTCGAATGTGCTAC
>CAWVWF010000204.1:0-5636 GCA_963933885.1 uncultured Flavobacteriales bacterium | reverse complement strand
GAGTTAAATTGGAATGGAGATAAAAGAAGGGCTTTTAAAGGAATTGAATTTTTACAATCTATGAAACTAGATAATTTAGACTTGTCAATTTCAAAATGACCTTTCTCATTTGTTACTGTTGCTTCTTCTGTACCATCCCAATAGATGAGTGCGCCAATAAGTGGAGCTTTCGAGTCAGCATCAACAACAAAGCCTTTTATATGATGATCACTCCCAAAAGCGATTAGAGGAAGTAAAAATAAGCTGAGGATTAAATTTTTCATTTGTTATCGTTTTTAGGGTTAACAAATGCATTTTTAACTTGACAACAACCAGGGAGATTTTGATAACCAGTTGAGTCGGCTATTATTTCATCAGTTCGATAGCCCATTTTAGAAATTGAAAGATGAATTGAGTCAAGATTTGTTTTCTGAGTATTGAAAACAACATTAATTATTTTTGAATTGATGTCCCAGGAAGCCACCATAACACCATATGTGTTTTTTGCAGCGGAATCAATACGGGTTTTACACATTCCGCAATTTCCGTGGACAACAAATTTTTCTGATTTGATTTTCACATTGGTTTGTCCGAATGAAAACATTGAAGATAGGCTCAATAATATTACGAGCGCATAAGAGTATTTATTCATGATTAATTGTTTTATGATTTTAAAAAATGTCTGAGAACGAATGTTCTATTTAAAGAGTAGACATTATTTAACCATAAAAGCAATATTGGCAATTCAATTGGTAAAGCTTTTCCTTGGGAGGAGAAGAGTTTGAATAAAACTGTGATTTGACTTTCTTTTGTTTTTCAGAGAAGAAAACCTCTGGAGTATTTGATGTTGTTAGTATTGAATAAACAGGATATTTTTTTAATCGTTGAACATCGTTGTTAAATTGGTCATTATCATTTTCGATATTTAAATGAATGTCGTCGCAAGAAACACAACACTTTTTTGATACCGTATCGCAATGATCTTCACTATGATTTAATGATACTTCTGTTAACTCATCATTACAATAATGAAAGTCGATATGTAATCCGCTGTTTAAAAGCAGAAAAGTAAACGACAAGATTATTGATGAGAATTTCAACATTGGTTACAAGATAAAAATTATTCGGGTTAAAGTCAATTTACTTTTTGTTAATATATGCAAAAACCATTCTAAAAATAACAGAAAGCTTATTTATCGTACTTTTTGATTTAGCGCAGCGTAATCTAAAAGGTAAACTATCCGATTTATAATCGGTATTTAAACGACAACAATTTCTATTAATTATCCTTAATAACCAATTTCTTCTGCTTTCATTTGATGTGTTTATTGTCTTAATAATTTCTTCACTTGTATGTTTCTTGAAGTCTCTAATAACATCACTTAAATTTTCGTTTTCAGCTTTGTATATGAGGCGGATATGATTACCTAACTTAATAGGCTGGGATTTATTGGATATCGGTAACGTAGTTTTTAAGTCCAGATATTTTTATTTTGGATTTATAGAGAAGTATTTGGGTTGAAAACCGATTATAAATCGGATAGTTTACCTTTTAGATTACGCTTCGCTAAATCAAAAAGTACGGATACGGAGGACACCAACACTTCTTGCCATTACTTAGCTAGGTTTTTAAACTGATCATAATGTAAGATTTCATATCCACTTCCTTCAGTAAGGATATTCTTAGCAATTGCTTTCCCAAGCTCTTCAACTTTAATCCCTCTGTACTTTCTTGCTTTTCCTTGAAGAATAAAATCTAGTTTCGGCCATACTTTTAAAATAATGGCTTGAGACAATCCATACCTGTTTGTAGGAGTAATTATCATTGAAGGTTGAAAAAGACTTAATCGTTCAAAATTGAGCTCTTTTAATGAATCATTTAGTTCGCCCTTAGTTCTTAAATAAAAGCTTTTCGATGATGAACTTACGCCAACTGAAGAAAGTAATTCAAAGTGTTTAACACCATTTAATTTACATGCAATAGCAAAATCAAGAACAGCCTTTTTATCAATTTTTAAAAAATGTTCTTTGCTTACTTTAGAAGATTCTCCAACTCCAAATGTGCAAATTGCAGTATCGAAATTATTGATGAAATCTTTGTATGTTGCTGCTTCAGTTACATCAACTATCTGTTGATCTAGTTTTATAGAAGCATCAACCTCAAGTTTTCTGCGACCTAAACTTAAAACCTTGCCTACATTCGGAAAACTTAAAATATTTTTAAGCGTGATTGAACCTACAGCACCACTTGCTCCAAAAAAGACTATTGATTTTGACATTTTCATAAGATGTTATACCACTGTAAAAGTAAATAACTTACTTGAATTAACTGTGCACAGTACATAGTACTTTTTGATTTAGCGCAGCGTAATCTAAAAGGTAAACTGTCCGATTTATAATCGGTATTCATACTACAAAAACTTCAACTACCCCTTTCTCTCCACAATAGTCACTGGCGCTACTGCTTATGTAATGATAATCTTCTACTACAATACCTGAACGAACAGGGTTTTGGTGGATGTAATTTATCTTCTGGTCTAGAAACCTATTCGTTAGTATTTCTTCAGCTCCACTGCCATTTTTCCAAACTTTATAACCTGTTTTACAATCTTTCTCAGCGCTCCTGCTAAACATCCAAAGTAACCAATCACGTCTGATTTCATTTGATGTGTTTATTGTCTTAATGATTTCTCTACTCGAGTGTTTTTTGAAGTCTCTAATAACATCGCTTAAATTCTCATTTTCGGCTTTACATACTAGATGAATATGATTACTCATAATAACATAAGCATGGACAATTAAGCCTTTATTTTTAGTGCAATAGTTTAAACTATCCGTAATTATTTCCTTGAGTTCTTTTCTAGTGAATATGTCGATCCAATTGATAACCGTAAATGTGAGAAAGTAAACACCAGTTTGATCGTGAATTCTTTTTCCTTCTGTAGTTTTGAATATATTCATGATGCGAATATATAGGCTTTGAAATATTAGGAGTCAGTATGCTGGTTTTGGTCTCTCTGATATTACGTTTTGAATTTATTGAGAAGTATTCTGGTTGAAAACCGATTATAAATCGGATAGTTTACCTTTTAGATTACGCTTCGCTAAATCAAAAAGTACGGTGTTTTCAAGTGTGATAGAGCCTACAGCACCACTTGCTCCTAGAAATATTATTGATTTTGACATGCTTATTTTTTATTATTAATTCAGGCATAATTACTATTGATACTTGATGTTAAGTATACGATAGAATTAACATTACAACTCCTAAAGTGGAATATCCAATTACTATTGGGAATACAGATCGTTTAGTCCACTTAACTTTCGTTTGTCTATCTACATTAGTTCGCCAAAACAATAATAAAGCACCTATTAATACGGGAAGTGCAATTAGTATAAGGAATGGATTGTGATGTGCAATTGTAGAGATCAAAATTAAAACCTTAATGCTTGCTATGGCTATTGGATTTTTAATTTGAAACATATGAGAAATATACTTTTCTAAAACTCCAAAACAACCTCTACACTTTCCATCTCCCCATCAACTGGTGGATTAAGCTTAGCAATAGAAATAGAACCTTCCTCAATTTGAGGAAAAGTATCTAATATCTTATTTGCAGTACGATTAGCAACATGTTCAATCAACTTAGATGGGATAGCCATTTCTTCACGAACTATTCTATTTAGTTCAGAATAATCTATTGTTCCATTCAAATCATCATTCATTGCAGCTTCGCTGAAATCAACGTCGATTTCTAGATTAACTAAATACCATTGACCAACTTCTTGTTCAACTTCGAAAACACCGTGCTTGGCGTGGACTTTAATATTATTTAAGCAAATTGTACTCATGGTCTTACTTTTTCTTATCTCTCATTGTAACTGTTCTATTGATAATAAGATCTCCTTTTTTGGAATCCTTATCAATACAAAAGTATCCTGTTCTATCAAACTGAACTGTTGTTCCTGGTGCTAAATCTCCAACGATTGGTTCAACCCACGCTTCGATAACTTCTAAAGAATCAGGATTAACATCATCTAAGAAGTTTCTTCCACCTTCTTCAGGGTTTTCAGAATTGAATAAGTTGTCGTATAAATTGATTTTAGCTTTTAAAGCATGCTTTGCACTAACCCAGTGGATTGTACCTTTTATCTTTCTACCATCATCACTCCAACCACCTTTTGTAGTTTCATCGTAAGTACAAAGAAGCTCTGTAATGTTACCTTCAGCATCTTTAATAATCTCGTTACATTTGATATAGTAACCATGCTTAAATCTAACTTCTTTCCCATTAGTTAATCGGAAGAATTTTCTAGAAGCATCTTCTTTAAAATCTGCTTTTTCGATATATAATGTTCTACTTAAAGGCATCATACGAACTCCTGCAGATTCATCTTCAGGGTTGTTCTTTGCTTCACATAATTCTTCAGCACCTTCTTCGTAATTCGTGATCGTTACTTTCAACGGATCAAGAACAGCCATTACTCTGTTGGCAGTCTTGTTTAATACCTGTCTAGTATAGAAATCTAATCTTGTTGATTCAGTAATTGAATTCCTTTTAGAGATTCCAACACCTTCAGCTAAATCCTTGATAGCTTGAGCAGGGATACCTCTTCTTTTGATTCCAGCTAAAGTTGTTAGTCTTGGATCATCCCATCCTCCAACAACACCTTCATCAATAAGCAATTTAATTTTTCGTTTACTCGTAACTGAGTTACTAATATTTAAACGAGCCATTTCGATTTGTTGTGGCTTTGAAACTGTATCTATTTTATTGTTAAACCATTCGTAAAGCGGACGGTGAACTTCAAATTCTAAAGTACAAATTGAGTGTGTAATACCTTCAATAGCATCACTTACTCCATGTGCGAAATCGTAAATAGGGTAGATGCACCATGTATTCCCCGTACGGTGATGTTCCTGCTTCATGATACGATACATTAATGGATCTCTCATGTGCATGTTGTTATGAGCCATATCAATTTTAGCTCTCAACGTCATACTTCCTTCATCAAACTCACCAGCTTTCATTTTTTCAAAAATGGCTAAGTTTTCTTCAGGAGTTCTATCTCTAAAAGGACTGTTTTTCCCAGGTTCTGTTGGAGAACCTTTGAATTCCTTCATTTCTTCAGGAGTTTGCTCACAAACATAAGCATCACCACTTTTGATCAATTGAACAGCATAATCATAAAGGCCATCAAAATGATCGGATGTATGTAACAACTTGTCCCATTCAAAACCTAACCATTCAATGTTTTCTTTGATAGCAGCAACGTATTCTGCTTTTTCAGCAGAAGGATTTGTATCATCAAATCTTAAGTTTACTTTACCATTGTATGCTTTTCCTAAACCAAAGTTTACACAAATAGCTTTTGCGTGTCCGATGTGTAAATACCCATTCGGCTCAGGTGGGAAACGAGTATATATATCCTGGTGCTTACCAGTTTCTAAATCTTTTTCTATGATTTGCTCAATAAAATTGAGTGATTTTTTCTCTTCTGTAGATTCCATAAGTGTTGTTATATGAGGAATTGAAGGTGCAAATTTACGAAAACCGATTTGATTTTAGGATATACTCAATTCAAATGGTTAATTTTAAGTTCTATATCGCATTCGAAATGAAGAAATCTCTTATAATTGCTCCAATACTTATCTT
>CAWVWF010000203.1:0-5641 GCA_963933885.1 uncultured Flavobacteriales bacterium | reverse complement strand
GATAAGAATGATTATGTGAAATCGTCTGTTGGAAGAGAGCTACTGTATACTTTAGATCATGCAATCCACCACATGGCATTAATTAAAATTGGCGTTCAACTTAATTTTAATCAAATCGCTTTTTCTGAAGGGTTTGGTATTGCACCTTCTACAATAAGACACAATAAAAAGACATGTGCACAGTAACATTCATCCCTGTAGATACAGGAGTAATTATCACTCACAATCGAGATGAGAAAATCACAAGACTTCCTTCTGATCTTCCTAAAGCAACAAATCATTTCGGGAAAAACCTTTGGTATCCTAAGGATACAGAAAAAAACGGAACTTGGTTTTCAGCAGACGAAAAAGGAAGAGTTGCTTGTATCCTAAATGGAGCTTTTAAAAAACATACTTCTACTCCACCGTACCGAAAATCAAGGGGATTAGTTCTTCTTGATGCTTTTAATGAAAACAGCTTTAATGATTGGCTAGATAATTATAACTTAGACAATATTGAACCTTTTACATTAATCCTTTTTGAAAATGCAGAAACACTTTTTGAACTTAGATGGGATGGAGATGAAAAGCACATCAAAACTTTAGCTACCAATATCAAACACATCTGGAGTAGTTCAACGTTATATTCACCTGCTTCAAAAGAAAAAAGGAAAAACTGGCTAAATACATGGTTAGAAGAAAATCCAACTACAGCTAAATCGTTATTGGATTTTCATAATTACGGAGGTGACGGAAGTTCTGATATCAATTTAAAAATGGAAATTCTAGGCAGCCATAAAACAGTAAGTATTACTCAGTTTTATTCAAATAAGAATGAACGATTTATCGATCATATCAATTTCACAACTGATCAAAAACTTAAAACCAATTTTTAATGGAATTCAAAGATTTCATTATTCCATTAGCTTGGCCAGAATCTCTGGTTCGAACAGCTGAAGGACCTTATGATTTCATCATGAAATCTATTAACCTGTGTAAGGATGACTATTATAAAGCTGGACATGCTGCTTTCTTGCTTATTGAAGCTAGTACAGGTAGTGTACAGTACTTTGATTTCGGAAGATATATAACACCTAATAAACAAGGTAGAGTAAGGTCAGAAACAACAGATCCAGAATTAACTTTCACTTTAAAAGCGGAAATTAAAAATGGTAATATTATTAATATTAATGAACTAATTGAATATACGGGACAACATCCTGACACACATGGATCAGGGACCTTGTATACAGGAATTCATAAAGGTGTGAATCACCAATTAGCAAGTCTATACATTACAGAAAAGCAAAACAAACCCTATATTCCATACGGACCGTTTCATTTTGGTGGGACAAACTGCTCTCGATTCGTAGCTCAAACAATTGCTAAATCAACAAAAATAAGTGGAATTAAGTTTTTATTCCCATTCTACGGAACTCCATCACCGTTAGGAAACATATACAATTCATCAGAAAAAGAATGGTTTAAATTTAGAGATAACAAAGTTGAGATATTAAATAAAAATGGAAGTATAAAACACTTAAGTTTACTGAGTTCAATGCTCTTCTTTAAAAAGGATGAAAGTATACCTAACTCAAGTTTAAATCTTCAAGGAACGATAAATACTCCTCAAAAACTTAAAAAAACTCCAGCCAATGCAAAATGGCTAGGCGGAACTGGAGCAGGTGCTTGGTATTATTTCAATAAAAAGTCAGATCATCAATATAATTTTGGAAGACAACAAGAAAATGGGAATACAGACTTTGAGTTTTGGTTTGAAACTAAACAACCAAACTTCAAGCATGATAGCCTATATGAATATACCTACCCTTGTCACGCTTTAAAGATCACAATTGTTCAAAATAGCGAAACATTTATTTTCTCTAGGGTATTGGAATAGAGTTTAGTAATTTTATAATTCAAGACCTAAACTGTTTAGATATGATTGTGATTGTTGATATGGGAGCTACTAAAACAGACTGGAGTTTCGCTGATGGTTCTACTGTAATTAAAACAATACAAACTAAGGGATTCAATCCATACTTCTACTCCACAGGTGAGATCGTAGATTTACTTAGAGCTGATTTCATAGAAGAAGACTTTTCTGAAGTGAAAAAAGTATACCTATACGGTGCAGGTTGTAGTACTCAAGAAAAAAAGAATATTGTACAGAATGCCTTAAAGGCGTATTTCCCTTTAGCAAACATTGAAATCAATCATGATTTACTAGCAAGTGCAAGAGCTATCTGTGGAAAGAATCCTGGAATCGCGTGTATACTAGGAACAGGTTCTAATTCCTGTTTATATGATGGTACAGATGTTATAGCAAACAATCCTTCACTAGGATTCATTTTGGGAGACGAAGGTTCTGGAGGAGATTTAGGGAGAGAATTAATCAAAGCTTACTACTATGGTGAACTTTCAACATCAGTAGAAATTAAGTTTGAAGCTCAATTCAATACAGATAAAGATTCATTACTTACAAATATATTCTCTACAGACAAGCCAAATACCTACTGTGCTGCATTCGCACCGTTCTTAGCACAAAACATAGATGAAGATTGTATAAAGAAACTAGTAGTTGGTTCTTTTAATCAATTCTTTGAGAGACACGTAAGTACATACGACAATTACAAAAGATTACCAATCAACTTCGTTGGATCTGTGGCACATCACTTCAAATACGTACTAGAAGAAGTAGCTAAAAATCACGGTTGCAGAATTGGATTAATCGTAAAAGCTCCAGTTGGGAAACTAATTGAATACCACTATAAATACGACGTTTAGAATTTATATCCCGTAAATCCCAGCGTACTTTTCTTTTGCATATTTCACGAAATGATCAATATTCAATCTTTCACCTGTGAAATTTTCACACAACTGTTCGGCAGAATATATTTTACCATGTTGATGTATATGCTTTCTCATTAATTTTAAAAATACACTTACGTCACCTTTCTTAAGCTGATCTTCTAATTTAGGAATCTTCTTTTTCGCTGTTGCATAAAACTGAGCTGCATAAAAACTACCTATCGAATAAGTTGGAAAATAACCTAAGCTTCCATGAGACCAATGAATATCTTGTAAAACTCCTTCGGTTGGTTTTGAAGCTGAAACACCCAAATAAGTCTGATACTTTTCATTCCAAACTTCTTCTAAATCAGAAACTTCAATACTCCCTTCAATTAAACCCTTTTCAATTTCATATCTTATCATTACATGAATATGATAAGTTAATTCATCAGCTGACGTTCTAACCAAGCTAGACTCCACTTTATTCATTGCTTTATAAAAATCAATCAAAGCAACATCTTTTAGCTGATCTGGAAATTGAGCCTGAAGAATTGGATACATATGCTCCCACCAAGGCAAAGCTCTACCAACATTATTTTCCCAGATTCGAGATTGAGATTCGTGAATACCTAAACTTACAAATTCACCCGATGGTAATCCGTAATTTTCAATTTTCAATCCTTGCTCATATAATCCATGCCCACCTTCATGAACAGTACTCCAAATGATTTCACTTAAATCATTTTCATCAACTCGGGTAGTTACTCTTACATCCTGAGCATTAAAATTAATAGTAAATGGATGCGTAGATAAGTCTTGACGACCGGCATCAAAATCATATTGCATTTGTTTTAATATCTCAATACTAAACTTCCACTGATCGTCTTTGTTAAAACTTTGCTTAATACAAGCATCACTATTTTGCTCCATCTCCTTAATTGCTTTCACTAAAGGAACGATCTTAGTTTTAACTTGAACAAATACCTGCTCTAATGTTTTAACTGTTAAATCACGTTCATATAAGTTTAACAAAGCATTATAAGGATGTCCTTTATATCCAAGCAAACTTGCTTTCTCTTTTTCTAAATCTACAATAACCTGAAGGTCAGATTGGAAAATGGAAAAATCTTCTTTCTCTCTAGCTTCTTGCCAACTCTGAAATGCAGATGATCTAGCCATAGCTGACCTCTTTATGAAGTCTGAAGATAGTTTCTTACTTGCATCAATCCCATATTTTGATTCTTCTAAATTTCTTTTCTCTTTAAATCCAAAGGAACCTTTCTCCATTAAATGAACAACTACAGCTTCAAAATCTGGATCGGTTGACATTTCATGAGAGATCGCAGAGAGTGTTGAGAATTGCTGAGCCCTCACCTTCGCTCCCTTTTTCGGCATATAAACCTCCTGATCCCAACTTAATAATGCCATAGCACTATTGATGTGTGAAATCTTCTGCAAGTGCTCTTTATATGAAGCGTAAGTCTTTTCCATTATTTGAATTTTTTCATTTTGATTGCATACAAGAATAAAACTGTCCAAGCGGATATTAATGTCAAACCTCCAAGTGGTGTAATTGGACCAATAAATTTAGAAATCCCGGCAAGACCTAATTCGTTTTTCAAAGCCAGTAGATAAATCGATCCTGAAAAAAGTACCACCCCAATAACCGTTAACCTAAAAACCCACTCCAATTTAACCGTCCACTTTTTATAATGAATCAATGATAAAAACAACAATAAGAATGTATGAAAAAACTGATATTGAACACCAGTTTTAAAACTCGCAATTTTATAAAGTTTCTTTGGATCTGTATCAGAAATAAAGGTTTGAATTCCGTGTGCACCCCATGCACCAATAATAACAGACATCATACCAAGTAGGGCAGCCGTAATCAATACTTTTCTTTGCATTATCTAAAAAGTTTAGGAATATCTCCTTGTAAAGTAATATTCGTAGTCCCGAATGGGAAAAAAGCTGAATCAATTAAACTCGTGTCATTTGCATAAACATACACCCCTAATTTTCCATTATAAGAATTCAACGCTTTAATATTTACATCAATGTAATAACCAGTTTCTTTGTTATTCTGAAAATGTTGTCCAACCCAAAAACCATCTAATTGTTGCACATAAGAAGAATCATGAACATTAATAGTTTCTAATATTCCAGTAGCGTGGTATTTATCAGAAAAATAACTAACATCAATATCATAATTAGGAGTTACTTCAACAGCGTACCAAATCCTCCAAATCGGAGTTCCCTCGTCTTTAGTACAACCTAAAAACAAGATCAAAGAAAGTAAGAATAATAGTTTTTTCATCTAACTCGAAAATAACGAAATTACTTGAATTCTTATTGTAATTCTTTAAGTTTAATAAGAAAGATTTTAATTCTTCAACTCCGATCAAATAGAAATATTAACCCAACAAATTCACATCGTACTTTTTGATTTAAAGAAGTGTAATCTAAAAGGTATTAGAAAACTTATCTTTTCTTGAAAACCAGATGTTTCATTCCCATTACTCACTCACCCTTCAATTCATCGTAGCATAACAGATAAGAAAATTTATATATTATGAATTAGCATTAAGAAGAATAGATATTACTGTTTAAAACCAGGAGTATCCCAAATTCTGTATTTTAAAATTTGTTGTCAGAAAAATTAATTAACAATAATAACCCTCCGTGATGCTGCTGCAGATGCTTCTTGTATTTCAACTAGTGTTAATGAAGCATTTCCACCTGAAGTATTACCTTCATAAGTAGCCGTACCTGAAGACAAAGCTGCGGATAAAGCAACTGAACAAGATCCGTCATAATACGTTTCTGAACCACTATTTAATTTGGTTTTTGATGTTGATTGTGGAAG
>CAWVWF010000202.1:0-5642 GCA_963933885.1 uncultured Flavobacteriales bacterium | reverse complement strand
GAAAATCAATAATAGTTCAATGTGAGTAGTTGTTTGAAAGGTTTTTAATGCATCGAAAAAGGGTGTTTTTTGAACCGTTATTTCTCCGCTGTCGCAAGACTGAGTCTTGTGTCCCCACGCAATAATTCGGAACAGTCTTTCTCTGAGAAAGCAATACAGACTCAATATGTGTAATTATTCTAAAACATTTTTAATGAGTCAAAAAAGGACTCTTTTTGAGGTGCTATGTTTCGCTTTTTTTATACCAAAGGCAACTAATCAGAGATTAGGTTCGGAATTTCGATATCGAAATCAACTTAAAAAGGCCCATCTGAATTATCAGATGGGCCTTTTTTGTTTTGAAATCATAAATAATTTGAACAGTCTTACTTTGATAAACGCAGTAACAGACGGCTAAAAAATAATCTCTACTTTTTAACAAAAATTGAAGTACTCAAAAAATTAGATCCTTTTACTTTAACCATATAGCTTCCTGCAGTTATATCGCTAACATTTACATTTAATAATTTTTGGTTTACAAACTCAGTTTGCTTGATTAATTTCCCTTGTAAATCAGAAATAGTTACTGTTGTTGCAGCAGAAGCTTTATCTAATTGAACATTTAATTGATTAGTTGCTGGGTTAGGAAACACCTTTAATTCCTGCGCTATGATCGTTTCTTTTGTGCTTGTTGTAGTTATTTTAACAAAATCAATAGTTCCAAAAAATCTTGCGGCATGATGCTGAGCAGTACTGTTTCCGTACGCCATTATTAAATCAACAGTACCAGCCTGAGCAACAAAATCATATGCTTGAGCTTCTGTTGAACTTACCGATAAATCTCTTGTTATGGAATAAGAAGCACTTGTAGCTGTAGTTGTGTAATTATCAACCGAAATTAAATCCGTTGCTAATTTAGTCCCATATGAATGAAATCCTAAAATTCTTTCTTGACTATTATTTGTACCACCTTCGTTGGCGATAATACAATAGGTTCCATTCATTTGCTGTGAACCAAACCCCATAGATACCCAACCCGATTTTGGTCCAGTTACATCAAAAGTTACCTTGTTAGTAACATCGTTCAATGTTACATCTAAAGTCATGTCATTAAAAGTAACAGATCCAAAATATTCACTTGCTTGTGATGTAAGTCCTGTAAGTAAAGTAGCAACAGCTATTAAAGTAGTTTTCATAGTCTTTGTTTTTTGTATTAAATATAATTAAAAAGCGCGTACAGCACGCACTGAGCTTGTACTTTTTTTATTGTTTGTAAATGAGTCATTAGCAGGTAAAACATAGAAATAAGCGTAGTCGGTATTATATTCCGTACTACTCCAATATATATTACTAAGTGCTGTTCCTCCATTTGCAAGTGCCGAAGTATTGATTGTATTTTTGTTCTTATTGATTTCTGCAAGCTCTAATTTTGAAGGCAAAAACCAATCTGTATATCCATTACCAATATATGTGTTTGCTATATTAGCGGCATAATCTATTGTTGGAGAACCTTGAAAGCTAATTATTTTAGTTGTATTTACGTCGCCTGTACCAATAGCAGTTCCGGAAGCTCCAGTCCATTTTTGAACTCCGCTATTCCATTGTATGCTGTTACTTTGATCGGCTATGGCGCACACTAATCCACCACCATTTCCATCTAACCAAAATACTATACCTCCTTCTGCAAAGTCTCCAATTGCAATAGGGACAGTTATCGTAAGGTTAATTGTGATTATCGAATCACAACCAGCTACATTAGTGATTCGAGATTCATAAACCCCACTGGTTCCGTGTATATCTCCGTTTGGTGCTGTATAAGATCCAACTGCAGTTTCGGTCAGGTAGCTTACTGTGTAAGTACATGAATCTGATTCAGTAGTCTTATCTTTTTTACAAGAAGAAACTAATATTATACCTAGAAGAAGTGTTATGATTTTTTTCATACGTTTTCAATTAGCGGTTTTCTAAGTATAGCTTTTAAAGTTATAATCGATGGATTTGAAAAATAAATGCCATCAGAGATAACAATAGGTATGGTTAGTTTTCCTTTATTTTTTTAACTTCTAATATTCCTTGGTCATTTTCATCAATATTTATGGAAAAATGGGGACGCTCACTTTTTATTTCATAGTGATTAAGACAAATAAAAGTGAGCGTCCCTATTTAATTGGAAGACCTCAAGGAGAAAGCCGATGAGATTAAAACAACCATAATAGGCGGAATTAGAGACTGGGCGATAATGCAAATTGTTAAAAAAGCCTCTCTTAAACTACTTATGATGCTAAACCCAGCAGGCGCATTAGTACAAGCTGTAATGTTGATTTACGATACAGTAATGTTCTTTGTAACCAACTGGAATAGAATAATCGACTTTGTAGGTTCTATCTTCTCTTCAATAAGTAAAATAGCCGCAGGAAAAGTAGGAGCAGCAGCAGCAGGATTTATAGAGAATGCCATGGCACTTACAATCCCAATGATGATGAGCTTCTTGGCGAGGTTTGTAGGATTAGGAGGGATAGGCAAGGCTATCAAAAAGGTTATCAATAAAGTACGTAAGCCAATAGACAAAGCCATTACCAAGATTATTAAGAAAGTTGCTGGTAAGATTAGGAAATGGTTTGGTGGTGGTAAGAAAGGGAAGAAGAAGAAAGAGGATAAAGACAAAGATAAGGAGGAAGCTAAGTTTGCTAATGAGTCCTTTACTATGTCTGGGAAGAGCCATACTCTTAAATTCAAGAAAGGCAAGGTCTACATGGCAAGTAAAGAAGGGGTATTAACTTCTAAATTAGTTAAAGCTAAAACCACAGTTGAGAAGAGTCAAGATTCTCCTGAATGGAAAGGAAATTCTGGTCATATTATTAATTCATTAAGTGGATTAGAAAGAGCAACCTCTTCAACTACCTCCAAATTAAATGCTGCTAAGAACCCTAATGACCCAAAGAAGGAGAAAAAGGCTCAATCAAGTTTAGATAAACTCGCAATTAATATTGGTAAGTTTGGGAATAAGCACAAATTAAAAGATTTAATAAAAGGTGGAAAAGATGACAAACCTGAAAATAAATTTAAGGCAATAGATTTAGGGAATGGAATGTTTAAAGGAAGGTTTGAGAATTTCCCAAGTTGGTCAGGATATCCAAACCCTGTTACAGTTCATCCAGCAAATAAGTTTATTGGTTATAAGGCAATGTCAAATGTTCCAAAGCCAAATGGTAAATATGTTGTATCAGGAAAAGGAACAAAGGGTGCACCAAAATCTTTTGTAGCTGAATGGAGGAATTATTTAGATAATAAGAAAGCAAGATATAAGGAAATCTTAAAAAATAAAAATCCAGATTGGAAGCCAAAACAGATAGAAAACACTGCAAAAGCAAGGGTAGAGAAAGAATTTCCTGGATGGAAAGGACAATATCATAAATAAACCAGGACAGTCCTGAATTTAAAAGGACGACTGTGGTTAATGATAATGGATGTTTTCGGCTGATTTAGTGAGTCAAAAAAAGCTCTTTTTTTAGATGGTTATATTTCGATTTATTCACTTGTTTGAAGTACTTTTTTTTACTTCAATTAACATGACTGGGTCAGGTTCCCCAGTAAAGGATACGACATACAATCTGTCTCCTTTGTTTTAAAAGGAGAGATTGATCAGTATTTATTGCTTAATTGGTGATTTATTAAACTCTCTTATTAGTTTTAAAAGGTTTGGCGTTAGTTTTTCATTGAAACATTCTGGTGTTGCAGTATAACCTACTATTCCAAACCCTTTCTTTAACCTAAGAGAAAGGAAAAGATTTCCCGTTTCCATATCAGCTTCAAAAATCTGCACAGAATTAAACTCCATGTATGAGTTGTCTAAATTCTTCAAGCCTTTTTCATAATTATACTTGAGCTTTTCTTCAGTTACTGGGTGACCGTTTTTCGCAATTCGTTTTGCAACTCTTAGTCTACTTGATTCAATGTTTGGGAGACATAGATATACCATGTTAAGCTTGTATCCTTTTACATCAAGTAAACCAATAGGGGCACATTGACTGCTGTAGCTATAGTTACTTTCATAGCTAAAGGAAGTTTTGTTCTCGATTGCTTCTTCAGCAGTTTCATACCTGAGTACATCGTCAGGTATTTTGGAAATATTAATTAGCTTGATTAGGGTGTCTGTATTTAAAGGAAAGGTTGGTAATTGTTTCTAACAAGAAAGTCGGAGTATGTTGTTTTACCAACACCATTTGGACCCGCTAAAAGAGTAAGGATCACTTATAGTGAGTTAATTAATTCAGAACTGATAAGACCATTCTTTATACCTCTTTTGATTAGGTCAGGATGTTTGTCAACGAATAGTTTGACCTGTTCTTTTTCTGTTAGATAAGCTTCAAGAATCTCATCTACTTCTCCTTTTGAAAAGATAGATTCTACTGCTGAATACTTTAATTCGATCTTCGTCATCGTGTTACAAATCTATAACTTTTCTATTCAATAATCAATTCGAGGTTACTATTTGGTCTGAAAACTTGTATTTTCATAAGTATAAACCTTAAATAAA
This sequence comes from uncultured Flavobacteriales bacterium, assembly GCA_963933885.1. Lineage (GTDB taxonomy): Bacteria > Bacteroidota > Bacteroidia > Flavobacteriales_C > CAWVWF01. The sequence goes on along the minus strand of CAWVWF010000202.1, from coordinate 1,126 downwards.
TTAAACGTTGACTAGGTACAGTAATTCAGCAGTACAGCAGTAATTCAGGACAGTCCTGATTTGAAAATATGCTATATGATTAATAGAAGTAGGGAGTTTTGTGTAAATAAGCAAGTCAAAATACGCCTGTTTTTGAACCGTTATTTTTCGGTTTACTCAATTGTTGGAATTAGATTAATCCTTTGATCAAAGTTAGTCAGCCATTCGAAGCTTGAATTTCTATTTTGCAAAGAAAAGATGTCACGAAAGCCTAGATTGATAATTCCTCAGATTCCAGTTCATATAACCCAGAGAGGGAATAGGAAGGAGAACATCTTCAGAGATGATGAAGACAAAGAGAAATATATTAAAAGCTTCCAGTTTTACAGAAAGAAATATAAGGTAAAATTATATGCTTGGTGTTTAATGGATAATCACGTTCATTTTGTTGTGGAGCCTCAAAATCAGAAAGGATTGGCTAGATTATTTTGTGCCTTAAATACAAAATATGTTAGGTATTTTCATGCAAAGTATGAGGAGACGGGTAGGTTGTTTGGTGATAGGTACTTTTCAGCTTGTTTGGATGAAGAGCATCTTTATGAAGCTATTCGTTATGTTGAGTTAAATCCATTTACTGCTAGGATGGAATCAAAACCAGGAGAGTATATATGGAGTAGTGCGTTAGAGCGATTAAAAACTAGGAGTTTATACTACCTCCATCGATTACCTGAGTATTTTGAAGTAAATAACTGGTGGGTATATTTAACAGAGCATTTAAATTTAGAATCTGTTTGGAATTCTATTAGGTCATCCACTATAAGTGGAAAGCCAATTGGGAACCTTAAGTTCTTAAACTTGGTGAAAGTTGGGGCTTTAAGAAGTGAAGTTAGTTTATGTAAATCTTATGGAGTTCCTTGAGTTGGAAAACTATAAATAACTTGAGAGAGTCTTAAGTTGAAACGTGGAGAGATACCAAAATAAATGAAAAGTAGCTGGGTTTGCTATTGAAACCTTTACTCTTGTTCTGATGATCTAAGTTTGTAGTTCATGGAAATATGTAATTTTCCTCTTTTTAAATGGATACCTAATTAAATATTCTGTCCATAATAATTAATAGAAGTACAAAAAATAAAGATTATTTTTAAAA
>CAWVWF010000201.1:0-5655 GCA_963933885.1 uncultured Flavobacteriales bacterium | reverse complement strand
TAACGCTTTCGAATGTGCTACATGGGCAGGTAAAATAAAGGCGCCTTCAATTAAACTAAATATCAAAGTAGCAATTACAACAAACCCCATCTCTACAAAGAAGTCTCCCATAATTCCATCAATAACGAAGAAAACATAGAAGGCAATTCCAGTTGTTAAGATTGCTGAGAATACAGCTGGTAAAACTTCCATTGTACCATCAATCGCTGCGTTAACAGGATCTTTACCATCTTCCCAATGCTGATAAATGTTTTCAGCAATAACAATTCCATCATCTACCAAAATTCCAATTACGATGATCATTCCAAATAAGGAAATAACATTAATAGAAATACCTGCTGCTCCAGACACGATGAACATCCCTCCAAAAGCTACAGGTATTGCCATAGCAACCCAAAATGCCAATCTAGGATGTAAGAAAAGTGAAAGGAAAAAGAAAACCAAAACGAATCCAATCACGCCATTTTCAACTAATAAAGCAATACGTTCAACTAAAACAACTGAGCTGTCTTTTATTACTTTAGCTTTTACAATTTCATTATCTATATTAAAAGTTTCAATGTAAGCCTTCGCTTCATCTACAATATCTATTAAATCTTCATGAATTGTATATTTCACATTTACAATTACAGATGGAACACCATTAAAGAATCTTCCAGCAGGTGCATCCACCCAACCATCTGTAACTTCAGCTACATCCTTTAATCGAATTACGCTTCCATTCTCGAGAGATTTCACTACAATACGCTCAAACTCACTTCCATTGTAATGTTTGTTTTTTGCTCTAATGAGTATATTTTCTTCAGCGGTTTTTATGGTACCTCCAGTTAACTCAATGTTATTTCGTTTAATGGATAAGGCAACTTCTTCTATTGTTAAGCCATACTTCTTCAATAAATGTTCATTTACTCTTATCTCAATTTCCTCATCTGGAAACCCTTCTAAATCAACCTGAGAAATTGTTGGCAGATCTTGTAAATCCGACTCTACTTTTCTTGCAATACTTTTTAGCTCTTTCAAGGACAACTCCCCACTTAAAGCAAAACTCATGGCCAATTTTGGTGGCGAAAATTTAAAAACAGAAGCTGGTTCCATACCCGATGGAAAAGAGTTTATTCCATCCACAGCATTCTTGATATCCTGAATAACAATATCCGTTTTATAATCTGATGCGACTTCTATTGTAACAACACCTATGTTCTCTTTTGAAACTGATGTTACTCTTTCTAAACCATCAACACCTTCAAGTTTATCTTCAATCTTTAAAACAATCCCTTCCTCAATTTCTCCAGGAGATGCTCCAGGATATTGCGCCTGAATTTTAACGATACTTGATTCTCTTTCTGGAAAAAACGTTTTCCTTAGAGATCCCATTCCAATCGCCCCCATCCATATCAACAAAATCATCAAGATGTTCCCTACGATTGGGTATTTAATAAAATATGATATTAACTTTCTCATGATCCTTATTTTATAATTGCAACTTTCATCCCTTCAAACAATCCTTTCACGTTATCCGCTACAACAGTTTCTCCATTAGTCAATCCACTTACAATCGCTACTGATTGATTCACGTAAAGTACCTTCACTTTTTTATGAAATAAAATTCCATTCTTCAAAGTATAAACACCTCCATTACTAACCAGTTTTCTATTGATTGCAAATGAGTTTTCGAACGTAGCACCAGTTGAATTCCCATACAAATACATTCCTTCTTTTAGTTTACTTCCTTTTACTGAAACGTAAACCTTAACCATTTGAGAATTTGCATCAATCGTTGAATTAACTCTTGTTACTTTTCCATCCCATTCTGCTTGTAAATCATCAGATTGTAGTTTCAAGTGATATCCAGGTTTAATATACTTTAATTCAGATAAACTAACCTCAGTCTCAAGTTCATACAAAGCAGGATTTATAAACTCCCCTAATTTTTGTCCACCTCTTATTAAAGTTCCTTTCTTAACATTTACAGCAACTAAGTTTCCAGAGAACGGTGCTTTCAAAGCAAATTTTGATAATTTTTCTTCAACACTTTTTACCGAATAATATGTATTTAATAATCCTTTCCCTGAAATGAATCTTTTGAATTTCGGATCTTTCAAAGCTGGTAATTCTGGTAATTTAGTATCAACACTAATGTTATTCAAAAACGCTTCCCAAGTAGCTCCCTCTTCAGGGAAATCAATTTTAATATCCCCCATTGAAGCTGCAACTTGCGTTAATAAATTACTCTTAGAAGCTTTTAATGAATTTGATAATTCGTTAGAATTAATAGAAACAAGTACTTCTCCTTTTCTAAAACTTACACCTTCTTTAAAATCACTTGATAGTAATACACCACTAACTTCAGCGTACAAATCAATCTTCTCTTCTGCTTTTAATTTTCCAGAAAATTCAACATTGGCATAATTGCTTGTCAGTTCAACAACTTTAACCCGCACTCCTTTTATTGGAGCAACAACAGCCTTACTTTCTTTTTCTTCTTCGGCACCTTTACTTATAAAAAAACCACCTGCAGTAACAGCAACTGCTAAACCAATTAAAATTACTGTTCTTAAAATTCGCATACTTTGATCACTCATATCTTATCTTTTTATTAGTTGCATCAACAACTAGTACTTGGTTCATCTTCTAGATTAACTCTTATTTGATTCAGTACTTTTTTACATATTTCAAGTTCAGTTTCATCAACACCAACAGTAGCCTTCACAACTACTTCCATTGCTGCTTCAGCCAATTGCTCGAGTACTTCTTTACCTTTATTTGTAAGGTATAATAAATTGGTTCTCTTATCTTTTTCAGATGGAACTCTTAACACCATATTATTCTTCTCCATAGTAGTTAAAACACGTGCTATTGTAGTTTTATCCTTAAAGAAATAACTCGATAATTCTTGCTGAGAACTACCTGGAGCATGTGAAATCTTAAACATTAACCCCACGTGCTCAATTGTAATACTTAACCCTTTTTCTTTTATCTTTTTATTTACGTTATTCGCAAAAGCTCTTCCCGAAGAACGAATTAGATAACCTAAGAATTTTTCTGGCTCAATCATAAACATAGTTGTATATGCAACCAAAATTATAAAATATTAAAATACGATGCAAGTTTTAAATGTTAAAAAAGTTGGATTACTTTATTCCGAAGAGATATTCATACCCTAGTTTTGAGGTATCACGAGTTCTCAATACAGAATCTGATATTGAAATAATTTTATAACAATCATTCTTTTCTCCGCTAGTTTCAAATAAAGTGTTCTTAAAACTCCATTTCTGATTGTCTGAAAACTTTCCATTTAAGGCATAAATAAATTTATTTGAGTCGCTTAAAAGTTCTAAAAAAAATGGAGTATCAGAATGAATTGTATCGTTGTTTTTAATGTAATAAACCGACTTCCAAACTTTTGATAATAAAAATATTGTATCAGGTGAAACGACTGTCTGAACAACAGAATCCTTAATAATTAAAGCTTTTTCTACAAGTGTGTCTTCAAGAATCATTTCAACCTGCTTCCCCTCCTTCACATCTCCACAAGAATAAAACAAACACCCAATAACAACCACAACAAATAATCTCACAATAAAATATTTTAATTTTCTAATCCAAAAATACGCTATATATTCGCAGTAATTGTAAACTTTAGGTGTAACTAGAAATAGTTTGAGAAATAGCCTTAGAACCTGATTTGGTTGAAACCAGCGGAGGGAAAAGTTAAGCAGAGCATCTACGCATCTGCTTTTTTCTACCATTTGTTTTTTTGAGTTTACCGATATTTTAACAAACAAAATCTGTTTTCTGTTAAAGGAAAATCGTGTGTATGCTAACAATTGAAGTAAATAATATAAAATACGATCTTAACGATACAGCATCTCTTAAAGATGTACTTGATGAATTAAAAATTCATCAAAACGGAATTGCTGTGGCCATTAACAAAAGTATTATTCAAAAGGATAAATGGACTTCTACGAAAATTAAAAATGGGGATAGTTTACTGATTATTAAATCCACTCAAGGTGGTTAAATTAAGTAACTATGAAGAAAAAAGACACTGCTCCAAAGCAAAATGGAGTGACTAGACAGCCGTTTCCGAATTCGGCAAAATCTTATGCATCCGGAACTATTTTTCCAGATATAAAAGTGGCGATGAGGGAAATTAAATTAACGGACACGCTGAATTCGTTAACTGGTAAAAAAACACCAAATGAATCAGTAACGGTTTATGACACATCTGGACCTTACACAGATCCTAGTCAAGAAATCAACATTCATGAAGGTTTAGATCCAATTAGAAAACAATGGGTTTTAGACAGAAAGGATGTTGATGAATTAGATCAATTTTCTTCTGAATTTTGTAATGAAAGATTAGAAGATGAATCTTTAGATCATTTACGATTCAAACATGTAAGAAAGCCATTAAAAGCAAAAGACGGGAAGAATGTTTCTCAAATGTTTTATGCAAGACAAGGTATTATTACGCCTGAAATGGAATATGTTGCAATACGTGAAAATCAAAAAATTGATGAAGCTACAAGAATCGCAAAACAACATAAAGGACAAGATTTCGGAGCAAGTATTCCAGAAAAAATAACAGCAGAATTCGTGCGTTCTGAAATCGCAAGAGGAAGAGCTGTATTACCTTCTAATATTAATCACCCAGAAAGTGAACCAATGATTATTGGAAGAAATTTCTTGGTTAAAATAAACGCAAACATTGGAAATTCGGCAACAACTTCAAGCATTGAAGAAGAAGTTGAAAAAGCTGTTTGGGCTTGTAGATGGGGTGCTGATAACATCATGGATTTATCTACAGGTGAAAACATACATGAAACACGTGAATGGATCATCAGAAACTCTCCTGTTCCAATAGGTACTGTTCCAATATACCAAGCTTTGGAAAAAGTGAATGGTAAAGCGGAAGACTTAACTTGGGAAATTTTTAGAGATACTTTAATCGAACAAGCCGAACAAGGTGTTGATTACTTTACAATTCATGCTGGAGTGAGATTACGTTATGTTCCAATGACTGCAAAGCGTATCACTGGAATCGTATCTAGAGGTGGTTCCATCATGGCAAAATGGTGTTTAGCGCATCATAAAGAAAGTTTTTTGTACACACATTTTGAGGAAATTTGTGAAATCATGAAAGCTTACGATGTTGCTTTCTCTTTAGGAGATGGTTTAAGACCAGGTAGTATTGCTGATGCAAATGACGAAGCTCAATTCGCTGAACTGGAAACATTAGGTGAATTAACAAAAATTGCTTGGAAGCACGATGTTCAAACATTCATTGAAGGACCAGGGCATGTACCAATGCATATGATCAAGGAGAATATGGACAGACAAATTGAAGTTTGTGGTGAAGCTCCTTTCTATACATTAGGTCCTTTAACTACGGATATTGCTCCTGGTTACGATCATATCACATCAGGAATTGGTGCAGGAATGATTGGATGGTTTGGTTGTGCAATGCTTTGTTATGTTACTCCAAAAGAACACTTAGGCTTACCTAATAAAAACGATGTAAGAACTGGTGTTGTCACTTATAAATTAGCTGCTCATGCTGCCGATTTAGCCAAAGGACACCCTGGTGCTCAGCATAGAGATGATGCTTTAAGTAAGGCTCGTTTTGAATTCCGTTGGGAGGATCAATTCAAC
>CAWVWF010000200.1:0-5680 GCA_963933885.1 uncultured Flavobacteriales bacterium | reverse complement strand
CGAATAGCAATCGCACGAGCAATATTAAAAGATCCAGCAATACTTATCTTAGATGAAGCTACAAGTGCTTTAGATAGCGAATCTGAATTAGCTGTTCAAGATGCGCTTAACAAACTAATGCAAAATAGAACTTCATTAGTAATCGCTCATAGACTATCAACAATAAAAAATGCAAATAATATTATCGTATTAGATAAGGGATGTATTGTTGAAGAAGGTACTCACGAAGAGTTATTGGCAAAGGAAAACGGAACTTATAAAAAATTAAATAATATTCAATTCGCTTAATCTATTAATATGAAATTGATTTTAAAATATTTCCCAGATATAACTGACGAACAAAAACGTCAATTTGAAATGTTAGAGCCATTATATAAGGAATGGAACGAACAAATCAATGTAGTATCTCGAAAAGATATAGATGAGCTTTACACTCGTCACGTTCTTCATTCATTAGCAATCGCAAAGATTGTTGACTTTAAGGACGGCTCAAAAATACTTGATGTAGGTACCGGAGGAGGTTTCCCTGGTATTCCACTTGCAATTCTTTTCCCAAAGACTCATTTTTTTTTAGTTGATAGTATTGGAAAAAAGATAAAAGTTGTTAATGAAATATCCAAAGCTATTGGATTAAAGAATATTGAGGCTGAACACAAAAGAGCTGAAGAAGTTAAATTCAAATATGATTTCATAGTAAGTAGAGCAGTTACTAATCTCCCCAAATTCAACAATTGGATCAAAGGGAAGTTCAACCTTAATTCACGCCACAAAATAAAAAATGGGCTTTTGTATTTAAAAGGCGGTGACTTAACAGAAGAATTAAAGGAAGCTGGAAGAAAACATCAACTATACGATATTCCTGATTTTTTTGAAGAAGACTTTTTTGAAACTAAAAAAATTGTTTATCTAAAAGCATTCTAAAAATAAGTAAACTATAACTCCAAAGCCTAAGCTCAGTACTGAGTTTAGGCTTTTTTCATACCATATCCTTAATCATTGGACAAAAAAAAGCGATTACCATAAAATGATAATCGCTTTCAATAATTTTTTAAAGTTCTAGATTTGATCTCCAGTATTCTTCATTATGTTGTAAAGAAACTCTCTTGCTCTAAACAATTGAGCTTTAACAGTTCCTAAAGGAATATCTAAGTGTGTTGCTATCTCTTCGTAAGAAAACTCTTTAAAGTATCTTAATTCTACTAGCGTACGGTATCTAGGCTTAAGTTTTTTAACGATTTCATGCATCATTTCAATCTTCTGCTTTCTAACATAAGTTTCCTCAGGATTTAAAGCATCTGACTTAAGGTCGATTTCTAATTCACTTCCTTCATCATTTTCTATTGTCTTATTGATTGAAAAAGTGTTCTTCTTTTTCTTTCTAATAAAATCAATACAGTTGTTAGAAGCAATCTTGAAAAGCCAAGTACTAAAAGCATAATTAGGTGTATATTGGTGCAGCTTTTTAAAAGCTTTACCAAATGCTTCGATCGTTAAATCTTCAGCATCATCTTTATTGTTCACCATCTTAAGCAGCATGAAATATATAGAATCTCTATAACGATCCATCAATTCAGCATAAGCTCTTTCAGACTTATTTTCTATCGCATCACGTACAAGTTTGTAATCGTAAAGCGCTTTCTCTGATAAATTTGGTCCAGGTACTACCATTTGCCTTTATTCCGTTTTAAGCTGTTAATTGTAGCTAATATCTGTACAAAGATAGACATAATGTCCATAAGTATCGATAAAAGTATTAATTCCGCTACCCCAATTTTAGCGAAAATTCTTCGAAATATGGTATATAGTGTTATTTTTTTTAAAACAACGATTGTTAATACAATAGCTAAGCTATCAGAATAACAAATCATTAAGACGATTGAAGCATACCAAAAAGTGGTAACTAAGTACGACGCACTAAGCAGTAACAAGTTTGTCTTATTATATTTCAAACTTGCTGAAATATGCCTGGATTTTTGATTAATAAAGCTTCCCCAAGTAGTTTTTGGTACAGATATCGTTTGAGAACTAGGACTATAGACAACATTTACTTTTGTTGAATTAGACATTTCATTAATCATAATATCATCATCACCTCCAGCTACATCATAATGATTTTTAAAACCTCCAACATTATTAAACAAGCTTTTTTTATACGCTACATTCCTCCCAACCGACATGTAAGGAAAACCAGCTAATGCAAAAGAAAAATATTGAACGATTATAAAAAGTGTATCCAGTTGAATCATTTTATTGATCCAACCTTCTTTCTTTTCGTACATCCCTATTCCAAGAACTAACTCACTCTTATTTGCGAAACCATTCACCATGCTTATAAGCCAAAATAAAGAAGATGGTTTACAATCAGCATCAGTCATCACTAAATATTCACCTTTAGCGTTTTCAATACCATACTCTAAAACTTGTTTTTTTCCGACGCTCTCTTTTTTTAAATCAAAATCTAAAACTCGAAGGTTGGGATATTCTTTGAAATTTTCTCTTAAAGTTTTTCTAGAACCATCATCAGAGCCATCATCAACAACAATCACTTCAAATGACGGATATTTTTGACTCAGTACAGATGGCAGAAATTGTTTTAAATTCTCATTTTCATTTCTTGCACAAATTATAACAGAAACAAAAGGCAGTTTTTCAAATCGAGAATTATCAGGTTTGTGATTAGCAAACTTAGAATAGAAGGTCAAATAAAAAACAAGTAATCCAGTAGAACTACCATAAAACACAAACGATATAACATCTATCCAAACCACCTTTAACAAAGAAAAGGAATTGTTTTAAATAAACCTCACATACATTTAAATTACGGTTTATAAACAGCTGTATCGAATGAAACTGAATAACCTGTAAATACACCTAAGCCACCATTTATATTAGTAATAGGTGTTATAGGAGCTGCAAAAGGATTTCCATTATTAGATTTTGAAACATCTAACGTTCTCCAGAAATCGAAAGAAGCTTTATCGATAGTAGAAAATTTGATAATCACAGTATCGGTAATATCATAATAGAAAGCTGTAGTTCTATCCAAAGTGTCATCATTAGGGTCGAATGGCTTTTGTGCGAAGAAATCAAAAGCCTCACCGTTAATTATTTTATCATCAAACGTACTTCCTACAGGAGATACAAATTTAGTCTCTATTGTTAACCTCTGCTCCCATCTATATGCGTTACCCAAAGTATCTGGGTCTAAAAAATGTGCCCAAACAAACCCTTTCCCTGGAAAACCATCTTCCTCTTTAATCCAAACACTATCTAATTTCACTTGACTTGGAATTGTTGTAGTTGAAGTAAGTATATCACCATCTACAATTATTTTTAAATTATAAGTCTCATTTTCAACACCAACAAAACTTGGTGAATGAGTAGTATAAACAACAGGTGGTGTAGCACTTAAATCAATTTCTGGTTTTAAAGTATCTACGAATACCCCATTTGATATTGTAACAACAGCATCTGTAATCAAATACTTTGTTACATCATTAAAATCAATTTCTTCGAACATCGCAATAGATTTCGTAAGGTAAACTTCAGCCACTTCTCCAGTTTCAATCCTACCTTCTACAACCACTTTTTCTTCGGTACTTGAAATATCAATATCAACATCTCTGGTACATCCAGCCAATGCCATAAAAAACAATATGTAAATACTTTTTTTCATTAAAAACTAAAATTCCATGTTACTGAAGGCAGTACAGGAAATAAAGAAACCTGCTTTGCTGTAAAATTAATATCCTGTGTATCTAGATCTCCTTCTTGATTAAAATAAATAAAATAAGGGTTCATTCGATTATAAATATTATACACTGAGAAATTCCACGATGATTTATATTTATCAGTTTCTTTATTCACATATGTAACAGAAACATCAGCCCTATGATAATTTGGCATTCTAAAACCATTTCTTGGACCATAAACCTGAACTAAATCCCCTCCAATCAACATCATACTTTCAGGTATTGTTAAAGCATTTCCTGTTGCGAATACAAACACTGCTGACGCATTCCATTTTTTATTAAACTCGTAATTTAATACAACAGACAAATCATGCCTCCTATCATATTTTGCAACAAATGTTTCCCCTAGATTAATATCTTCAAAAGTTCTTGTTGTTTTACTCCAAGTATATCCAATCCATCCCGTAAAATAACCTAAACGTTTCTTTATGAAAAACTCAGCTCCATATGATAATCCACTTCCGAATACAAAACCATTATCAACATTATCATTAATATTATTATCAGGTAACTCTCCTTCTCCGAATTCAACAAGATTGTCCATTGTTTTATAATACACCTCAACTGAAGTCTCGAACTGATCATTAAATAAATTTTGAAAATACCCTAAAACATATTGATCTGCTTTTTGAGGTTTTACAATATCAGAACTAGGAACCCATAAATCTGTAGGTAAACTAACAGAAGCCATTGACGCTAGATGAACATATTGAAAATTCCGAGTATAAGAAGCCTTTAAAGAACTATTCTCCGACAATAATAATCTTACAGAAGCTCTAGGTTCGAGCCCAGTATATGTTTTAATATTTTCAAATTTCGAATAAGAGACCGTATCATTAGTAATTCCTATTTCATCCTTTAAATACCTATCAAACGGTCCTAAAAAAGAAAAAGCTCCAAACCTTAGTCCAACATTAAACTTTAACCTTTTCCCAACAGCAAACTCATCTAAAATATAAACTGAACTTTCTTGAGCATACTGTTTAATCTCTCCTCCCAAATCAAACTCTATATCTCCACTTTTTGCTGAGGCGTTATTGGGAATAAAAATGTGATATGTAACCTCTCCACCGAATTTAATCTTATGATTCTTATTTGGTAAGTATGAAAAGCCAACTTTAGTAGAGTAATCCCTTACTCCTGAATACAAAGAGAAGTCGAATTCGCTTTGTGTTGCACCAAATTCAAATTGATAATCGCTAAAAGTTAATGCCGAATTAAGAAATAATTTCTCGTTAAAGACATGCTTCCAACGTAATGCTCCTGTTCCATTCCCCCAAGGTATCTCAGCTTTAAAACCAGCACGAGCATCTCCAAATTTAAATTCATCTTTACCATAGTAACCACTAAGAAACACATGATCTTTATCTGAGAACTTATAATTTATCTTAGCATTCAAGTCATAAAAGAAATAACCAGATCCTGCATACTGGCTATCTTTAGCGATTAAAGGCTTTGTTAAAACATCAATATAAGTTCTTCTTGCACTTACCAAAAAACTACTTGTATCTTTTTTCAATGGTCCTTGAATCGTAAACCTTGATGCTATCAAACCTATCCCCCCGTCGTACTTAAACTCTTTTAAGTTCCCTTCATTCATATTAACTTCAAGAACAGATGACAGTCTACCTCCAAAATCAGCTGGCATTCCACCTTTTGTAAGTTTTATATTTTTAATTGCATCGGCATTAAAGACACTGAAAAACCCGAAAAGATGAGATGCGTTATATACTGTAGCACCATCTAACAATATTAAATTTTGATCAGGCCCTCCTCCTCTTACATAAAAACCCGAATTACCTTCTCCTCCACCTTGAACCCCTGGCATTAGCTGAATAGTTTTCAAAACATCAACTTCTCCCATAAAAGCAGGAAGCTTTTTAACATCTTTCATATCCAATTCGATGGTACTAATCTTTACAGATTTC
>CAWVWF010000199.1:0-5716 GCA_963933885.1 uncultured Flavobacteriales bacterium | reverse complement strand
CGGAACATACTCAGGAGGCCCGCCATTTCCTACAGTAGCATTTCTTGCACCTTATACTTTCTCTAACCCGATGAACTCAGGTTTAACGATCGATCAAAATACGGGAATGATTACTGGGATACCTCAAACAACAGGTTTGTTTGTACTTGGTGTTGTGGTTGAAGAATATAGAAATGGGGTGCTTATTGGTACTAAGATTAGAGATTTTACATATACGGTTGTCCCTTGTGCTCCTACTTTTAGTACTGGAGATCCTTCGGTTTTAACTTGTGCGAATTCACCAGTTCAATTCGGATATTCATTTACAGGTACATTAAAAGCTGGAACTACACCTTTATGGGATTTTGGAGATCCAATTTCAGGAGCCAATAATTCGTCTTCTATTGCGGACCCTAGTCATCAATACTCTGGATTAGGAACTTATTTCGCCACAGTCTTTGTTGAAGATTCTTGTGGAAATATACTTGAAGATACAATCAAAGTAGACATTGTGGAAACAGTTGCTAATGTTGATGATCCTGGTCAAGTTTGTAAAGGTGATGATGTTACACTTACATCTACTGATAATCCATGTAATTTAACAGAATGGTACGCTACCGACACGAGTACTATCCCTATGCATACGGGCTGTACGTATGATTTCACATTGACTGAAGATAGAAAATGTGTGTTTTTCGAACCATTTGTTGATCCAACTACCTACGTTGTTGGAGCAAATGCTGAACAAGGATGGGGAACAGATACTGATAATAAAACAACGTTTGATGCTATAACTGATTTAACAATCGAAGGTTTTACACTTACAGGTGATCAGTACTGGAACGGTTGTACAAATTTCAATTCTACAATTACGGTGGAACAAGCAGGTTTTGTTGTTGCGGGACCAATTAACGTTACTGTAGATTGTGATGGTTCTTCAGTTATAACAGGCTTACAACTTAACGTACCAAGAGGAACAGGTTATGAATTAATAATCAATGGTGCTACTGTAAGATTAGGAATCGGAACTCCGATTAATCAAATAGGACTAGTAAATATTAACGCTGGTGGGCCATTTTATAATATTAACATGCATTCTAATCAGAAGTGTGCAAGAAGAGATTCTGTGTGTGTTGTTTCTGATTGTCCATGTCCTGATACAACGTTGTTATTCCCTCCTGATTTTTGTGCAAATCAAACGTACAATTTAAATGATTTATTAACAGACACGACTTCTCAAGGTACTTGGAGTATTAAAACTGACCCAGGAACTGGAAACGTCGGTACAATCATTAATGATTCAATTTTCGATGCTGATGGAGTTGACGAAGGTAATTACACATTCCTTTATACAATTACTGGAACATTCCCCGGTTGTATTGTAGAAAATGAACGTTCTCTTGAAGTATACAAAGTAGATTCATCCATAATAAAATTAAATCAAGGACCATTTTGTATTAATGATGGACCACAAACGATTGCACTAGATAATAATTCTACAATTGCTGGAACTTGGAGTTCTTCAAGTGTTTCCTCCATAAATGCCACAACTGGTGAATTTAATCTTGTTGATGCTACAGTTGGAAAGCACTGGGTATTCTATAATACTCCAAGTGTAAATTGTCCTGCTGTTGATTCTATAGAAATTGAAATCACTCCAAAGTTAATTGCTGAATTCAGTTCCTCTGATACAACTGTATGTATAAATTCAAATGCATTTATAATTAATAAATCTTCTAATTCAAATACTGAAGGAGTTTGGTCAGGTTACTCAAGTGATAGTTTGTTTACTCCTGATTCTGTTGGTGTTTATAAAATTAAATTTTCAGTATCTGGTCTTAATTCAGATTGTAGTGATGCTGATAGTTTAACGATTACTGTTAGTAATATCGATACTGCATCGATTAAACCTAATCAAGGACCGTTTTGTATTAACAATGGAAACTTTACTATAGCTTCGGAAACTAATCAAACTATAGGAGGAACTTGGTCAAGTAACGGTCCATTAAACGGAATAAATGCAACAACAGGAGAAGTAACCCCTAACAACATGGGAATTGGTTTATTTATGATTTACTATAACACACCTTCTATCCTCTGTCCTGCTATTGATTCGTTGGAAATTGAAATAATCAAGGGTCTTATTTCGGATATTACAACACCAGATACTAGTTTATGCACTGATGGTGGAAGCTTTAATATCAAACTTTCAGATACCACAACATCGGGGGGAACTTGGATTGGCCAAGGATTGACAGGAACTTCATTTGATCCTTCAAGCGTAAACCCCGGAGCATATACTATTAAGTATACTGTAGATGGTTTAACAGCTGCCTGTAGTGATTCTGATAGCGTTGTAGTTACTGTAATAGCTCCGGATACTGCAGCTATTACACCGAACCAAGGACCTTATTGTACTGTTGATGGAAAGTTTACAATCCAAGCAGAAGCCAATCAAACTACAGGGGGGAAATGGTCCAGTAATGGACCAATTAATGCCATTAATGAACTAACAGGAGAAGTTGACCCAATTGATATGGGAATTGGGAAATTCATGATATACTATAATACTCCTGTTGGATTATGCCCTGACATTGATTCATTAGAAATAGAAATAACGGGTAACTTCGTTGCTAACATAATCACGCCAGACACTAGTGTTTGTTTTAATTCGGAAACTTTTCCAATTAGACTTTCAAGCATTACAACTTCAGGAGGAATATGGACCGGGCAAGGTTCCGTTGGCTCTTCTTTTGATCCAACTAGTGTAACTCCTGGAACTTATTATGTGAAATATGAAGTTAGTGGATTAACTGCTGCTTGTAGTGATTCTGATAGTGTAGCAATTACTGTTCTTCCACCTGATACTGCTGTGATTACACCAAACCAAGGTCCATGGTGTAGATTAGGTTCAAAGGATACTCTAACATTTGAGAGCACTACTACAACTGGCGGAAGCTGGAGTTCACCAACAGCTTCTATAATAGCATTAAATGGAGAAATTGACCCTTTGTTATCAGGCTCAGGTAAACATTGGATTTTTTACACAACGGCAGGTTCATGTATTGTAAAAGATAGTATCGAAGTTGAAATAATTAATGAACTGAAAGCTTCGATAAGAACATCTGACACAACTGTTTGTGCAAATTCTAGTGATTTTGATTTAAAACTTAATACTTCATCTTATCAGCTTGGTAACTGGAGTGGATCGGGGGGTTCCGGTAATAGTTTTTCTCCATCATTAGTAACTTCAGGAAGTCACAAAGTATACTATTCCGCAATTGGTATGAGCATCGCATGTAGCGCTATTGATAGTATTGAAGTTATTATTTTACCCAATCAAGACGCATCATTAACTCAGCCAAATCCAAAAGATTTTTGTATTGGAGATTCAAGTATTAATATTGCTACAAAAGACACAACAAATACAGGAGCTTGGTGGAGTATTCCAACAGCACAAGTAACAAGCATCGGTAAATTCACAGCCACTTCAAACAACGTTGGTACAGTTGAAATTTATTATGGGATTGCTGGAATGTGCGGTGACACAAGTATGGTAACGCTTACTGTACATCCTATTTTAGATCCAACAATAACTCAAGTAAATCCAATTTGTGAAACAGGAAGTGATTTTCCTTTAATAGCTGTTGATTACGGAGATTGGAAAATTGATGGAATTTTAAGCAATAATAATTTTAGTCCAATAGGATTAGGAAGTGGAATTCATGAGGTTATTAATTCAATAAACGACTTTTGTCCAGTAAGTGACACTATTTCAATTGAGGTAAAAGAAAATCCTATTTTAGAGATTGAAGCCGATACTATGGAAGGTTGTTTTCCGCTCTCTGTTTTCTTTACTGATATATCTGATTCAAATGCAATTTCTACTAATTGGTTTATTCATGATGGAAGTGATCAAATTTTTGAAACATCAAGTTTAGATAGTCTTCGTTACAGTTTCTTAAGCGGATCTTGTTTTGATGTTTCAATTGAATCTACTTTCGATTATGGTTGTGTAAACACCACTACTCTACCATACCAAATTTGTACTTACATTCCGCCCAATGCAGATTTCTCATTCGACAATCAACCATACAGTATTAAAGATCCTAAAGTTTACACAACAAATACAAGCGAAAATGCAACAGACTACACATGGGGATTTTCACCAGGTAGGGATTTGCTTAACACGGATAATAATCTAATCGTTAGTTATGCAATTGAAGAACAAGATACTGTTGATATTCAACTCATAGCTTCAAATGGATGGTGTTCTGATACAATTTTAAAATCTGCTATAATTTGGGATTACTATTCTTTATACATTCCAAATGCCTTTACACCAAATGGAGATAACCTTAATGAGCTGTTTTATCCTTATGGTAAAAATCATATAAAGGACCAGTATTTATTCCTAATATATGATAGATGGGGAAATAGAATCTGGGAATCTAAAAACCCATATGAGGGTTGGGATGGAACATATAAATCAAATGGATCTCCTTGTCAAATCGATACCTATGTATGGAAGATCGTTTCAAAAGATAAATTTAAGAACAAAGTTGAAGAGACAACTGGAATCGTATCTCTTATTCGCTAAACACTAATAATTTATTGTAAAAACGACTTTAAAGAGCTTCTTTAAAGTCGTTTTTCAATTTATTTCAAATATAAACTTCATTTCAACTTCAATTTGGTATTTTTGAGTTTATAAGATATTTCACAATGGGAAGAGCATTTGAATTTAGAAAAGCAAGAAAATTTAAAAGATGGGGTGCAATGGCTAAGGCCTTTACTAGAATAGGTAAAGATCTTTTAATGGCTGTTAAGGACGGAGGTCCAGATCCTGAATCAAATTCACGATTAAGAGCTGTTATACAAAATGCGAAGGCTGCGAATATGCCTAAGGAAAATGTTGAAAGAGCTATAAAAAAAGCATCAGACAAGGATACTGCAGATTACAAACCCGTAAATTTTGAAGGATACGGTCCACACGGAATCGCAATTTTTGTTGAAACGGCAACCAATAATAATCAAAGAACTGTTGCTAACGTTAGAAGTTACTTCACTAGAAATGGTGGTAGTCTTGGAACTTCAGGTTCTTTAGAATTCATGTTTACACATCAATGTAATTTCAATATACTCAAAGAAGGAAGAGATATCGAAGAGCTTGAATTAGAACTGATTGACTTTGGTATTGAAGAGTTATTTGAAGACGAAGATAAGATTGTAATCTACGGAGAATTCCAGAATTTCGGTGCAATCCAAGCTCAATTAGAAGAATTGAAAATTGAAATCGTTTCTTCCGGTTTTGAAAGAATACCTCATGATACAAAAGAGCTAAATGACGAACAAATTGAAGAAGTTGAAAAGCTTTTAGCCAAATTTGATGATGATGATGATGTACAGAACGTATATCATAATATGGGATAATCCATTCTAATTTAAGAAGAAAAAGATGAGAAGAGTTGTTGTAACTGGAATGGGGGCTATCACGCCACTTGGAAATAATTATCAAGATTTTTGGGAAAACATTAAGGCTGGAAAGTCTGGTGCTGGACCAATTACTAAATTTGATGCTTCAAAATTCAAAACTAAATTTGCATGCGAAGTAAAAGATTATAATCCAGCTGATTTTTTTGATAGAAAAGAAGGTAGAAAATATGATGCATTCACACAATATGCAATTTTAGCTGCAGATGAGGCAATCAAAAATAGTGGTGCAAATTTCGATGAA